>SCVJ01000275.1 GCA_004322425.1 Chitinophagaceae bacterium
AACCCGTACAGCAAGAAGATCGAGCACCCGAACACCAACGCGATCATCAAGGTCGACCTCAACCGCGGACCGACCTTCGGCGACATCGTGGGGTCGTACAAGGGCGACATCGACCAGCTCTCGCCGGCGTTCCGTGATCTGGTCGAGCCGGTGTGCGACGCCGTCGGCGAGGAGCCCGCGCTGCAGCTGGTGGTGGGCAACAGCGCGCCGTGCCTGCAGCTGGACCTCGACTTCGGGGCGCCGCCGAACCTGTTCCGGGACAGCTCCGGTCGGCTGCTGATCGGCGACCTGCAGAAGTCCGGGGTCTACCACGTCGCCGACGCCGGCTCGATGGCGCCGGCCTGGCAGGCGGCATTCGGCGCATCGTGTCCCGCGTGCAACGCCGCAGCGACCGCCTTCGACGGCAGCTCGATCCTCGGTGTCGGGACCCCTGGCGGCGTCATGCTCTCGCGGGGCCGTGACGACGGCGCGCTCGGCTGGGCCAGCCCCGTCGCGGACGGCGTCCACTACCAGTCGACGACGGTCGCCAACGGCGTCGCGTACACCGTCGACGGCAACGGCTTCGTCGACGCGTTCGACGCCTCCACCGGCCTACCCCTGCTCCGCCGCCCGGTCCTCGCGGACTCCGGGCAGCCGGCCGTCGCCGTGACCAGCAGCGGCATCGCCGTCGCCCGCAACACCGTCTACGTCGCGGCGGGCAACGCGCTGGTCGCCTACCAGCGCTGAACGCCGGATCGGGCCAGCGCTGCTGCCTGGCCGGCTCCGCGCACGCAGCCCGAGCCGATCACGGTCGGGACAGCCGTGCCGAGTCTGCGTTGACGCGTGCTCACCAGGTGAGAGGGAGGGCGGAGTAGCCGCGGATGGGTCCGGACCGCAGCCGGGTTGCGTTGTCGAGGTCCACCTGCCAATCGGGGATCCGGCGGAGCAGACCGCCGAGTGCGATGCGGGCCTCCAGCCGGGCGAGGGAGGCACCGAGGCAGAAGTGGATCCCGTGCCCGAACGCGACCTGCCGGTCGCTGTGCCGCGTGATGTCGAAGGTGTCGGGGTCGGCGAACGCCCGGTCGTCGCGGTTGGCCGATCCGAACAGGAGCAGGACGGTGTCGCCGGCGTCCATCCGGGTGTCGTGCACCGTCACGTCTCGGGTCAGGGTCCGGGACAGGCCCTGGACAGGTGAGTCGTA
>SCVJ01000276.1 GCA_004322425.1 Chitinophagaceae bacterium
CGAGCGTGAGCCCGGACGCGGCCACGTGGACCCACGCCGGGCGGCCGCGCCCCCGCAGCGAGACGGTCGTACGCCGCTCGTCCTGCGCCGACCGCAGCGGTCCGCGCAGCGGCAGCCGGGGGCCGCGGGCCCGGGCGCCGACCGACACCGACCAGCCCTCGCCGGTGGCCGTCACCGACGACCCCACGTCACCGGTGAAGGAGGCGGTCGTCTTCGGCAGCGCCCAGTGCGCGCGCCCGCCGTGCACCGACGGCAGCGAGTCGACGGCGATGAAGGGGATGTGCACGACGGGCAGCAGCGTCCCGCGCAGCAGCGGCCCGGCGAAGACCTCGCGGTAGGGCCCGACCGGCGACGAGAGGTAGTCGACGACCGCGCCCAGGGTCACCGGTCGCACCCGGCCGGCGAACCGCGAGCTGCTCGGCAGCGGCGACGGCGCCCGCTGCAGCCACACCACGGCCCGCACCTCGCACTCCCACGGCGGGCCCGGGGTCGTCGCGGGCAGCCGGGCGGCGAGCTCCGGCGGCAGCCGGCTCTCCGGCAGGCAGGGCAGGTCCAGCAGCGACGACATGCCTCGATCCTGCCCTCACCCTCGCCGGGCAGCCGAACGGCCTGGCGCTCGCACCGGTCCGCTCGTCGCGGACGAGACCTCCGTCGTGACAGCGCAGTACGCCGGTCTGTGCTGCGTCCCCGCCGGCTGCGGCGGCGACTAGCGTCCAGTGCATGACAGCTCCCGGCCGGGGCGTCCTGCTCGGGACCGGTGCCTACCTCATGTGGGGGCTGTTCCCTCTCTACTGGCCGCTGCTGGAGCCGTCCGGCTCGCTCGAGGTCCTGGCCCACCGGGTGCTGTGGTCGCTGGCCGTCGTGGTCCTCCTGCTCGCCGCCACCCGTCGCCTCGGCAGGGTCGCCGCGGTCGTGGCCGACCGCGGTCGGCTCGCCAGGCTCGCCCTCGCCGCGGTGGTCATCGCCCTGAACTGGGGCGTCTACATCTACGGCGTCACCACGGACCGGGTGGTCGAGACCTCGCTCGGCTACTTCATGAACCCGCTCGTGACGGTGCTGCTCGGCGTGGTGGTGCTGGGCGAGCGGCTGCGCCGGGCGCAGTGGGTCGCGGTCGCCGTCGCGTTCGTCGCGGTGCTGGTCCTGACCGTCGCGAGCGGCGAGCTGCCCTGGATCGCGATCGTCCTC
>SCVJ01000277.1 GCA_004322425.1 Chitinophagaceae bacterium
AGGCCCGTCCGCCGAACACGCTGCTCCAGTTGTTCGGCGGCTCCGTGCCACCAGGGCCCTGACCGTCGCGGAAGACGTAGCGGTCCCGCAGCGGCGAGGTGGGATCTGCCAGCGCCTCGACGAACCACGGGTGCGCGACCGACGTGTGGTTCGGGACGACGTCGACGATCACCCGGATCCCGGAGGCGTGCGCGTCGGCGAGCAGCCGGTCGAAGGCCGCCAGGTCGCCGAACAGCGGGTCGACGTCGGTGTGGTCGGCGACGTCGTAGCCGTGGTCCGCCATCGGGGAGCGGTAGAACGGCGTCAGCCAGATCGCGTCGACGCCCAGGTCGACCAGGTGCGGCAGCCGGGCCCGCACGCCGTCCAGGTCGCCCACCCCGTCTCCGTCGCTGTCGGCGAACGACCGGACGTAGACCTCGTACACGACGGCATCCCGCCACCACGTCTGCATGAGCCGGAACGCTATCGGCGTGGCGGCGGGGGCGGACAGCAGCCGACCGGGCAGCGGTCGTGCGTCGCGACGGCGCCGTGTGACCGCTGCTCCCCGCCGGCCAGTCGCTCGACGACCAGGTCGCGGAGCATCGCGACGAACTCCGGGTCGGTGCCGACCGTCGCAGCCCGCTTGACGACGAACCCCTCGAGGTGCGAGACCTGCTGCTGCGCCTGCAGATCCAGGTCGTAGAGCACCTCGACGTGGTCGCTCGTGAAGCCGATCGGCACCATCACCGCCTCACGCACGCCCTGCTCGTGCAGCGCCCGCAGGTGGTCGCCGACGTCGGGTTCCAGCCAGGGGACCTCCGGCGGACCGCTGCGCGACTGGAAGGCCAGGTCCCAGCGGTGCCCGCCCCCGAGCCGCTCCGCGACGCGGGCGGCAGCCTGCTCGAGCGCAGCGACGTACGCCCCTCTCGCGTCGGGCGGGCCGCTCGTCTGCGCCATGACGACGGGGATGGAGTGGGCCGTGAAGACCAGGTGAGCGTCCGGGGCGGGCTGCGTGGCGGCGACGGCGCGCGTGACGGCGGAGAGGAACCCGTCCTCGGCCCAGTAGTGCCGGAGCTTGGTGACGAGGGGCGCTCCCTCGCCCACCTCGGCGCGTGCGCGCCACCAGTCCTCCCGGTACTGCCGGCAGCCGCTGTAGGAGGGGAAGGCGCTCGTGACCAGGGCCAGCGCGTGCCGGCGACCGTCGTCGCGCATCTGCGTGAG
>SCVJ01000278.1 GCA_004322425.1 Chitinophagaceae bacterium
CCATGACGGACAGCGCCGGCCCGCGCCCCGGCGGCGCGATGGTCGAATTCGACCGCGTCGGGCTGCGCTACGGCCCCGACGCCGAGGTTCTCGCCGACATCAGCTTCAACCTGCAACCCGGCAGCTTCTATTTCCTCACCGGCCCGTCGGGTGCGGGCAAGACGTCGCTTTTGAAGATGCTCTATCTGGCGCAGCGCCCGAGCCGTGGCCTGGTGCGGCTGTTCGGCGAGGATCTGGTGTCGATGCCGCGCCAGCGCCTGCCCGGTTTTCGCCGCCGCATCGGGGTGGTGTTCCAGGACTTCCGGCTGATCCCGCATTTGAGCGCCCGCGACAATATCGCGCTGCCGCTGCGCATCGCCGGGGTCAGCGAAGAGGATCTGTCGGGTCCGGTCGGCGAAATGCTGAGCTGGATCGGACTCGACGACCGTGCCCATGCGCGCCCGGCGACGCTGTCGGGCGGCGAGCAGCAGCGCGTCGCGATCGCGCGCGCGGTGATCGCGCGCCCGCAACTACTCGTCGCCGATGAACCAACGGGCAACGTCGACCCTGAAATGGCGATGCGCCTGCTCGGATTGTTCGAGGCGCTCAACCGGCTCGGCACCACCGTCGTCGTCGCGACCCACGACATCCACCTGATCAGCCGCATCGACAATGCCCAGATGATGCGGCTGGAAAAGGGGCGGCTCGCCGACCCGACCGGGGCGCTGCGCTATCCGCCAGCGAACAAGGTGTGACGTCTTGATCATTCCGCGCGTTCCCGTCCAGCACCGCCGCCTGCTGCCCGACCGCCGCCTGTCGGGGCCGACGCCGTGGGTGATCGCGATCCTGATGATGCTCACCCTGCTCGCGGCGGGTGCGGGGGTCGGGCTGGCGCGCGCCGCGAACAACATCGGGGACGCGATCGCGGGGCGGGTAACCGTGCAGATCGTTACTGCCAACCCCGTCACCCGCGCCGAGCAGGCCGCCGAACTGCGCCGACAGGCGCTTGCCGCACCCTATGTCCGCACCGCGCGTAACGTCGGGCAGGACGAATTGCTCGCGACACTAAGCCAGTGGCTCGGCAGCGCCGGCGGAGACGACCCGGTGCTGCGCTCGC
>SCVJ01000099.1 GCA_004322425.1 Chitinophagaceae bacterium
CGGCTTCTCCGGCGCCTACGTCGCGCAGTACGCCCACCCGACCGACGGGCGGGTGCTGTCCGTGGTGGTGGTGCGGTTCCGCGACGCGGCCGGCGCCGAGGCCGACCTGAGCGGCGACCTCGCCGGCTCCTCGGGCGAGGTGGTGGAGGTGCCGACCGTCGGCGACCAGTCGCAGGTGCGCCGCCAGCCGCTGCCGGGCGAGGGCGGCGACGGCGAGCTGGTCACGCTGCGCTTCCGGGCCGGGGCGACCACGTGGCTGCTCGCGTACGGCGCCCGTCCCACCGCGGACCCGCAGGTCGCGGTCGAGCTCGGCCGGCTGCTCGCCGAGCGCAGCGGCACCGCCTGACTGCCGCTGATCATCCGCACGATCGCCGTCGTAGGCGGTTGGTCAGAGCGCTGACGACGGCGATGCTGCGGATGATCAGCGAGGTGGGCGACGGGGGCGACGGCGGGAGCGGTGACCCGCGGCGGGGTCAGTGCCAGAGGTCGGCGGTCCGCCAGACGAGGATGTCGAGGATCCGCAGCCGGGTGACCGGGAAGCCCTCCTCGGCGGCGAGCTGCTCCAGCACGTCGAACGCCTCGGACTCGGCCTGCAGGTCGTCGCGCATCTGCCGGCAGAGGTCGGCGATGAAGTCCGCCCACGCCCGGTCGGTCGAGCGCGGCAGCGCACCCGGTGCGGTGTAGGCCTCGAAGATGCGGGAGTCGTAGAGCGGGACCAGGTCGGGCCGCTTGCGGTGCAGCACCTTCGACACGACGGTGCCGCGGACGCCGCGGCCGGCGTAGCGCGGCTCGTCGAGGATCCCGAACAGCCCCGCCACGCACAGCACGTGGTCCTCGTCGGCCTCGTGCAGCGGCACCTCGGGCAGGTCGGCGACAGCCTCGAGGGCGGGCAGCATCTCGCGCAGCAGCGAGAAGCGCCCGGCGTCGATGTGCACGCCGATCAGCGCCGGGGCCAGCAGGTCGCCGTCGACGAGCTGGGCGGACCCGTTGGTGATCAGCCGGTCGTAGGCGGGGTAGGCGTAGCCGTTGCGGACGTCGAGGTAGTCGAGCAGCACCTGGTCGGGGTGCTCGACCACGAGCGTCCCGGCGCACAGCCGCAGCTCGCCGACGGCCGCTGCTCGGGCTCCCGGCGCTGCCGGTCGGATGACGCGTTCCACGCGAGCACGCTAGCCGTTCGCCGGGCGTGGCGGGCCCTCTTCATGCACCGCTCGGCAGGCAGCCGGTGCCGAGCAGGGCCTTGAGGTCGGCGAACAGCGCCGGCGTGGCGGTCACCCGGAGCCGGTCGTCGAGCTTGACCAGCGTGGTCTTGCCGGAGCCCACGAGCTGCAGGTGGACATCGGTGGTGCCGGGGTGCGCGGCCAGCACCTCCTTGAAGCGCTCGACCACCGGTGGGGTGCAGCGCGGCGTCGGGATGGACACCACGACCGGCCCGCGCGGCCCGACCGAGAGGTCCGGGACGGTGATCTCGTTGCCGATGAGCTTCGGCATCTCGTCGCGCTTGTCGACGCGTCCTCGTACGAGCACCACCGCGTCCTCGACCAGGTGGACCGCGGCGTTGACGTAGCTCTGCGGGAAGAACATCACCTCGACCGCGCCCTCGAGGTCCTCGAGCACGACCAGGGCCCAGGGGTTGCCCT
>SCVJ01000059.1 GCA_004322425.1 Chitinophagaceae bacterium
TCCAGGGCGCCGTCCAGGTCCGACAGCAGCACGTTGCCGGGCTTGACGTCTCGGTGCACGATGCCGCGCGCGTGCGCGGCCTCGAGCGCGCCCAGCAGGCACAGCCCGATGCGCGCCGTCTGCTGCGGGGTGAGCGGCCCGTCGGAGCGCACGACCTGCGAGAGCGTGTGACCGTCGACCAGCTCCATGACGAGGTACGGCGCGCCGTCCTCCTCGACGACGTCGTAGACGGTGACCGCGCTCGGGTGGTCCAGCCGGGCGGCGGCGCGCGCCTCGCGGCGGGTCCGCTCGCGCAGCACGTCCCGGTCCTCGTCCGACAGGCCGTGCGGGAACGTGACCTCCTTCACGGCGACGTGCCGGCCGAGCACGACGTCCTCGGCGCGCCAGACCGTGCCCATCCCGCCCGTGCCGAGCGGGGAGAGCAGCCGGTAGCGCCCCGCGACGAGCCGTCCCTGGGGATCCACGCCTCCTGCCTACCCCTTCCACCCCGGCGATCATGCGCCGGGTGGTGCACATCGCGCCTCAGGCGGGCTCGAAGCGCTCCGCGACGGCGACGAGGTCCTGCCGCACGCCCTCGGCGTCGCGCTGCGGCGCCTGGAGGTAGAGCGAGTAGCCCTGGCCGTCCACCACGAAGACCCGGTTGAGGACGTGCAGGCCCCTGTAGGTGAACTCCCAGTCGGCCGCCTCGTAGCCGCGGTAGTCCACCGCGTCGATCCGGATCTTCTCGTACGACGGGTGACGGCGCTCGAAGTCCTCCGCCTGCGCCCGCCGGTCGGCGACCGCGTCGGGCTTGCCCGGACCGCTGTCGATGCGGAGCGTCCGGCCCGTGTCCGCCTGGACGTACTCGCCCTCGCGCGTCTGCTCGTAGCCGGGCGGCAGGGCCACGGTCCAGCCGGCGGCGCCGGTGTCGGTGGTCCAGCCGGCCGGCAGCGCCGCGGCGTCGGGTGTCGCCGGCTCGGAGGGGCCGGGCGCCGACGCCTCAGGCTCGGAGGCAGCGGGCGCGGACGGCGAGGCGCTGACCTCGGGCGCGGCGGTCGACGTGCCGGGCTCGTCGGCGGTGGTCGCGAGCAGCACCCCGGCCGCGGCGATCACGACGGCGAGGGCCAGCAGGGCGGGGAGCAGCCACCCGGGCCGCCGGCGCTCCGACGGGCGGACGAGGGGGACGGCGGTCGTGCGCTCGGCACGGCGGGTCCCTGCCGGCGGGGCGGGCAGCACCTTCGTGCCGGGCACCGGCGACCGCGCCGCGATCGGGGTGAGCAGGCGCCGCGCGGCCGGGAGGTCCAGGCGAGCGGCCGGGTCCTTCTCGAGCAGCGCCTCGAGCACCGGCTCGAGAGGGCCGGCCGCCGCGAACGGCGCGTGCTCGCCGGTGACGACGGCGGTGACCGTGAGGAGCGCCTCCCCGGCGTCGTACGGCGGCGTGCCCTCGACCGCCGTGAAGAGAGTGGCCCCGAGCGACCACAGGTCGGACGGCGGTCCGGGCTGCTCGCCCCGGGCGCGCTCCGGCGCGATGTAGGCGGGCGAGCCGAGCAGCATCCCGGTGTGCGTGATCGAGGAGTCGCCCGTGGCCGTGGCGATGCCGAAGTCGGTGAGCACCACCCTGCCGTCGCCACGGACCAGCACGTTGGCGGGCTTCACGTCGCGGTGCAGGATGCCCTGGGCGTGGGCGGCCTCGAGCGCGCCGAGCAGGTCGAGCCCGATCTGCGCCGTGCGCTGCGGGGTCAGCGGCCCGCCGCTGCGGATCACCTCGGCCAGCGTGGGGGCGTCGACCAGCTCCATGACCAGGAACGGGTCGTCCTCCTCCTCCACCACGTCGTAGACCGTGACCGCGCTGGGGTGCTCGAGGCGTGCGGCGGCGCGGGCCTCGCGGTGCGTGCGCTCGCGCAGCACCTGCCGCTCGGCGTCCGACAGCCCGGCGGGGAAGGTGACCTC
>SCVJ01000110.1 GCA_004322425.1 Chitinophagaceae bacterium
GCCCCCGCTTTCAGGCTATCGATCACAACCTGCCCCTCGCTCTTGCCGGTAATCATAATCACCGGGATTTTGGCGAACTGGGGCACGGACTTGATGTGCCGCGTGGTTTCTATCCCGTCCATATTGGGCATCATGACATCCATGAGGATGACATCCGCCCGTATCTTGCGCAGCAAGCTCAGCGCCTTGAAACCGTCCCCGGCAAAAACGAGGTTGAAGTTTCCCCCTGCCAACAGCTTGCCGGCCAGCTTGTGCTGGAACTCGTCGTCGTCCACGATCAGCACGGTAGGCCGGATACGCTCGACCATCGCATTCAGCGAGCGCGCCGACTCCAGCAGGAGCCCGGATTCCAGCCCGATTTCTTGCGCCCACTGTTTCAGGGGTTGGGCGGATGCGGCGGCGGCGTGGAAATGCGCCCCGACCTCCTCGCGCTTGAAGCGGCCGATTTCCTTTTCCAGCCCGTCGGCGTTTTTCACCTCGACCGCACCCGTGAGTTCACCCGCGATGAAGCGCCGCGACAACCCGTCCAGCGCAACGCCGATTTTCCGTTCGGCCTGCTCCATGGCGCGGCTGGAATCTTCGACATACCGGTCGCCTTGCGCGACCTGTTGCGCCAGTTTCGCCTGCATTTCAGGCAGGTGGCGCACCTGGGCGGCAAACTCGGCCGCCGATGGCCCGCCGGAATTCAGCGCGGACAACTCGCGCAGCGCGTTGTGGACGGACATGATCAGCCGCGGCGAATCGAACGTCATCGGCCAGAACAGAATGTAATCGTCAAAAATATCCTTCATGCACAACTCGGACGCGCGCTTCACTTCGTCCTTGTTGCACAGGATCACGGTGCGGTGCGGGTGCCGATGCACCTCCTCGCAGAAACGGTACAGGCTCAAATAATAGCGTTCCGATTTTTCCAGGCTATTAAACGCCAGCACCAGCACATCGGGCTGGCGCAACACAAAGTCCGCCGCGGCCGCATCCGCATCGGTGGAAAAATACACGTGATCGAACGCGTCCCTCAAAACGCCTTTCACCATCTCGGCGTCACCGGCAACGTCGGTCACGATCAAGATTTTTGCGCTCGGTGCGGGATGGGCCATGGCGTCAGATACCGCTAAACACGTCTGTTCGAATGCGGGTAGGCCTGCTGCCAGGACTGTATCCATGCCGGGATATCGGCTGCGGGCATAGGCTTGGCAATAAAATATCCCTGCGCGATATCGCACCCCCTATTGCGCACAAAATCCCAATCGGCCCGGTCTTCGACCCCCTCCGCCACGACCTCCATCTTGAGTTGTTTGGCCAGGCCGAGGCTGGAGTCGAACATCGCCCACAACTTTTCGTTACCCCAGGCGCCGTGCACGAAACTTTGATCGATCTTGAGTTCGTCGAAGGGGATGTCGCGCAACTGCGCCAGAGAAGAATTGCCAATACCGAAATCGTCTATCGAAATGCGGAAACGTTTCAGGCGCAGCCTGGACAGGATTTCAAGCGGGGTGCGGATGTCTTCCATCAGGCGCGTTTCGGTCACCTCCAGATCCACCATCTGCGGCGGGACACCCGCCCGCGCCGCAAGATCGACAATCACATCCAGGAAATCCAGCGTGGCCAAATTATCCATCGACAGGTTGATGGACATGTGCAGCATCACCCCCATTTCCTGCCAAAGCCTGGCTTGGGCAAATGCGTTGCCTAACACCACCTTGGCCAAGTCGTCTATCAGGCCGTTTTCTTCCGCCACGCCGATGAACTGATCGGGAAGCACAATGCCATCCTGCGGGTGATGCCAGCGCACCAGGGCTTCCACGCCCATCACGCGCCCCGTGGCCGCCATCACCTTGGGTTGGTAATAATTAAGCAATTCGCCCGCGGCAATGGCCGCGCGCAACGCCTCCGCGCCATACGTTTTTTTCGCCGCGCGGGGCGCGCCTTGCGTTTGGGGCGTCAACTTCCCGAGCAACGCCGCCAGTCCATCCGGCGTGGCGGGTTTGCGCAAATACCCCAACACATTAATTTTATGCGCCCCGGCCAGCTTCTCCGCCGCCTGCAACGTCCGCTCATCCTCGCCGCTGATCAGGATGAGACCGCCAACATATTGCCGCCCGACCAGATGGCGCACGAATTCGAGCCCGTCCATTTCCGGCATGTTGATATCCAGCAAGATCAGCTCCGGCCTGTCGTCCGGTCCCGCGATCAACTCCAGCGCGGCCTGCCCGTCGCCGCAGGTG
>SCVJ01000097.1 GCA_004322425.1 Chitinophagaceae bacterium
GGCGCGGGCGGCGTCGACGAAGTCCTGCTCCTCCACGGCTGGGGCGAACGCGAGCTTCTGGATCAGCAGCCCCTGCAGGACCGCGACGAGCCGACGGGCGAGCTGCTCGGTGCTGAGGCTGTCGACCGCCGCGCCTCGCGCGTCGAGGCCGGCGACGAGGTCGCCGAGCAGCAGCGCGTACCCCTCGCTCAGCGCGTCGGCCAGCGCGGCGTCGGTGGCCGCCTGCCGCACGAGGTCGAGCTGCATCGTCACGAGCTCGATGCCCTCGGCGGTCTGCGTCTGGGCGTAGTAGCCGCGGGCGAAGGACGCGACCGCGGCGTCGAGAGAGGGCTCGTCGGCCGGGAACCCGTACGGCTCGACACGGCGCACGATCCACGTGGCGAGCAGCGCTCCTCGGCTGCCGAACGTCGAGTAGACCGCCCCGGTCGTCAGGCCGGCCCGGGTCGCGACGGCCTTCAGGGTGCAGGCGGCCCAGCCGCTCTCCGCCTGCAGCTCGGTCACCGCCTGGAGCAGCCGCTCGCGCGTGTCCGCGCCACCGCGGGTGCGCGAGGTCAGCAGCTGCGTCACGTACGACCTCCCTTGACACCCGCCCCGGCGGTCCCGATAGTAACGCGTTATCGGCGTGATAACGCGTTATCACCGGACGAGGTGGCGGCCACCTCCGAGGAGAACCATGGCGCTCGATCAGCAGCTCTGGCAGGACCGGCTCTCGGCGCTGGCCGCCGAGCACGGCGTCGTCGGCGCCTCCCTCGCCATCGCCCAGGGAGATGAGCTGCTCGAAGCGGCGACCGGGGTGCTCAGCACGCGGACGGCGCAGCCGGTCACCACCGACAGCGTGTTCCAGATCGGCAGCATCACGAAGGTCTGGACGGCGACCCTCGCGATGCAGCTCGTCGACGACGGGCTCCTCGACCTGGACGCGCCGATCATCCGCTACCTGCCGGACGTCGCCCTGGCACATCCGGAGCTGACGCAGCAGGTCACGGCTCGGCACCTGCTCGCGCACACCAGCGGCATCGCCGGCGACTTCTTCCCCGACACCGGTCGCGGCGACGACTGCCTGGAGAGGTTCGTCGCGCTCATGGCGGACCTGCCCGCCAGCCATCCGCTCGGCGCCACCATGAGCTACTGCAACGCCGGCTACGTGCTGCTGGGTCGGCTCGTCGAGGTGCTCCGGGACGCGACGTGGGACGAGGTCCTGCGCGAGCGGCTCTTCCAGCCCCTCGGCCTGGAGGCAGCCGGCACGCTGCCCGAGGAGGCGCTGCTGTGGGGTGCCGCGGCCGGGCACGTCACGCCGCCGGGTGCAGCGTCCCCTGTCGTGGCACCGATGTGGGGCCTGGCGCGGAACGCCGGACCGGCCGGGCTCATCCACGCTCGGGCGCGTGACGTCGTCGCGTTCGCGCGCATGCACCTCGCGGACGGGGTCACGGCAGGAGGGAGCCGGGTCCTGTCGCCCGAGTCCGCCCGTGCGATGCGCACCCCGCAGGTCCCCGTCCCCGACCGCTGGACGTTCGGCGACAGCTGGGGCCTCGGCTGGATCCTGCCGGAGTGGGACGGGCGCCGGCTGCTCGCCCACGACGGCAGCACGCTCGGGCAGGCGGCCTTCCTGCGCGCTCTCCCCGGCCGGCCCGACCTGGTCGCCGCGCTGCTCACCAAAGATCGG
>SCVJ01000142.1 GCA_004322425.1 Chitinophagaceae bacterium
CTCTTCCGATCTCCGTCGCCGTCACGTCGGTCTCGTACGCCAGCACCTGCTGGGTGCGCAGGGCCAGCGTCGCGGCCTTGACCGTCGGCAGCGCGATCGCCTCGTCGTAGGAGTTGGTGTGCAGCGACTGCGTGCCGCCGAAGACCGCGGCGAGGCCCTGCACGGCCACGCGGATGAGGTTGACCTCGGGCTGCTGCGCGGTGAGCTGCACGCCGGCGGTCTGCGTGTGGAAGCGCAGCATCATCGACTTGGGGTCCTTGGCGCCGAACTCCTCCTTCATGACGCGCGCCCAGATCCGACGCGCCGCACGGAACTTCGCGACCTCCTCGAGGATCGTCGTGCGGCTGACGAAGAAGAAGGCGAGCCGCGGGGCGAAGTCGTCGACGGCGAGCCCGGCGTTCACGGCAGCCCGGACGTACTCGATGCCGTCGGCGAGCGTGAACGCGATCTCCTGCGTGGGCGTCGCCCCGGCCTCGGCCATGTGGTAGCCGGAGATCGAGATCGTGTTCCAGCGCGGCAGCTCGGTCCGGCAGTACTCGAAGATGTTGGTGATGAGCCGCAGCGAGTGCGCCGGCGGGTAGATGTAGGTGCCGCGGGCGATGTACTCCTTGAGCACGTCGTTCTGGATCGTGCCGGTCAGCTTGTCCCCGGAGATGCCGTTCTCCTCCGCGACCAGCGCGTAGAGCAGCAGCAGCACCGAGGCCGGCGCGTTGATGGTCATCGACGTGGAGACCTGGTCGAGCGGGATCTGGTCGAACAGGATCCGCATGTCCTCGAGCGAGTCGATCGCCACGCCGACCTTGCCCACCTCGCCCGAGGCGACCGGGTCGTCGGAGTCGTAGCCCATCTGCGTCGGCAGGTCGAAGGCCACCGACAGCCCGCCGGTGCCCTGGGCGACCAGGTGCCGGTAGCGCTCGTTGCTCTCCTTCGCCGTCCCGAAGCCGGCGTACTGCCGCATGGTCCACGGCCGGCCGGTGTACATCGAGGCGTAGACGCCGCGCGTGTACGGGTAGCTGCCCGGCTCGCCGAGCCGCTCGGGAAGGCCCGGCGCCACGTCGTCGGGGCCGTACACCGGCTCGATCGGGAACCCGGACTCGGACGCGCGCGTCATGGGGCAGGCCTTCCTGGCGGGGAGACGATCTCGCTGTCGAGCGTAGAGCGCGACGCCCGAGGGGAGTACGGACCCTCGGTCGCGGGGACAGGGGCAGGGTGGACACCCGACAGCGCGTGGTCGCAGGTCGCTACCACCTGATCGCCCCCCTGGGCTCCGG
>SCVJ01000279.1 GCA_004322425.1 Chitinophagaceae bacterium
GGGATGCGAAGCCCGTCGACGTCTGCCTCGAGGTCAGCGGTGAACTGCACCGGGATCCGCAGCTCGTCGCCGTTGACGCTGAGCACCAGCGAGTAGACGTCCAGGTGCCGGTGCGCCAGCGGGCCGCTCAGCCGGCCGTACGAGCCCCGCAGTCCGTCCCCGTCGCGCTCCACGACCAGCTCGCCGTAGCCGGGGTGGGCGTAGGTGCCGACGAAGTCGTGGACCGGTCGCACCTCCGGGAGCGGCTTCGCCGCGGCCTCCTCGTTCGCCTTCGCCTGCTTGGCCCCCTCGCGCATCGCGCTCCAGGTCGCGTGCCTGCGCTCGCCGTGCGGCTCGGGGTCGAGCCCGAGCAGCTCGTCGACGACGACGAGCGGCAGCACGTCGCGCAGCGGGGTGCCGTGCAGGTTCGTGAGCACGGCGACGCCGATACCGGCGTCAGGGACGACGAGGACCTGTGAGGAGAAGCCGTCGATGTTGCCGCCGTGGTGGGCGACCCTATGGCCGCGGTGGTCCTCGAGAACGACCCCGAGGCCGTAGCCGACCTGTCCGCTGCCGCCGCCCAGCGAGCCGGGGGGCAGCGGCATGGTCGGCGTGCGCAGCTGGCGCAGCAGCTCGTCGGACAGCAGCGGCTGTCGGCCGGCGACGCCCAGACCGAGCAGCGTCATCAGCCACGGTGCGAGGTCCTCGGCGCAGGAGTTGAGGCAGCCGGCCGGCGCGGGGAGGTCGAGGTGGGCGTACGGCACCTCGACGTGGGTGTCCTCGTCGGTCAGGACGTAGGGCCGGGAGTGGTCGGCGTCGGTCTCGACGTCGGCGACGCGGAAGCTCGTCCGGGTCATGCCGAGCGGGTCGAGCAGCCGCGCCCGGACGGCCTCCTCGTACGTCCCGCCGCAGAGCCTGCCGGCGAGGAGGCCCGCCGCGACGTAGAGCAGGTTGTTGTACTGCCAGGTCTGCCGGAACGGCTGCGCCGGCGGGAGGTGGCGGATCGCGTCCACCAGCGCCGGCCGCTCCATCCGGCCCTCGAAGGCGTACCAGGTCAGGTCGTGCCGAGGCAGTCCGGACCGGTGCGCGAGGCAGTCGCGCACCGACAGCAGCCGGTCGGCGATCGGGTCCTGCATCGCGAAGCCGGGCAGCAGCTCGCGCAGCGGAGCGTCGAGGTCGAGCAGCCCCTC
>SCVJ01000280.1 GCA_004322425.1 Chitinophagaceae bacterium
TGATGCCGAGTGCCATCGAGCGGAAGGCCGGCGACGGTACGAGCATCACCGCCGAAAGCGAGACCAGCACCGTCAGGCCGGAGAAGAGCACCGCCTTGCCAGCCGTGTCCATCGTCGTGGCGACGGCGTGCCGGACGTCCTCGCGCGAGCCCCAGTGCGCGGCACGGAACCGGTGCACGATGAACAGCGCGTAGTCGATGCCGAGGGCGAGCGCGAACATCAGCGCGAAGTTCATCGCCCAGATCGAGATGTCCGCGACGTGCGTGCCGAGGTACAGCGTGCCGGCAGAAGCCACGAGACCCAGGATCGTCAGCATCAGCGGCAGGCCGGCGGCGACCAGAGACCCGAAGGCCAGCACCAGGATCGTGAGGGTCACCGGCCAGCTGATGAGCTCGGACCGCATCATCGCGTCGCGATTGGCGGTGTTGAAGTCCGACCAGAGCACGCTCGAGCCGGTCATGGCGAGGGTCACGCCGTCGCCGGACAGCTCGCGGATCTCGTCCTTGAGGTCGTCCGCCGCGCGCACCATCTCGTTCGTGTCGGCGGCGGCTCCGGCAGCCAGCAGCCCGTAGTGGCCGTCCGGCGAGATCGACGTGCCGGGCACCGGCGGCACGACCGAGGAGACGCGGTCGTCACCCTCCAGCACCTCGACGGCGGCGTCGACCCGCTGCTGGACAGCCGGGTCGGTGATGGCCCCGTCGGGGGCGTGCACGACGACCTGCAGTGCGCCGCTGGACTGCCCGCCGAACTCGCGGTCGACGAGCTCTCGCGTCTGGACCGACTCGGATCCACTGGCCTCCCACCCGGCTCCGGCGAGCGCGTGCTCGACCTTCGGGGCGAAGGCGCCCAGACCGACCGCGACGACCGCCCAGGCGATCAGCACGATGCGCAGGTGAGCGGACGTCCACAGGCCGAGGCGGCCGAGCGGGCCGTAGCCGTGGCGGACCAGCGGCTCCACGTGCGGGGGTTCGACGGAGAGCATCCGGACGTCGGACATGCGGGTTCCTCCTGGGGCAGTGGGGGTGACGAAGGAGTCAACCACATAC
>SCVJ01000117.1 GCA_004322425.1 Chitinophagaceae bacterium
CGCGGCGGAGCTGGCCCGTGAGGCGGGAGCCGCTGACGTGCAGGTGATCTCGGCCGGCGGGCAGCCGGCGGTGGTCGCCACCTGGCCGGCGCCGGAGGGCGCGCCGACGGTGCTGCTCTACGCGCACCTCGACGTCCAGCCGACCGGTCCGGCCGAGGAGTGGACGAGCGGGCCCTTCGACCCGACCGAGCGCGACGGCCGGCTCTACGGCCGCGGCGCTGCGGACGACAAGGCGGGGGTGCTGATGCACCTCGCCGTGCTGCGCGCCTTCGACGGACGGCCGCCGGTCGGGGTCGTGCTCTTCCTCGAGGGCGAGGAGGAGATCGGCTCGCCGACCCTGCCGGCGCTGCTCGCCGAGCACCGTGAGCTGCTCCGCTCCGACGTCATCGTCATCGCCGACAGCGGCAACGCCTCGGTCGAGGTGCCCGCCTTCACGACCAGCCTGCGCGGGCTGGTCGACCTCTGCGTCGAGGTGCGCGTGCTCGAGCGGCCGGTGCACTCCGGGGTCTTCGGCGGCGCGGTCCCGGACGCGCTCACCGCGCTCTGCCGCCTGCTCGCGACGCTGCACGACGAGGCCGGCGACGTCGCGGTCGAGGGGCTGCCGTCGAACCCGTCCCAGGCGCCCGACCCGACGGTCGAGGTCTTCCGCGCCGACGCCGGGCTGCTCGAGGGCGTCCAGCTCATCGGCACCGGGAGCATCCCGGAGCGGCTGTGGCACAAGCCCGCGCTCGCCGTCCTCGGGATGGACGTCCCCAGCACCGCCGCCGCCTCCAACGTCCTGCTGCCGCGCGCCCGCGCCAAGGTCAGCCTGCGCCTGGCGCCCGGCACCGACGAGCACGCCGCCCTCAAGCTGCTGAGCGACCACCTGACGGCTCACGCCGAGTGGGGCTGCCAGGTCGAGGTGACGCCGGGCTCGGTCGGCGGCGCGTTCGCCCTGGAGGCGACGGGCGACGTCTACGACAAGGCCCGCGTCGCGTTCGAGACGGCGTACGGCAACGCACCCGTCGAGGCGGGCATCGGCGGCTCGATCCCCTTCATCGCCGAGTTCGCCCGCACCTACCCGGGCGCGACGGTGCTCGTGACCGGTGTGGGCGATCCCGCCTCGCGCTGGCACGGGATCGACGAGTCGCTGCACCTGGGCATGTGGGAGCGGGCCTGCCTCGCCGAGGCGCTGCTGCTGGAGTCGCTCGCCTGATCAGTGGTGGCGCCGGTCCAGCGCGCGCAGGTGCAGGAGCGCCGGGACGAGCGTCACCACGGTCAGCCCGACGAAGAGCCACATCGCGCTGAGCGTCGCCCACTCGGTGGTCGGGTCGGCGCGGTGGCCGAACCACTGGTCGGTCGCCACCGTGACGCCCTCGAGCGTCCACATCACCAGGACGATCCCGGCCAGCAGGTGGCCGACCGCGGTGCGCTTCCAGAGCAGCGCCGCCGCGACGATCCCGAGCGGCAGCCACAGCGCGAGGTCCTGCACGATCACCGGGTTGGTCGTCAGCCCGGAGCCGGCCATGATCGAGGCCGGGTCGTCGGTGCCGATGGTCGGCACGATCCGTCCGACCCAGGCGACCGTGTTGAGCACGGCCACCGTCCCGAGGACCGACGCGACCAGCCGGGCCGGCGATTGGCGATCCCAGCGCGAGTGCAGCGCGCGTACGTCGATGCGCGTGAGGACGACCCCCGCCGTCCAGACGCTGAGCCCGAGCAGGGCGACGTAGAGCAGGAACAGGCTGTTCAGGGGGGTGGCGAAGCAGAGCATCAGGCCCTGGTAGATCAGGTGGGCGAG
>SCVJ01000281.1 GCA_004322425.1 Chitinophagaceae bacterium
CGTGCGCGGACTCCCTGCGCAGGTGCAGCGTCCCGGTCTTCTTCGTGAAGCTGAGCAGCTGGAAGATGTCCGGGAGGCTGAACGCGTCGAGCGTTCCCTCGAGTCTCACAACGAGTCCCGTCGGTCGGTGGTGGCGGAGGGGGTGGGGCTAGGACCAGGTCGACGGCGGCACGCCGCCACCGGGCATGACGCTGCCGGTCGGGGCGTACGACGAGGTCCAGGCGCTGTCGGCCTGCCCGGTGTAGCTGGGCACGGTGTAGGCCGGGTCGGTGGGAGGCGTGTAGACGGGAGCCGTCTCGGCCACCGGCTCGGGCTGGACCGGGACCTCGGTCGGGACCGCGGCGAGCACGGGAGCGGCGGCCGGAGCCGGCTCCTCGTCCGCGCGGAGCACCTCGGCGACCGTCGCGGCTGCGCGCCGCACCTCGTAGAGCATCATCCCGACCTTGGCGCCCTTGCTCGCGACGGCGACCAGGACGGCCTCGTCGTCGGCGGAGACCAGGAAGACGGTGCCGGCGTCGCCCTCGATGTAGACCTGGGACAGCTCGCCCCGGCCGAGGCCCTGCGCGGCACGCTCGCCGAGCGACAGCAGCGCTGCGCTCATGGCCGCGACGCGGTCCTCGTCCATGGACGGCGGCAGGGCAGCGGCCATCGGCAGCCCGTCGAAGGACACGACGGCGGCGGCCTCGATCTCCGGCGTCTGCGCGAGCAGCGCGTGGATCGCCCGGTCCAGCCGGTCGGAACGGCTCCCCCCGAGGAGGGAGTCGCTGTGCAGGTCGGTCATCGATGGCTCCTTCGCCGAGCGGCCGTCGCCGCCCTGTAGGAGTCCCATCGGTCCCGACCCGTCAGCGCTTGAGCGCCTGGAGGGTCGCGGCCATCACCCGAACGGGTGCAGCCATTCCGGTCATGAGCTCCACCTGGCGCGCGGCCTGGTGCAGCAGCATCGCCGCTCCGGAGACCACCACTCCCCCGCACGACGCGGCGAGCAGCGTCGGCCAGGGGTCGTAGACGACGTCGAGCAGGGCCGGGACGTCGCGGACGTGCGGCGCGAAGCGGTCGGCCGCGCCCGCCGGGAGGGTGCTGACCAGCAGGTCGCAGCCGGCGAGCACCCCGGGCTCCCAGCCGGTCACGGTCGGCGTGA
>SCVJ01000108.1 GCA_004322425.1 Chitinophagaceae bacterium
CACCCAAGGTTGTCATCGTTGCTTGCATGAGAAAGTTGTTAACCATTATGAATGCTATGTTGAAAAACAATGCGTCGTGGAATCCAAAATTCGCTTGACCTCGAACACGGTTGCTCTCCCACCGGGGGAGGGTTGGGGTGGGGGCGCTCTTTTCGCAAGTTCTCCCTCACCGCGCGTATGTTGTTGGGGCTTTAGTCCCTTACAACTACGGCCTACTCCTTGCGGGTACTAGCCCTCCCAAAGGGAGAGGGAGCTATTGCTGCTGAATCATTTATCGCGGCTTGCGCCCGCCGCTTCCAGCTTATGTTCGTAATCGTGCCACATGGCATCTTGATACTGTCCCAATTCGTGCAGGTATTCCCATGTGTAAAGACCGCTGTCGTGGCCGTCGTCAAACGTCAGCTTGATAGCGTAACTTCCCGCAGGCTCAATGTCGGTAAGCAACACATCACGTTTGCCGACTTGCAGCGTCTCTTGTCCCGGCCCGTGACCGCGCACCTCGGCGGAGGGGGAGAACACGCGCAGGAACTCGAACGGCAGTTTGTAGCGTGCGCCATCGTCGAACGCGATCTCAAGGACTTTGGATTGTTGATGCAGGATGATGTCGGTAGGTGTCGTCATGCGGGCATTATCGCAAGCCTGAGCGCAATCCACAAACCGCAATGCTGCTGCCACCCCGTTGTCAGCAGGGCTGGGTTAAAGTCTACCCATGAACGATCCGTCCCCCCGTATCGCCGACCTCCCCAACCTCGGCCCCAAGTCGCAGCAGATGCTGGAGCGGGCGGGCATCCGCACTGTAGCGCAACTGCGCGAACTGGGCGCGGTGCGTGCCTATGTGCGGGTGAAGCGCGCGGGTGCGAATGCCAGCCTCAATCTGCTGTGGGCGATGGAAGGCGCATTGTCCGGGCAGCATTGGCAGCAGGTGGCGAAGCACGAGCGTCTGCGCCTGCTACTGGAATTGGAGGATGTCGAGAATGAACACAAGAGATAAACGCTACTGGATCGGCATCGCCTCCAAAGAGCATGTGAAAACCGGCGTGGCGGGCGGCTTCAGCCAGTTGTGCCACGGCAAGGCGCAGCCGCTCAAACGCATGGCCGTGGGCGATGGCCTCATCTACTACTCGGCCAAAGAGAAGTTCGGCGAGGATGCGCTGTGCCAGCAGTTCACCGCCATCGGAGTCGTCGTCGGCAGCGAAGTCTATCGGTTCGAGATGCACCCCGGATTCGTTCCCTATCGTCGCGATATACGTTTTTTTGAGGCGAAGGATGTCCCTATCCGCCCGCTCATAGCGCAGCTCACTTTCATCAAGGATAAGACCCGCTGGGGCTACGCGTTTCGTTACGGGCATCTGCAAATCCCACAGGCGGATTTCGAGTTGATTGCAAAGGCGATGCAGGGGAAGTGAATTTGCTAGAATCCCCTTATGACCTCATACGCTACCCCCGCACCCGTTCCAGCAGAAAGTGTAATCAACTCCCATTTGCCCGGAGCCTCCTTCTACGATTGCTATTCCATCGGCGCATCAGGTGAGCGGCGTACAGCGCTGGAATATTTTCTTGCGGCCATTGCACAAACACCAATGTGGGTGGAACGCTTCATGCTGCTGCGGAACAAAGTGGTGCGACTTTTCGGGTTAAAGGATCTCGGTGGACTGGGCGAATTTGATACTTCAAAGCCAGCATCAGCCTACCTGCCGGGTGATCGCGTAGGTATCTTTACGCTCATTTCCAGCGCCGACAACGAAGTGCTGCTGGGCGACAGCGACAAGCATCTGGATGTTGTGTTGGCCGTTTTCCGGCATCCACACGTCACCGAAGGTGTGCAAACGATTTCGCTTACCACTGTTGTTCATGTTCACAACTGGCTGGGGCGCTTGTACATGCTGCCGGTTAAGCCTATGCACAAATTCATTGCTCCAGCCGTACTCAATCGCATCGCCGCAGCAACGCCAACCCGCTAGTCCAGTAAACACTCCTGCCACCACGCTGTCAGCAGCAGGTGCGTAGCATTCTCCTTGCCGGATGTTCCGGCGATCAACAAGGAGAACAACAATGTCCGACACGATAGAACTGGTACGTTTCCGTTTAAAGCAAGACAAGACCGCCGCCGACTGGCTCAAGGCCAACGAGAAAATCAACGACTGGATCAAGGCGCAACCCGGCTTCCGTTTCCGCAGCCTGTCCGAGAGCGACGACGGCGAATGGATCGACATGGTGTATTGGGAGAATCTGGAGGCAGCCAAAGCTGCCGGAGCGAAGTTCGGCGATGAGATCGGGCCGTCATGCGAGCCGTTGATCGAGATGGGCAGCGTCGTGGTGAGTCACAGCAAAGCGCATCTGATGCAACAAGGCTAGCTAAGTTGCTATGTGCCGTAGCTTTACAAATTCAAAGGGTACAGCACCATGCAAGCAAAGTTAGGCTGCACAAACAATTCGCTACAGCACACCTACCGAAAGGAGTAAGCAAGTGAAAGTCACCGAAATAGCGTTCACCGGCACGCCAGTCACGGACATCAAACGAGCTCGCGAGTTTTACGAAGGCGTGTTAGGACTCAAACCTACGCTGGAAACTTTAGGGGGCATGCTGGTGGAATACGGTCTTGGCAACGGCACATTCACAATCGGTTGCCTGGGTGAGGCATTCAAGCCGTCATCAGACGGTACATTTGTTGCGCTTGAGGTAGAAAATCTCGACGCAGAAATCACACGATTGGAGACCAGAGGCGTGAAGTTCGTCACCGGAATTACCGAGTTAGCAACTAGCCGATTTGCTCTGATTCTCGACCCGGACGGAAACAAAATTATGATTCACAAGAGAAAGGCGTAATACGCGTTGGCCGAACGAAGCCTAACCCATCATTCGAGCGAACCTGCGCGAAAAGCCGCGCAGGCCGCTCAATTCGTTAGGGTTTATGGGCAACCTCCCCACAAATTAAAGGAGCAAGAGACATGTTTATAGTTCTTCTCAAGTTTTCGACAAACAAGGCCAGTGCCAATCAATTCATGGACGGTCACAATTCCTGGCTAAAAGATGGCTTTGCCCAAGGGATGTTCCTACTAGCAGTTTGTTGAAATTCACCTCAATTTCGAGGGCCAGCGGTGATGCACAATAGTATTTTCAAGCCAAACCCCTCGGTGCAACTGGAAGCAGGTGCTTATATGCCTTCGTTTTTGCA
>SCVJ01000042.1 GCA_004322425.1 Chitinophagaceae bacterium
AAACAGATGAAACTGGAAAATATGTTTTTGTAGCCGAGCAAGTTGATGGCATATTAGTTGCCAAGAAAAAAATTATTTTGGTGGGAGAAAACTATAAAGATTTAATTGAAGTAAAATCGGGACTATCAGCTACCGATAAAATTATTACCGAAGGATATCAAACTGTGTATGATGGACAAACGATTTCCATCATTAGTAACTAATAATCAAATTATCAAAAAGTACAATAACCGCTATGAACATTTTTGAAAAAGCAGTACACAAAATAAAAGAATTCAAGTACACAAGTTGGAGTGTAGATAACAGAACTGCGATTTATATAATTGCTATTTTGGTTTCACTGTATGGATTAAATAAATTTAATACACTTCCCAAAGAGCAGTTTCCGGATATTGTAGTTCCTACAATTTCGGTGGCTACAGTTTACGTTGGTAATTCACCAAAAGATATTGAAAACTTAGTTACACGCCCCATTGAAAAACAAATTAAAGGGATTAGTGGAGCAAAAGTTAATAAGGTTCAAAGTACATCACAGCAAGACTTTTCACTGATCATCGTAGAATTTGATACCGACGACAATACGGATGTCGCTAAGCGAAAAGTTAAAGACGCGGTTGATAAAGCGAAAGCAGATTTGCCACAGGATTTAACTGTATTTCCGGATATTCAAGAATTTTCATTTAGCGAAATGCCAATCATGTTTGTAAATGTGAGTGGCGATTACAGTAGTGTGAAGTTGAAACAATATGCAGAAAAATTACAAGATAAAATTGAAGAATTAAAAGAAGTAACGAGAGCCGATTTAGTTGGAGCGCCGGAAAGAGAAATTCAAATTAATGTTGATCCTTTTAAAATGCAAGCTGCTCGGGTAACTTTTAGTGATATTGAAAATGCAATTGCAAGAGAAAATCACGATATCAGTGGGGGACAAGTGGAAGTAGGAAATATGAAAAGAACTATTCGGGTTCGAGGACAATTCAAAAATGTTCATGATTTAAATAATGTAGTTGTAAAAGGCAGTCAGGCAAATGCTACTGTATTTCTTCGCGATATTGCGGAACTAAAAGATACCGTAAAGAAGCATGAAAATTTTGCACGGCTTGATGGAAAAAATGTTATCACATTAAATATTGTAAAGCGTGCCGGAGAAAATCTTATTAATTGTTCTGATAAGGTTAGAGCTATTGTATCAGAAATGCAAAGCAACGATGAACTGCCTTCCAATTTACGAGTTGAATTTACCGGCGATCAAAGTATTCAAACCAAAACTTCATTCAATGAATTGGTAAACACAATAATTATTGGATTCATTTTAGTGTTGTTGGTTTTAATGTTTTTCATGGGCGTTGCCAATTCCTTTTTTGTAGCACTCAGCGTTCCATTAAGTGTTTTTGTGGCATTTCTTTTTCTTCCCATGGCCGATTGGGTTGTAGGCACACCGGTTACTTTAAATTTTATTGTGCTGTTTGCACTACTGTTCGGATTAGGGATTATTGTGGATGATGCTATTGTGGTAATAGAAAATACGCATCGAATTTATAACAACGGAAAAGTTCATATTGTAAAAGCAGCTAAAATGGCTGCCGGCGAGGTTTTCATTCCGGTACTAGCTGGTACGCTAACTACATTAGCACCCTTTATTCCTTTACTGTTTTGGAAAGGATTGATTGGAAAGTTTATGATTTACTTGCCCACCATGCTCATCCTAACATTATCGGCATCATTAATTGTAGCATTTATTTTCAACCCTGTTTTTGCGGTAAGTTTTATGAAACCCGAAGGAAAGGAACACGACTCTCCAAAGAAAAAAATATTTCGCCAAGGTTGGTTTTGGGCATTTATTATAATAGGCATACTTCTAAATTTTGTTGGATGGCACGGAGTAGGAAATTTTTTAATCTTCTTTAGTTTGCTTGCCGTTGTTCATGTATTTGTATTACGAGGAAGTATTCGTTGGTTTCAACAAAAGGCGTTGCCGAGTTTAATGAATCAATATGAGAAATTACTTCGATATGTATTACAAAAACGAAGACCGGTTTTTTTATTGATTGCCATGTTTCTGTTATTTCCAGCATCTCTAGGACTTCTCTATTTGAGAGGAGTTAATTCTACTTTTTTCCCGAGTGGCGATCCACATTTTATTTATGTATATCTCAAACTTCCGGTAAGCACACATGTTAACTATACCGATTCCATGACGAAAATAGTAGAGCAGCGAGTTTATCAAGTATTGGGAAAAGAAAAACCGGGCGAAGAAGGTTCTATTGTGGAAAGTGTAATTTCAAATGTTGCTGCTGCTGCTAATAATCCAAGAGATAATAATAAAAGTGTTCAATCTAATTTAGGTAGAATACAAATTTCATTTGTTGAGTTTGATAAAAGAAATGGGAAAAGCACGCTTCCATATTTACACGAAATGAGAAAAGTGCTACAAGGAATTCCTGGTGTAGATATTGAAGTTGCGCAAGAAGATGCGGGACCGCCCACCGAACCTCCCGTGAATATTGAAATTGCTGGAGATAATTTCGATTTCATTGCAAAGGCCGCCACTGATTTAAAAAATTATTTAGACACGAATAAAGTGAGTGGAATTGAAAACCTTAAAATGGATGTGGATTTAACTAGCCCAGAAATAACAGTTACCGTAGATAGAGAAAAAGCCATGTTGGAAGGATTATATACGGCTCAAGTGGGATTGGAACTTCGTACCGCAATTTTTGGAAAAGAAATCGGAAAACTAAAAGATGATGAAGACGAGTATAAAATTCAACTTCGATATTCGGACCTCATTCGTAATAATATTAGCGATTTAATGAATTTTAGAATCACGTATCGCGACTTTAACACGTTTGCCAATAAACAAATTCCATTAAGTACAGTTGCAAAAATTGAGTACAGCAATACATCGGGCGGTATTAAAAGAAAAAATCTCAAGCGCACCATTCAACTACAATCCAATGTTTTAAATCCTGCAATGGTGGCCTCTATTAATGGAGAACTTGCTATTAAAGTTGAAGATTTTAAATCTAAAACTAAAGTACCAGTTGGCGTTACTATTAAACAATCAGGACAGAGTGAGCAAGAACAAGAAACGATGTCGTTTTTGGGAAAAGCGTTATTAATTTCTTTGCTACTTATTTTTCTAATACTTGTATTACAGTTCAATAGTATGAGTAAACCATTTATTGTTTTAACCGA
Source organism: Chitinophagaceae bacterium (assembly GCA_004322425.1). Lineage (GTDB taxonomy): Bacteria > Bacteroidota > Bacteroidia > Chitinophagales > Chitinophagaceae > VBAS01. The sequence continues at coordinate 3,199 of SCVJ01000042.1, forward strand.
AATATTCTTTTCAATAATTGGTGTTATGTTGGGTTACGCATTTACAGGAATGACAATGGCTTCCATCATGGTTGGCGTTGGTGTTGTGGGATTAGCCGGTATCGTAATTAAAAATGGGATTTTACTTTTGGAGTTTACCGATGAATTACGAAGCCGTGGAATGCGAACTAAAGAAGCTGCTATTCAAGCCGGTAAAATTAGAATTATTCCGGTTTTATTGACTGCCGTTGCAACCATTTTAGGATTACTGCCATTGGCAATTGGATTGAATATTGATTTTGCAGGATTGTTTCAAAGGCTGGAACCCAACATCTTTTTTGGTGGCGATAGTGTTGTGTTTTGGGGGCCACTGAGTTGGACAATCATTTTTGGATTATTATTTTCTTTCTTCCTTACGCTAGTAATGGTGCCCAGCATGTATTTGATTTCGGAGAGATTGAGAAGACCGATGAGTAGTTTTTACGGAACTAAATGGGTGGCATTGCTCGGATTTTTAGGACCTTTCTTTTTCATTTTTGTAGGAATCATGTTTTTAGGAAGAAAAATTCAAAATAAATCAGTCTGGATGGGGCAACCCCGTGCAGCGAAATCAATCTAAATAATGTCTTCATAATAATAGTTGGTTTTAGCTGTCCGCTCGGATAGTAAAAAAAGCAATCTCGACAGTCAGTTTCAGACGAGATTGCTTTTTGATTTTAGATACTACTATTTCTACTTTTTATATAAAATCACGGTAAACTTTTCGTGAACTGCCTTACATTCGCAACATAAATTTTTGTTTTTATGACGCGCAAACAAGAAGTGCTTTTAGACGTAGTAATAAAATTTGCTGGTGATAGTGGTGACGGAATGCAACTTACAGGAAGTCAGTTTACAAATAGTACTGCATTATTAGGAATTGATTTGGCTACTTTTCCCGATTTCCCTGCAGAAATTCGTGCCCCTCAAGGAACACTTCCTGGTGTGAGTGGTTATCAACTTCGTTTTTCTAGCAATCCCGTTTTTACTCCCGGCGATTTATGTGATGTTCTTGTTGCTATGAACGCAGCAGCATTAAAAACTAATTTAAAGCAATTAAAAAAAGGCGGAAAAATTATTGCCAATACTGATGGTTTCGATGCTAAAAATCTTCGTTTGGCAAATTATGCTGAAGGCGATCATCCATTGGAAAATAATAGCCTTGATAATTATGAGTTGATTAAAATTGATGTGACCAAAATGACGAGAGAGGCGTTGAAAGAATTTACCATGGGGATGAAAGAGAAAGATCGCGCCAAAAATATGTTTGTACTCGGCTTCTTATATTTTATGTATAACAGAAGTTTAGAGAGTACCATCAGTTTTCTAAATGAAAAGTTTGGCAAAAAAGATGAAATATTAAATAGCAATATCAAAGCATTGCGAGCTGGATACAATTATGGCGATACCACCGAAACCTTTACAACAACCTATAAAGTAGAAAGAGCCAAAATGGAACCGGGAGAATATCGGTCCATTATGGGAAACCAATCGCTTACGTTTGGTTTGATAGCCGCTGCACAAAAAAGCGGACTACAACTTTTTTTAGGTTCATATCCTATTACACCCGCTTCCGATATTTTGCACGATTTAGCTAAGTATAAAAATTTTGGAATAAAAACGTTTCAAGCCGAAGATGAAATTGCTGCAATTACATCCGCCATTGGTGCTGCTTACGGGGGAAGTTTAGGCGTAACTACAACTTCTGGTCCCGGAATGGCTTTAAAAGCGGAAGCGATGGGATTAGCAGTGATGTTGGAAATTCCTTTAATTGTAATTAATATTCAACGCGGTGGACCTTCGACTGGTTTACCTACAAAAACAGAACAGTCCGATTTATTACAAGCTTATTACGGAAGGAATGGTGAATGTCCGATGCCAATAATTTCTGCTTCAACACCTGCCGATTGTTTTACCGCTATTTACGAAGCAGTAAGAATTTCTGTGCAACACATGACTCCAGTTATTTTTTTAAGCGATGGATATATTGCCAACGGTGCCGAACCATGGAAATTTCCTAAAGTAGCTGACTTGCCAAATATTGATGTTAAGTTTAAAACAACACTCGACGAAGGCGAAGAAAAGATAATGCCGTATAAAAGAGATGAAAAACTAGTGCGCCCTTGGGCAATTCCTGGAGCAGCAGGTTTGGAGCATCGTATTGGTGGATTGGAAAAAGAAGATATTACTGGAAATATTAGTTACGATCCCGATAATCATCAGCTGATGGTAAAAATACGGCAAGCCAAAGTAGATAAAATTGCGGACTATATTCCACTACAAAAAATTGATAACGGTCCTGAAAAAGGAAAACTACTTGTATTGGGATGGGGTTCAACTTACGGCACTATTAAAAGTGCGGTAGATGAATTATTGACCGAAGGTAAATCTGTAGCGCACGCCCATCTCCGTTATATGCGTCCGTTCCCCAAAAATTTGGGCGATATTTTGAAAAATTATGAAACCGTTTTAATACCTGAAATTAATAACGGGCAACTCATTCGCATTATTCGTGATGTGTATTTTGTGGATGCAAAAGGATATAATAAAATAATGGGTATTCCTATTACCAAAACAGAATTAGTAGAAGAGCTGAAAAGTTATTTTAAATAATTTGATTGCTTTTGTAAAATTTGCAAACCGTACGAAACACGCAATCGGTACATTTTGGTTTGCGTGCCACACAAGTATAACGACCGTGCAAAATAAGCCAGTGGTGTGCGGTATGAATTAATTCAACAGGAATATTTTTCACCAATTCTTTTTCCACAGCAAACGGAGTATTTGCTGAATCTTTAACAAGCCCCAATCTTTTACTTACGCGAAAAACATGTGTATCCACTGCCATATTTGGTTGTTGATCAATAACAGAAGTAATTACATTGGCCGTCTTTCTTCCCACACCGGGCAATTGCACTAATTCATCCACCGTCATTGGAATTATTCCGTTAAATTTTTGAACCACCATTTTTGCCATGGCAATTAAATGCTTGGTTTTATTGTTGGGATATGAGATGCTTTTGATTAGTGGGAATAATTTTTTAAATGTTGTTTTACTTAGCAAAACAACAGTTTCATACTTTTCAAAAATTGCGGGAGTTGTTGCATTTACTCTTTTATCGGTGCATTGTGCCGATAAAATAACCGATACCAATAATTGATACGGACTGATATAATCAAGCTCCGTTTCTGCCAGCGGATTATTTTTTTTAAAATAATCAAGTACAAATTGATACCGCTGTTTTTGTGTCATCTTGCAAGATAGGGAATGCTTCGGTGTGTAGTTGCAATGTTGTTGATTGATAGCAAAGCCCTTCTTTTTTCTTGTGTAAAGTCTAAGGCTTCAGAATGTGAGTTAGAACGTACAAAAACAAATTCATAGGGTATGAATTTCGAAGTCTGTAAAAAATTACTGCTAATTCGTTTATACCTGCCATAAGATGGCTTTAATCTGTTTAAAATCAAATCTTACTAATCAGGGGGTAAAAAAAATCCCGCTATAGCGGGATACAATAATTTTTTAAGAGACCTTTTTGTTTAAACTTTTTGCGTTAGTTTTTCGCGAGCATAGTTTAAAACATTCTCCACCACTTCGGTTCGCGGCGAAAGTTTTATTTTGTCCAAACGCTGCATAGAGATTTTCAAAACATCCATTTTTTCTCGCAGCGTCCAATCTGCTTTTAGTGCTGCTTCGATTGCTACAACTTCCTCAGGATTCATTTCCTTATAGAGATACAATAAGAGGTCTTCAGGTGTAAAATTGGGCATAGGCGCTTTATTAAATAGAAGTAATTAATTGAAATACGGCTTATAAACGAGGTTTCAATTGCCTTATTGTACAAAAAGTATTATTTCTTTTCGGGCTTTACTTCGGTTACAATAAAAAGGTCTTCATTGTCCCGTTTCATCAAATACTTTTCGCGGGCAAATTTTTCTAAAATGGCCGGATTATTCTTAAGCTCTTCAATATCTTTTTTTTCGGTAAAAATTTGTTGCTGGTAATATTCTTTGCTGGCTTCTAATTTTTTTAATTCCTGGGTTCGTTCCCATTGCGAAAAAATATCGCGGGGATCAAAAAACAACATCCAAATAATAAATCCCATTCCCGCAAGAAAATATTTATTTTTTAACCAAGCCGGAATATGGTTGAGAAGTTTCATATTATTTCCCAAATTTAATCTTTCCTTTTGGAAAAAAAGCTGCATTTCCTAATTGCTCTTCAATGCGAAGCAACTGATTATATTTTGCCATTCGATCAGTTCGCGAAGCACTGCCTGTTTTTATTTGACCGCAATTTAAGGCAACTGCTAAATCAGCAATGGTAGTATCTTCTGTTTCACCACTTCGATGACTCATAATAGTATTGTATCCATTTTTCTGTGCAAGTTCAACCGCACTGATGGTTTCAGTTATAGTACCAATTTGATTTACTTTCACTAATAATGCGTTTCCAATTTTGTTTTCAATACCACGTTGCAATCGTGTTGTATTGGTAACAAATAAATCGTCGCCTACTAATTGACATTTTTTTCCGAGTACATCCGTTAACATTTTCCATCCGTCCCAATCATCTTCAGCCATTCCGTCTTCAATGGAAATGATGGGATATTGTTTCACCCAACTTGCCCAATAATTTACCAATTGCTCGCTGCTCATTTCTTTTCCATTGCTTTTGTGAAAAACGTACTTTTTCTTTTTGGCATTCCAAAGTTCACTGTTAGCAGCATCCATAGCAATAGCTACTTGTTTTCCGGTTTTAAATCCTGCAACTTCAATCGCGCTTAATACAGTTTCAATGGCTTCTTCATTACTTTGGATGTTGGGAGCAAATCCACCTTCGTCGCCCACATTGGTGCTGTACCTTTTTTTCTTTAATACGGATTTAAGCGCATGAAAAATTTCAACACCCCATCGTAATCCATCGCTGAAATTATTGGCACCCAATGGCACTACCATAAATTCTTGAAAATCAATTTTATTGTCGGCGTGCGCTCCTCCATTTAAAATATTCATCATTGGAATCGGAAGAGTTGTAGCTTTTTTTCCACCCAAATATCGAAACAAGGGAACACCTTTTTCCATTGCTGCTGCTTTAGCCACCGCCATACTCACTCCGAGAATTGCATTGGCGCCCAATTTTGATTTATTAACAGTGCCATCCAATTTTATCATCAACTTGTCAATGCCTTTTTGATCAGTTACATCGTGTCCTTTTAATGAAGGAGCAATAGTTTTAGTTACATTTTTTGCAGCATTCAAAACTCCTTTTCCCAAAAATATTTTTTTATTACCATCGCGAAGTTCAACGGCTTCGTGAATGCCGGTACTGGCGCCACTGGGCACCGCAGCACGACCTATTGCACCACTTGCTGTTTGTACATCCACTTCAATGGTGGGGTTACCGCGACTATCTAAAATTTGTCTTGCTAAAATTTTTGAAATATTACTCATGCTTTCGGTGTAAGATTTTTTTTGATAATTATTTATTCGTCAAAACTTTGAATACATCTTCCAAACTATTGTTTTCACTTTGCAAAGAAACAATGTTACAGTTGTGTTGAAGAGAAAGTTCCAAGATTTGTTTTCGTACCGACTCAGGATTTGAAGTTTTGATTCGAAATCTGTAGCTAGATATTTTGGTATCACTATTTGGTTGAATGCTGGAAACATCACGTATGGATTCTACTAAATTTGAAGCCATCAATTCTTTAAATTGAACCAAAATAATCGTTTCGTTTTTATTTGTCTTTTGCAAATTATTTATCTGATCGTCGGCAACAATTTCTCCTTTATTGATAATAATTACTCGGTCGCAAATAGATTCTACTTCTTGTAAAATATGGGAAGAAAATAAAACAGTTTTATTTTTTCCTTGTTGTTTTATCAATTCTCTAATTTCTATTATTTGATTTGGATCAAGGCCAGATGTGGGTTCATCCAGTATTAAAACTTCTGGATCGTGAACTAATGCTGCGGCTAATCCTACTCGTTGTTTATATCCTTTGGAAAGTTGGCCAATTTTTTTCTTTGATTCGGAACCGAGTCCAACCATCTCAATTACTTTGTTTAAAGCCCTCTGTTTATTTTTAATGGAATGGATAGATGCAATAAAATTGAGATATTCCCGAACATGCATATCGTGGTAAAGAGGATTCGATTCTGGCAAGTAACCAATTTTTTTCTTTACTGCTAGTGGAAGCTGAGTTACATCAAGTCCACAAACGGATACGTTTCCTTTTGATTGCTGCAAACATCCGGTAATAATTTTCATGGTTGTGGATTTACCGGCACCATTCGGTCCCAGAAAACCTACTACCTCGCCTTGGTTTATGTTGAATGAAATATTATTTACAGCTTTTTGCTCGCCATAAATTTTGATAAGATTTTCCACTTCAATAGACATATGCAAATGTAAATTGAAAAGGATTAATCTTCTATCTCTTTTGAACTTTCCGGTAAATGAGAATATTCATTTTTAAAAGCGTACCAACCAAAAATCATCAATCCGACTGCAATAGGTGTGAAAATGGCAATGATGATTATCCAAATGACTGGATTGTTAATGTCTTTTTTGCCCGCCAAATTTATATTGTCAAGTGCACCTTGAATCAACAAGTAAATAATAATGGGCGCCAATAAAAGCCAAACGATGCCAAGATATTTTTTAATCGATTTCATGAATTGAGTTAATCATTAACATTTTTATCAATTTTATTTTGAAGATAAATTAATCCAATTACAAAACATAAAGCAGCAATTCCAATCGGATACCAAAGCCCTACTAGCGGGTCTGATGGGAAAGTGGTTGTGAGCAACAATCCGATAAACGGTACCATTCCGCCAAATACGCCATTGCCTATATGATACGGTAAACTCATACTTGTGTAACGAATTTTTGTAGGGAATAATTCTACTAAAAAAGCAGCAATAGGACCGTACGCCATTGTCACATAAAAAATTAATAGAAAAACAAGACCAACAAATTTCCAATACATTGAATTCGATAATTGTTTGTCAGTATATATTATTGCACTTCTTGATTGTGGGATATTACTATCTACAAAATCCAAACTTGAAGTTGTGTCTGATTTTAATTGCACAGCACCCATGCCGTTATTAAAAACAACTTTTGTTTTAGTTGTTGTGATGGAATCGGGGAATAAAAAAGACGTTGTTTGTAAAACCGGATTTTCAGCTATGATAACTAAATTTTGAGTTGAACTGTTTTTTAAAAAAGTTCCAAAGATGGGTCTGAATGTTAGAATGCCGAGCAACATACCGAGAAGCATTATCCATTTCCTTCCAATTTTATCGCTGAGCCAACCAAAGAAAATAAAAAATGGAGTGGCAAACGCAATGGCCCAAAGTAAAATAGTTCGACTTTGTTCAAATTCAATATTACATTTTGTTTCCAAAAAATTTTGCGCATAAAATTGTCCCGTGTACCAAATAACGCCTTGTCCCATAACCGCACCAAACAAAGCCAACAGCACCATTTTAAAATTGTTTTTATTAGAAAAACTTTCTTTCAATGGGTTCAAAGATGTTTTCTTTTCCTCTTTTAATTTGATAAACAACGGGGACTCTTTCATCTTTAATCGTATGTAAATAGAAATGAGTACCAATAAAATGGAAATCCAAAACGGATAACGCCATCCGCCCCATTCCGCATTAAAATCGATATCACTCATATTTAATTTCACCAATAAAATAACAGTCAATGCAACAAATAATCCCAAAGTGGCTGTAGTTTGTATCCAGGAAGTATAAAGTCCTCTTTTGTTTTCGGGCGCATGCTCTGCTACATAAGTGGCGGCACCACCATATTCTCCACCCAATGCAAGTCCCTGAATTAATCTCAATATTAAAACCAATGCGGGAGCTGCCATTCCAATGGTTTTATAACCGGGAACAAATCCAATTAAAAAAGTGGATCCGCCCATCAAAACCAGCGTGAGTAAAAAAGTATATTTACGTCCGATCAAATCGCCCAATCTTCCAAAAAATAAAGCCCCAAAAGGGCGAACAATAAAGCCAGCGGCAAATACTGCCAACGTACTTAACAAAGCTGCTGTTGGATTTCCTTCCGGAAAAAATTGAATACTGATGGTTTTTGCCAACATGCCAAAAATGTAGAAATCATACCATTCAATCATAGTTCCCACCGAAGAAGCGGTGATGACTTTCCATATTTTTTGTGGTGCTTGCTTCATGTAATAAATCGAGGATGTTTATTAAATCGGAAAATACGATTCTTTCCATGGAGTTTTTGTTTTCACATTTCGATTTGAAAAACTAAATTTACTTTTTATCACGAATAAAAAAGTATGACTACGAAAGTTGCTGCTTATCCATTTCAAATACAATCTTTTGAGCAATATAAAATTGTTTATGAAGAAAGTATAAAGTATCCAGAAAAATTTTGGGCTACAGTTGCAACAAATTTTCAATGGAAAAAACCTTGGGATAAAGTTTTGGAGTGGAATTTTAAAGAACCAAAAGTAGAATGGTTTCAAGGAGCAGAATTAAATATTACAGAAAACTGTCTTGATCGACATCTTGAAAAATTGGGCGATAAGCCCGCCATCATTTGGGAGCCGAACAATCCCAATGAATCCATCCGAACTTTTACTTATACTCAATTATTTCAACAAGTTTGTCTTTTTGCACAAGTGCTTCAAAATAATGGAGTAAAAAAAGGGGACCGTGTTTGTATTTATATGGGAATGATTCCGGAGCTGACTATTGCTATTTTAGCATGTGCTAGAATCGGTGCAATTCACAGCGTCATCTTTGGCGGATTTTCTGCTCAAAGTATTGCCGATAGAGTGAATGATGCACAATCAACATTTGTTATTACATGTGATGGCGCTTTTAGAGGAGGAAAAGATATTGCGCTAAAAGCTGTTATTGATGAAGCATTGAATGAAAATCAATTCGTCAAAAAAATTATTGTTTATTCCAGAACAAAAATTTCTGTTTCCATGAAAAATGGAAGGGATGTTTGGTGGGATAATGAAATGAAAATTGCAACCGATCAATTCAAAAAAAAGGAAACAAATTATTTTCCCGCTGCAACAATGGACGCAGAAGATCCTTTATTTATTTTATATACTTCGGGAAGTACAGGAAAACCAAAAGGAGTCGTTCACACTTGTGCAGGATATATGGTTTGGGTAACCTACACATTTGTAAATGTATTTCAATATCAACCCAAACAAATCCATTTCTGTACGGCTGATATTGGTTGGGTAACGGGGCATAGTTATATTATTTATGGACCACTTTGTGCCGGCGCCACTTCATTAATGTTTGAAGGAATTCCAACTTGGCCCAATGCCGGCAGGTTTTGGGATATTATTGACAAGCACCAAGTAAATATTTTCTATACAGCGCCCACGGCCATCAGAAGTTTGATGGGTTTTGGATTAGAACCACTGAAAGAGAAAAATCTTTCTTCATTAAAAATATTAGGAACAGTCGGGGAACCAATTAATGAAGAAGCATGGCATTGGTACGATGAAAATATTGGAAAGAAAAAATGTCCAATTGTTGATACTTGGTGGCAAACAGAAACTGGCGGTACGATGATTTCAAATATGGCAGGAATAACTCCGTCAAAGCCAAGCTGGGCCACACTACCCATGCCTGGGGTTGAATTGCTTTTGGTGGATGAAAACGGAAAAGAAGTTTCTGAAAAAGATGAACACGGAATGTTGAAAGGCAATTTGTGTATTAAGTCTCCATGGCCAGGAATGTTGAGGACAACTTACGGTGATCATGAACGATGTCGAAAAAATTATTTTTCAACATATGAGAATTTATATTTTACAGGCGATGGTGCGCTAAAAGATGAAAATGGATTTTTCAGAATAACTGGAAGAGTGGATGATGTGTTAAATGTAAGTGGTCATCGTATTGGAACGGCCGAAGTGGAGAATGCCATTAACAGGCATCTCGGCGTAGTTGAAAGTGCTGTTGTTGGTTATCCGCATGAAATAAAAGGGCAAGGCATTTATGCTTTTGTAGTTTATAACGGAAATCAATTGAATGAAAAAGAAACAAGAAATGATATTGTATTGGTGGTAAATAAAATAATTGGATCTTTTGCAAAGCCCAATAAAATTCAATTCGTATTGGGGCTTCCCAAAACAAGAAGCGGAAAAATTATGCGAAGAATTTTACGAAAAATTGCAATGGGTGAAGTTGAAAATTTGGGCGACATCTCTACTTTATTAGAACCTTCCGTTGTTGCAGCTATTGCAAAAGGCAGAATATAAATTAATGTTTCAGCCGAATGCCAATAGTAAACGGCGTCATCTTTAGTTCGTTAGCCCACATACTACGAAAAGCATAACTGCCATAAATGGAGGTACGCCCCAAAGCAACTTCTCCGATATAAGACAATTTCCATCGGTTTAAATCAAAATCGTCTTTTGTTTTTTGTACACCGCCCATTGACTTTGATTTAGACCGAGCGTTATATAAATAGCCGACACTTACGCCGCCGCTCAGTCCAAACTCTTTTTTACTTTTTGACTTAAAGTTGAAATTTAATAATACCGGTACTGTAAAATAATCAACAGCAAGTTTTGCTTTTTTTACTTCAGACAATGGTTGGTATAAAATTTTTGTAGGATTTTTTTGAAAAGAAATACCTGCGTCTTTAAAACGATAATTATTTAATTCCAAGCCAGCACCATATTTTAAATTAACAATATGTTGGATCAGATTTATTCTTTTCATAAAAAACCAAATATTTACATTGGTTAGTTTGCGATCGTTTATTTCCATCCTGTTTTTGTCAACACCGATTCCTACAAGGTTTGATGCTTGCGCTGCGTTATAGTTGGTATTATCGGCATAATTTGAAAATCCTGGATCAATAATCCAGCGCTTTGTTGTAATATTTTTACTATACGTATTCGATTTACGTTTATGCCAGTTGGTAATTTTTGGCGAAATAGCAATATGAATATTTCCTTTACTGAAAATAGTGTCTTTTTTTATGATAATTTCTTGTTGCGTAATTGAATCCTCTTGGGCGCTGGCGGTAATTGAAAGAAATAATGTGCTAATGAAAAGCAACACAATGTTTCTCATATAATTAATGTTTGCGTGAAATTAATTTATGTTTTGTGAAGAAAGTGCTAAAACTTAATTATGCCAATTTTTAAATTTTCAGATGAGCGATCAAATAAATAAAATTTAGGACATAGAATTATATTTGTAATTCAATTCTAATTTATGAATCAAAAATTTGTGCAGCGCATTGCCACGGAAGTAGAAGAAATAAAAGCGGCGGGTTTATATAAAATAGAGAGAATTATTACCAGTGAGCAAGGTGCCGAAATAACAGTGAATGGGAAAAAGGTATTGAATTTTTGTGCCAATAATTATTTAGGGTTATCGTCTCATCCTCTTGTAATCAATGCAGCTCACGAGGCCATTGAATCGCATGGATATGGAATGAGCAGTGTTCGTTTTATTTGCGGAACACAGGATATTCATAAAGAACTAGAACAAAAATTATCATCTTTTCTGGGTACCGAAGACACCATTTTGTACGCTGCTGCTTTTGATGCAAATGGAGGTGTATTCGAACCATTGTTTAATGAAGAAGATGCTATCATTTCAGATTCGCTGAATCATGCAAGTATAATTGACGGTGTTCGTTTGTGCAAAGCACAACGATTTCGATACGAGCATAATAATATGGATGACTTGGAAATAAAGTTGAAAGAAACAACTTCGTTAAGAAACAGAATTATTGTAACCGATGGATCTTTTAGTATGGATGGAACCATTGCACAGTTAGATAAAATTTGTGATTTGGCGAATCAATACGATGCAATTGTAATGATTGATGAATGTCATTCCTCTGGATTTTTAGGGAAAACAGGAAGAGGTACGCATGAGTATCGTGGCGTTATAGGAAGAATTGATATTATTACTGGCACGTTGGGAAAAGCATTGGGCGGTGCTTCGGGCGGTTTTACTTCTGGAAAAAAGGAAATCATTGAAATGCTTCGACAAAAATCTAGACCGTATTTATTTAGCAACACAGTAGCGCCTTCTATTGTAGGTGCTTCAATTGCCGTATTGAAAATGTTAGAAGAATCAACAGTGCTGCGCGATAAGCTTGAAAACAACACAAAATATTTTCGCAATAAAATGACTGAAGCTGGTTTCGACATCAAACCCGGCGATCATCCCATTGTCCCCATAATGCTTTATGATGCTGTGTTAGCGCAAACTTTTGCAGCTAAACTTTTGGAAGAAGGGATTTATGTAATTGGTTTCTTTTTTCCCGTAGTAGCAAAAGGGCAAGCAAGAATTAGAGTACAACTTAGTGCTGCACATGAGCAACATCATTTAGAAAAAGCTGTTTCTGCGTTTTCTAAAATTGGGAAAGAATTAGGCGTGCTTAAATAAATCTGTTACAGTTTTATATAAATTTTTTTCTTATTCATCCAAAAACAAATGGCCCACATAAAAAATATTACGCAAAGTGCGTAGAGCAACGAACCGTTTTCAGGAGCTCCCGGTGTGTGAATCAATATTTTTTTATAGAGCCAATTCCAAGGTGTAATTCCTTCCTCTAATTTTATTAATGCCAATCCTTTGGGTAAGAAAGCACTTAATGAAAAAACAAACAACGCATTTTTTCCAAACACATCGAAAAATTTTGTAACTATATTTTTGATTTTGTTTAGCTCAATCGTGTAAATCATTGTGGCAAGTGTGAAAATGGCTAATCCCGTAGTGTATACTGTGTACGAACTTGTCCATATTTTTTTATTGATTGGAAAAACCATTCCCCAGCACAAGCCGGTAATCAATAATGCAACACCGGCAACAAATAAACCCGAAATCATTTCATGCTGATTTTGTTTCTGTTCATTGGATTTGCTTTTCTTTTGAATATAATCTCCCACTAAATAACCAAGTATCACTTGTACAATAGAAGGAATGGTGCTCAACAAACCTTCGGGATCAAATGGAGAGCCTTCGCCTTTGTACATATGTGCAATACCCAAAATGTTTTTATCAATATCTGTTCCAAACCAACCTATCAAACTATAGGGATCTGTGGGATTTCCAACAACACAAAGCAACCAGTAAAGCAACAACAACAATAGCGATGCAAAAAATACTTTTCGTGGTTTTAGGTAATAAATCAAAATAGATGCAAAAAAATAACTAATGGCAATTCTTTGTAAAACACCCAATATCCGTACTCCCGATTCTGGATTTTCTGAAGAAACCCATTGACGAAAAACCAATTCTCCATCTACCCATTTTACAAAAGGCCACCAATTAAGAAATAAGCCAACGAGAAAAATTAGTAAGGATCGAGTAATAATTTTTTTCCAAAAAATAGCCGATCCTGTCAATTCTAATTTTGGCATCACAAAGGAAAGAGCATTGCCTACTGCGAATAAAAAAAATGGAAAAACTAAATCTGTTGGCGTTAATCCGTGCCACGGTGCGTGTTTCAGGGGTGCATAAGCAAATGACCAAGAGCCAGGATTATTTACCATAATCATTAAGCATACGGTTGCTCCACGAAAAACATCGAGGGAATAATAGCGTTTGTTCACGGTAGAAAAATTTATTTTTAAAAGTATAAAATTTGTTTGGATTATGTAGCTAATTCATCATTTTTGTAAGGTGACAAATCTTGAAACTAAAATTCACCCTTCTGCTGTAATTGATTTCGGCGCAAAAATTGGTGATGGTACATCTGTTTGGCATTTTTGTCATTTGATGTCAACTTGTGTAGTTGGTAATAATTGTAGTTTGGGACAAAATGTATTTATTGGCAATAATGTAATAATTGGTAACGGAGTAAAAATTCAAAACAATGTTTCGGTTTACGAAGGAGTTATTATTGAAGACGATGTATTTGTTGGCCCTTCCGTTGTTTTTACCAATGTTTTAAATCCCAGAAGTTTTGTAGAAAGAAAACACGAGTTCAAAAAAACAATTATTCAAAAGGGCGTTTCCATTGGTGCCAATGCAACTATTCTTTGCGGATTAGAAATTGGTATTTTTTCAATGATTGGTGCAGGGGCGGTTGTTACAAAAAATATTCCTGCTTATACTTTAGTGGTTGGAAATCCTGCCAAGCAAATTGGTTGGGTTAGTAAAACTGGCCATCGCTTACAATTTGATGAGACAAATGCTGCTACTTGCCCTCATTCAAAAGAAAGTTACAAACTTGAGAATAGTAAAGTAACCAGTGTATAAAAATCATATATTTTTTTAGTTTAATTCTTCATAATCAAACAATATTCTTTTTCTCTCAGTCCCATTTGTGAATTATATTTGTTTGGATTTAGCAGCAATATTTACAGCAAAACGAAGAGATGACTACAGCAAAATGGTTGGTTATTTATACAAAGCCAAGGTGGGAAAAAAAAGTAGCCAAACTTTTGGAAGAAAAAGGGGTGGAGAAATATTGTCCTTTAAATAAAGTAAGAAGAAAATGGAGCGACAGAATGAAAACTGTGGAAGAGCCATTGTTTAAATCTTATGTTTTTGTTAAGATAGCCGACGATGATAAAACAAAAGTTCGAATGACTGCTGGAGTCATTAATTTCATTTATTGGTTAGGCAAACCGGCCGTAGTAAGAGAAAAAGAAATTGAAAATATTAAACGATTTTTGGATGAACACGAAAATGTAAAGTTGCAACAAATGACTTTACAAGTCAATCAACGAGTAAAAATTACATCGGGTATATTTATGGATCAAGTAGGAGAAGTATTACAGGTAAATAGTAAAACGGTGAAGATGGCCATTGATAGTTTGGGTTGTATGTTGGTGGCCGTTGTTGAAAAATCGAGATTAATTTCGAGTACATAATTTAAAAAAGTAAAAATAGGAATGAATATATTAGTTACAGGCGGTGCGGGTTTTATAGGAAATCATGTTGTGCGATTGTTGGTTAATAAATATCCGCAATATCGAATCATTAATGTAGATGCATTAACGTATGCCGGTAATTTGGAAAATTTACATGATGTTGAAAATGCTTCAAACTATGTGTTTGAAAAAATAAATTTATTACAAGCAGATGAACTGTCAACTATTTTTACCAAGTATAATATTAACACGGTTATTCATTTAGCTGCCGAGTCGCATGTAGATCGTTCCATTGTTTCTCCCCTCGATTTTGTTTACACAAATATTATTGGCACAGTTAATTTATTGAATGCTGCAAAAAAATATTGGAAATTAAATCCGTCCGACAAAAATCTTTTTTATCATATTTCCACCGATGAAGTTTTTGGAACATTGGGGGCAACAGGACTTTTTGCCGAAACAAGTTCGTATGCGCCCAATTCACCTTATGCGGCTTCAAAAGCATCATCCGATCATTTTGTGCGTGCTTATGCCGAAACGTATAATTTACCAATTGTGATTTCCAATTGCTCCAACAATTACGGTCCGTTTCAATTTCCTGAAAAGTTAATTCCGCTTTTCACTAATAACATCATTGAAAAAAAAGCATTGCCCGTTTATGGCGATGGAAATTATACGCGTGATTGGCTCTATGTAAAAGATCATGCACTTGCTATTGATTTAATTCTACATAAAGGAAAAATTGGTTCTACTTATAATATTGGCGGATTCAATGAATGGAAAAATATTGATTTAGTAAAATTGCTTTGTAAATTAATGGATGAAAAATTAAATCAACCCATTGGCACTAGTGATAAGTTGATAACCTATGTAAAAGATCGTCCGGGACACGATAAGCGCTATGCCATTGACGCCAATAAAATAAAGAACGAATTGAACTGGCAACCATCCGTTAATTTTGAACAAGGATTGAACGAAACGATAGACTGGTATTTAGAAAATACGCAATGGTTAAAAAATGTTACGAGTGGAAACTATCAACAGTATTATGAAAAAATGTATTTTGAACGTCAATAAATAATGAAGTAAGATTCGGAAAATTTGAACATTAATCTTAATCTATGAAAGGAATAATATTGGCAGGCGGTTCGGGAACTCGATTGTATCCATTAACTAAAGCTGTTTCCAAACAGTTGATGCCCGTGTACGACAAACCGATGATTTATTATCCGCTATCTACTTTGATGATGGCAGGCATCAATGAAATTCTAATTATCACTACGCCAGAAGACAGCGCCTCTTTCAAAAAATTATTGGGCGATGGAACCCAATTAGGTTGCAGATTCGAATATGCAGTTCAGGAAATTCCAAACGGACTTGCAAAAGCATTTGTAATTGGCGAAAAATTTATTGGAAATGAAAAAGTAGCACTCATACTCGGCGATAATATTTTTTACGGAGTTGGAATGGGACGACAACTTGAAAACTTAACAAACATAGATGGTGGCTCTGTTTTTGCATATCGTGTTTCCGATCCGGAACGATACGGTGTAGTAGAATTTGATCATGCAATGAAGGCAATTTCTATTGAAGAAAAACCTACAAATCCAAAATCTAACTTTGCAGTACCCGGACTTTACTTTTATGATAATGAAGTAGTGAATATTGCAAAAAATAGTCAACCATCTGCTCGTGGCGAATATGAAATAACCGATGTAAATAAAGCCTATCTCGAAAAAGGACAATTAAAAGTTGCCATCTTAGATCGTGGTACGGCTTGGCTTGATACTGGAACTTTTGAATCGCTCAGTGATGCCAGTGAATTTGTTCGTGTTATTGAAAAAAGACAAGGAGCAAAAATTGGTTGTATTGAAGAAGTAGCTTTTCGAAAAGACTTTATTTCTAAAAGTCAATTATTAGAATTAGCAGAGCCATTAAAAAAAAGTGGCTATGGAGAATACCTTCTCCGGATTTCGTAATTAAAATTTAACTTGCACAACTATAATTGATATATATTTTTTGTAGGAACTAATTTTGCATAATTATGGTGGATGAAATTGCATATAGTTTTTTTATAATTTGTTTGTAGAACCGATAACTTACTGTAACTTCATTTGAAAGAGTGGTGGCCGAGCATCCTCTTTAATCAAATTTACTAGCCCAAACCAAAACCTATTTGATGTTCAAAAAATTCAAAATAGTTCCGCGTAGAGTAATCTTTTTGCTGGATTTATCCGTTTGTTCTTTTGCATTGTTATTGGCTTATTTTATTAGCTTCAATTTTTCTATTGACGCCAACAAGCTAAAAGAGTTGGGGACTAATTTAGTAATTGTTCTGCTAATTACTTCTATTACATTTATCAATTTTAAATCGTATTCGGGGATTGTTCGGTATACGAGTTTGCAGGATGGTTTACGAATCTCAATGGCTACGGCGTGTAGCACTACATTTTTATTCTTCATTAATTTAATTGCTGTCAGTTCAAATTCTTCGTTTTTTTCTTTTCCAACAATTCCATTGCTGATTTACACGTTGTTAAGTTTTTTTATGTTGATCAGTTATCGTTTACTGGTAAGGTTTGGCTTTACTTATTTGCGTAACATAAATCAACATCGTAAAACGTTAATTATTTACGGAGCCGGTGAAGCAGGTGTGATTACCAAAAAAATATTGGATCAGGATATCCATTCCAATTCTGTAGTCGTAGCTTTTTTGGATGATGATATTCATAAAGTGGGGAAGCTTGTCAACGGTGTTCAAATTTATCATTCGCTGGATTTTTATTTGCTCTGCGAAAAGCATAAAATTGATGAACTGATTATTGCTGCGTTTAATTTATCGCCAAATAAAAAAAATGAGTTGGTAGATTATTGTTTGGATCGCGAGATAACCGTGTTGAGTGTGCCACCGATGGAAAATTGGATTAACGGGCAGTTTCAAAAAAGACAATTACAAAGTATAAAGATTGAACAATTGCTGGAACGAGATCCTATTCGCATAAATAATTCTGAATTATCGTTACAGCTAAATTCAAAAAGAATATTAGTAACTGGTGCTGCCGGCTCCATTGGTAGTGAATTGGTGCGACAATTATTAAAGTTTCAACCCAAAACACTTATTCTATGTGATGTAGCAGAAACACCATTATATCAATTAGAACTTCAGTTAGAAGAAATTAAAAAGAAAACTAATTGTGTTTACTTTTTAGGAAACGTGACGAATGAGGAAAGGATGGAAGAATTATTTCATCGTTATCAACCGCAATTCATTTATCACGCGGCGGCATACAAGCATGTTCCGATGATGGAATCCTGTCCATCCGAAGCAATCTTGACTAATGTACAGGGAACAAAAATTATTGCCGACTTAGCTGCGAAATATAAAGCGCAACGTTTAGTAATGGTTTCTACCGACAAAGCTGTTAACCCAACTAACGTAATGGGTGCTTCCAAACGAATAGCTGAAAACTATATTCAGTTTTTACATAACAAAAGTAGTATTAACGAAGAAGGTGTAAAATTCATAACAACCCGTTTCGGAAACGTGCTGGGTTCTAATGGTTCGGTTATTCCACTTTTTAAAGAACAAATTGAAAATGGAGGTCCGGTAACTGTAACACATCCGGACATTGTTCGATATTTTATGACTATTCCCGAAGCGAGCCAATTAGTATTGGAAGCGGGTTCAATGGGAAAAGGTGGTGAAATTTTTGTTTTCGATATGGGTAAGTCAATAACTATTTTGGAACTAGCAAAGAAGATGATACGACTGTATGGGTTTGTACCGGGCGTTGATATTGATATTAAGTTTACAGGTTTACGTTCTGGCGAAAAACTTTTTGAGGAATTATTAGCAGACTCTGAAAATTCAATTCCTACCTATAATGAAAAAATATTGATTGCTAAAACGACACAAAATCACCAATCAAATTTCAGCAAACAACTTGAAGAGCTATTTCAATTAGCAACACAAAAAGATTCGGATTTATTGCAGGTTAGTAAAATGAAAGAATTGGTGCCTGAGTTTATCAGTAAAAATTCTAAATTTGAAGTGCTAGATGAAAAAAGAAATGAATCTAAAGTTATTTCTATTACGCGTTCAGCATAGTTTTTATTACCTTTCTCTTTTTAATTTTATTACGTATGAAAGTTGCTTTAATTACCGGCATCACCGGACAGGATGGAGCTTATTTAGCCGAACTACTTTTAAAAAAAGGGTATGAAGTACACGGCATTAAACGGAGATCATCATTGTTAAATACAAATCGTATTGATCATTTGTATCAAGATCCTCACGAAAAAAAAATTAAACTAAAACTTCATTACGGCGATTTAACCGACAGCACTAATTTAATCAGAATAATTCAGGAAGTACAGCCCGATGAAATTTATAATCTGGCGGCTATGAGTCATGTACACGTAAGTTTTGAAACGCCGGAATACACGGCTAATGCCGACGGTATTGGTACGCTACGAATTTTGGAAGCAGTGCGATTATTGGGATTGATAAGCAAAACAAAAATATATCAAGCATCTACTTCCGAATTGTACGGCTTAGTTCAGGAAGTTCCGCAAAACGAAAAAACACCTTTTTATCCACGTTCTCCGTATGGAGTAGCAAAACTTTATGCCTATTGGATTACGGTAAATTATCGCGAAGCGTATAATATGTTTGCTTGCAATGGTATTTTATTTAATCATGAATCTCCGATACGCGGAGAAACTTTTGTAACTCGAAAAATTACTCGTGCTGCTGCAAAAATTGCATTGGGTTTGCAAGATTGTCTTTATCTCGGCAACTTAAATGCGCAAAGAGATTGGGGGCATGCCAAAGATTATGTAGAAGGAATGTATTTGATGTTGCAACAAGAAAAACCGGAAGACTTTGTTTTAGCAACGGGAATTACTACCACTATTCGCGAATTTGTGAGAATGAGTTTTGCAGAATTAGGAATTGAATTGGCTTTCCGAGGAAAAGATGAAACAGAAGAAGGATATGTGAAAAAAAATAATAGTAATTATAATGTTAAAGAAGGTGATATAATTATAAAGATTGATCCTCGTTATCGTCGGCCTACGGAAGTGGATTTGTTAATTGGCGATGCGTCGAAAGCAAAAGAAAAATTGGGATGGGAACCGAAATATACTTTAGCCGAATTGGTAAAAGAAATGGTGGCAGCCGATATGGTGTTATTCCAACGAGAACAATATTTGAAAGAAAATGGATTTGAAATAAAAAATGAGTTCGAATAGTTGTACCGAAAAATAAATGTAACAAACAAGTGAATACGAATTCCAAAATTTATGTTGCCGGTCACAACGGAATGGTTGGTTCGGCTTTAGTAAGAAAGTTGCAGCAAGAAGGCTATAGTAATATTATTAATCGTACTTCAAAAGAATTGGATCTTCGCAATCAGCAGGCCGTCGATAATTTTTTCCTAACTGAAAAACCCGAATATGTTTTTCTGGCGGCAGCCAAAGTGGGCGGTATTCTTGCCAACAATACTTATCGCGCCAATTTTATTTATGATAATTTGATGATGGAGGCGAATATCATTAATGCGTCGTACAATAATGCTGTAAAAAAATTATTGTTTTTAGGATCATCTTGTATTTATCCAAAACTAGCTTCACAGCCATTAAAGGAAGAATATTTGTTATCTGGATTTTTGGAATATTCAAATCAGCCCTATGCTATTGCCAAGATTGCTGGTATTGAGTTGTGTGAAAGTTATCGTTCACAATACGACTGTAATTTTATTTCAGTGATGCCCACAAATTTGTATGGCACTAACGATAATTATCATCCTGAAAATTCTCACGCATTGCCGGCATTGCTTCGCAAAATTATTTTGGCGCAAAGAAATCAAGAATCGGAAGTGGTGATTTGGGGAACCGGTACACCTAAAAGAGAATTTTTACATGTTGATGATTTAGCGGATGCTTGTTATTTTTTGATGAAAGATTATAATGAAAAAGGAATCATAAATGTGGGATGCGGGATTGATATTTCAATAAATGAGTTAGCTATTTTGATTGCAAAAAAAATTGGGTATGAAGGAAAATTTGTTTTTGACGAATCAAAACTCGACGGTACACCGCGCAAACTGATGGATGTTCAAAAAATTACAGCATTGGGTTGGCAATCAAAAATAAGTTTGGAAGATGGCATTGAAAGAACAATAAAAGAAATCAACCAAGCGAAATTATTTTAGAATTTGTGGCCTCGACAGGAATCGAACCTGTATCTGGAGCTTCGGAAACTCTTATACTATCCATTGTACTACGAGGCCTCTACCTTGCTGCAATAAATAAAAATTATTTAATTAATCCGCCAACATTGCTGGTAAATATTTTTACGGCAATAGCCAACAAAATTACACCAAAAAATTTTCGAACAGCAATCATACCTGAGGGTCCTAATAAATTCTGAATGATCGTTAACGATTTTAAAACGATATAAACAATTATTAGATTTATAAAAATTGAAGATAAAATGATAGCCTCCTCATAATTTGCTTTCAACGACATTATTGTTGTTAATGTTCCAGAACCGGCAATTAACGGAAACGCAATGGGAACCACCGTGGCAGCTTTTACATCTTTATCACTTTTAAAAAATTCCAAACCCAACACCATCTCCAATCCCAAAATAAAAATTACAATCGATCCTCCAACTGCAAATGATTTTTTATCAACGCCAAGCATACTTAAAAATGGAGCACCCAAAAACAGAAACAAAACCATAAGGCCTCCAGAAATAAGAGTCGCTTTTATCTCACTAATTCCTCCCATTTTTTCTTTCAGCGAAACCAAAATAGGGACCGAGCCAATAATATCAATTACAGCAAACAATGTAAATGTTACTGTAAGCAGATCTTTTATATCGAATTGCATTGAAAATTAATTTGTGCAAAGGTAAACAGGAGTCGCACATTCTTAAAAATCAAACCGTACACCACCCGTTGCTTGAAACCCAACTGTGTTAAAACCACTTACCTCCGTGAATTTACAGTTTGTAATATTTTTTAAATCTGCAAAAATTTTAAGTCTTGATTTATGGAGTTTATATTCCATAAAAACATTCCATAAAGCATAATTTTTTAAGGTTGTATTTATAGAAGAAAAAGTTTGAGGATCAAAATAAGCATCCTTTCTTTCGCCAATAATTTGAATACTGCTGCTGATATAAAACTGCTTGGTGACTCTACTTTCAACATTTATTCCAAAACTGTTTTTAGGACGGCGAAGTAAATTATAAAAAGTTGTATCGAGATTGCTTGACAGTTTTGTAGTGATGGCACCATCAACATAATTATAAAATGTTTTTAAAGAAGTGCTTTTTGTAACCGCCCAAGAAAACTCCAATTCTACACCGTAATCATTTTGTTTGTCTTGATTGATATATTGCGAAACCCAAGTTGTAGGATTGAAGTAAAAGAAAATCACATCTTTTACATTTCTATTGTAGGCAACTACTCTGCTATTCCATTTATTGTTTTTAGAAAAATATTGAACGCCACCTTCAATCGTCAATGCTGATTCTGGTTTCAATTTTTTATTGCCATATTCAGAGAAAAGTTGAAATAGTGATGGCGTTCGATAAGCGGTAGAAAGATTAGCAAAGAGTTTTATTTTCTGATCAATCATTAAGGAAGGGTTAATGGAAAATACAGAATGGGCGCCGTATTCGGAATGAATGTTGACGCGGCTGCCGGCTTCGAGTGAAAAATTATTGGCTGTCAATAAATTTAAGGCGCCATAAATACTTATTTGCTGTTGCTGTAAACTGTCGTTTGCATAATGCGTTTGATTAGGACCGAAAAATCCAACGGAATTATAGGTTTGGTCTGAGTTAGAATTTCTATAATCTACTCCCAACGTAGTTTTTATATTTTTATTCAATAAAAAGTTTGTGAATAAATCCATAAAATGTTCGGCTCCTGCGTAAGTTCCTTTTGAATAAATATCATATCCATTTCTGCTTTTGGTGGAATCATCCTGAAACGTACGGTGGATTTTGTTATAATTATACAGTAAATTAAATTTGGTTTTACCAAAAGAAAATTCATTTCGTACTCCCGCTTGAAAATTTTCTTGATTAAAAGTATAATCAAGCTCGTCGGTAAAAGCTCCTTGATCTAAATCGCCGTTATTTTTTGAAAATCTTACATAGGGTTTTGCATAAAACTTTTCTTTTATATTAAATCCTAATGAAGCGTGTAGATTATTTTGAGTGTATCCATCTTTATCGGGATTTAAGTTATTGCTAGCAGCTTCATTTATTCCATCGGTATTAAGATGAGAATACCCCAATTCATAATCAAAAAATTTCTTTGCTCCATTGATATTGATTGCTCCGTTGGTTGTATTATTGGTTCCATAACGTAATGAAGCATTTCCTGCTAATGACTTATTGTTTCCTTTTTTAGTAATAATATTTATCACTCCCGCAAGTGCATCACTTCCGTATAAAGTAGATTGACTTCCTTTTAAAATTTCAATTCTTTCAATATTATCCACAGAAAAATTTCTGATATCAAAATTTCCACCAATACCCGATGGGTCATAAACAGGTACTCCATCAATTGTAATGAGTGTGTGATCTACTCTTGCTCCTCGGAGATAAACACTTTTATCTTTCCCGGGATTACTGTTGGCACCATTGATATGCAATCCAACTTGCTCAGTTAATATTTGAGCCAAATCTTTTCCGCCACTTTTCTCCAATTGTTGTTTTGTAATTACGGATATCACTTTTCCCGTAAGTGAAGTTTTGTTGGGAAATTTGTTGGCGGTTACCACTACTTCATCTAATAGTTTTGTTGTGGAATCGCTCTGCGCTGAAAGTTGACTGCTGATAATAATTGCAGCCAACACAAAAAAATTCTTTTTCATTTTAAAGATTTTTTAAGGTGACTGCTCCCGAAATGAAAAAAAGTTGAGATCGTAAAGTCTTTTCGACGATACATTCTCCGCCTTTCACCCGAAAGCAAAATTGAATGTTACATGATTGGGCAGGTCTTCTGGCTTACTCCTCTGTTTAATGCCTTCCCGCATTTAGAAAAAGCAGTGGCGAAGATTAAACAAATTGTAAAGGATCTTACAGCTACGGGGATAGCGTCAGCATTTGACTGACTTCCCTTTTAATGGCGCATCGGCGCCAACCAAATCGGTAGCAAAGGAAAGAGATTGACATTGATTTTCCAAAACAAAAACTACATCAGATTAAAACACTATTTTAGATTTTTATATTCAACCAAATTCAAGATGTCTAAAAATAAACTGAATCTTTTTTCATTAACCATGATTGTTATCGGGTTAGTAATTGGTATGGGAATTTTTCGTACTTCAAAAGACACAGCAGAAGCTGCGTTAAATCCCTCTATTTTTTTTGGCGCTTGGATTGTGGGGGGATTGGTTGCTTTTTGTGGCGCATTAACTTATGCAGAAATTGGAAGTCGTTATCCCGTTACGGGCGGTTATTATAAAATATTTTCTTACGCCTATCATCCATCCATTGCTTTTGCTATTAACTGTATCATTCTAGTTTCCAATGCCGCTTCATTGGCTGGTGTGGCATTGATTGGAAGTGAATATTTAGCACCGCTATTGTTTAAGTCGGGCGTTACCGATTCATTAAAAGTGATGATTGCTATCGGCTCCATCATTTTATTTTACTTGGTTAATTTAAAAGGTTTACAGCTAAGTTCTCAAACACAAAATGTGTTGATGATTATTAAAATAGGCATGCTAGTTGTTTTGATTGCTTCCCTGTTTTTTCCATCGTTGTACAATACAGCTCCGCAAACTATCATCGATTTAAAAACGGTGGATACGGGCGCCATTCTTTTATCATTCGGTGTGGCTTTGAAAGCTACTTCGTTTACGTATGGTGGCTACCAGCAAACAATCAATTTTGGGGGAGAAATTGAAAATCCGAAAAAGAATATCCCCCGAGGAATTTTCATAGGTATCTTAATAATTGTATCACTTTATTTGTTGGTAAGCTATGCCTATTATCGAGTAATTGGATTTAATGAACTAAAAGAAACCAGCAGCATTGCTGCAATTGTTGCCGAAAAAATGTTTGGAGCAACAGGAAGGATTGTTGCTTCCGGTTTATTATTTATTGCAGTACTGGCTTATGTAAATGTTTTATTGCTCAGCAATCCAAGGGTGATGTATGCCATGAGTGAAGATGGAATTTTACCAGCTGCTTTTAAAAAGAAAGATGAAAAAAGTGGAGTGTTAACAGTAAGCCTGACAGTTTTTGCAGCAGCTTGCATTGTCGTACTTTTTTTTGCCGATACGTTTGATAAAATATTAAGCTTTACTATTTTTCTAGATTCCATCGGAATGGCAACATCAGCAGCCACCATTTTTGTGTTGAGAAAAAGAACAAAACATTTAGACGGAACGGGAATCTATGCTATGAAATTTTATCCGTGGTTACCCATCATTTTTATACTCACTTATTTGTTTTTGGGAACCATCATTACAATCAAAAATCCGGAGTATGCTTTGGTTGGGCTATCCGTTTTCGCTGCTTTCTTTTTACTTTACTTTGTGGTGCAATTTTATAATAAAATAAAAAACAAGTAGTGGATACTTCTCCTAAAAATGAAATTAGTTTTATCTTAAATGAATTAGCAGAAGAAAGAGAACTGTATTTCAATGCTGTTGCTCCACCTATTGTACAAGCCAGCAATTTTGCATTTAAAAAAGTTGAAGATCTTCGAAAGGCATTTGACAATGAGATGAGCGATTATCTTTATAGTCGCGGATTAAATCCAACGGTTGATATCCTTAGAAAAAAATTAGCAGCATTAGATGGCGCGGAAGATTGTTTGGTTTTCAATAGCGGTGCTGCTGCCATTTTTGCCGGTGTATTTGCAAATGTAAAATCCGGTGATCATATTGTTTCGGTTAAATCTCCGTACACGTGGGCGCAAAGAATGTTTGATGTTATATTACCTCGTTTTGGTGTAAGCACAACTTATATTGACGGAACCAAAATTGAAAATTGGGAAGCCGCTACACAATCGAATACAACTTTATTTTATCTCGAATCGCCCAATAGTTGGGATTTTGCCATGCAGGATTTAAGAGCTGTTGCTACACTTGCTCAATCAAAAAATATTTTAACTTTTATTGATAACAGTTATTGTACACCCATTTATCAAAATGTAATGGAGATGGGCATTGATGTGGCCATGCAAACAGCAACAAAATATATTGGCGGACACAGCGATACGTTAGGTGGTGTTCTTTGTGGAAGTAGCGCGATGATGAAAAAAATTTTCAACAGCGAATATCTAAATATCGGAAGTGGCATTCAACCATTTAATGCTTGGCTGTTGTTACGAGGATTAAGAACATTATCAATCCGATTAGAAAGAGTTTCAAAAACCACCATCGAAGTGGTAGCGTTTTTAAAACATCATCCCAAAGTTGAGTCGATTATTTTTCCATTCGATGAAAGCTTTCCTCAATACGAGTTGGCAAAAAGACAAATGAAAGGAGCTTGCGGATTGATAACGATTATTCTAAAAACGAAAAAGCTGGAAGAAATTACTCGTTTCTGCAATTCATTGCAGCATATTTTAATGGCGGTTAGTTGGGGCGGCTACGAAAGTTTAATCATTCCTAAATGTGCTGGAATTAAAGTTTTGGAATTTAATCCTGAAAACTTGGATCATCGTTACATTCGGCTTTACGTGGGATTGGAAGAAGCCGATTACATTATTCAAGATTTAGAACAAGCCTTTTCTGCCATTCCTTAAGTTTAATTTCCGTTTGTCAAGTTTTAAATAAACAGCAGTTATTTTGTTTATTTTTGTTTCATGAAAGCAAGAATAATTTTCATCCTGTTCGCTTTTTGTTTTTCAATTTCAATAAAGGCACAGGAAAAATGGGATTTAAGAAAATGTGTTTCTTATGCCATTGATAATAATATTTCGGTAAAACAAACCGATCTGCAAGCTCGATTCTCCAAATTAAATTATGAGCAAAGCAAGTTGTCCGTTTTCCCATCGTTAAATCTTTCGGGAAGCGCCGGCTATAGATTTGGACGATCTGAAAATCCAACCACAGGTGTTTTGGAAGACAATAATTTTTTAAGTTCCGGATTTAGTTTACAAACGGGTACAACATTGTTTGGCTGGTTTTCCAAAAAAAATCAAATTGAATCTGATCGATTAACAGTAGAAGCCGATCAAGCACAAATAAAAAAAGTACAAGATGATATTGCGTTAAATGTTGCGGTTGCTTATTTGCAAATTTTACTTTCCAAAGAACAAATCAATCTTTCCAAAATTCAACTTCAATCAACGAATGAGCAATTTATTAATACCAGAAAAAGAGTGGATGTTGGCTTGCTGCCTGAATTGAATGCTGTTGAATTGGAGGCGCAATTGTATCGCGATAGTGCAAATTTAATTGCTGCGGAAACAGGTGTGCAACAATTGCTATTGCAAATGAAAGCCATTTTAAATCTTGATGCTAGTGTAGCTTTCGATGTGGAAACGCCACCCCTCGAAAGAATTCCAATTGATAATCTTGGTGAACTTCAACCGGAAGCAATTTTTTCTTTAGCAGTTATCAACTTACCACAACAAAAAATTATTGATTTGCGTTTACAAGCCGCAAAGAAGGAAGTAGTTGCTGCAAAAGGAATGTTGTATCCTTCCATTCAAGCTTTTGGTGGATTGGGCAGTAATTATGTAAATATTAAAATACCGCAATACGAAATTGGAACGCCTAAAATAACAAGTGCTTTTGTAACAGTTGGCAGTACTTCGTATAATGTTATGTCGCCTTCTTTTGTACAAGTTGGCGAAAAAACAATTCCATTGGGAGAGCAGTTGAAAAAAAACTTTGGCCAAAATATTGGCATCAGTATTGGAATTCCACTATTTAATAGTGGATCGGCACAAACACGATTAAAACAAACTCAACTAACCGTAAAACAATGGGAGTTGAATAAAGAGCAGGACAATCATAAGTTAAAGCAAGATGTTTATAAAGCCTATCACGATGCTTTGTCCGCTGTTCAAAAATATAATGCCGACGGCAAAAGTGTGAGCACGGCAAAAAAATCGTTCGAATTTGCACAGAAACGATATGATCAAAATCTACTTTCTACTTTTGATTTGATTAACAGCCAGAATAATTACTTACGTTCAAAAATTCAAGCACTGTATTCACAATTCGATTATGTATTCAAAATGAAATTGCTCGAATTTTATAAAGGGCAAGGCATAAAACTATAACCGTTAAAAAAAATATTATGAATAAGAAAGTGAAATGGATTCTTTTTTCGATGCTTGGATTGATTGTAATTCTGGTAGGTGCCAAATTGGTGTTGGGAAATAAAGACGAAGGCATTAAAGTGTCAACCGAAAAAGTAACCAAGCGGACCATTGTAGAAACAGTTACCGCCAGCGGAAAAATTTATCCCGAAGTGGAAGTAAAAATCAGTCCTGATATTTCGGGTGAAGTAGTGGAGTTAAATGTAGCCGAAGGAGACAGTGTAAAAAAAGGGCAGGTGTTGGCTCGTATTTATGCAGATATTTATGCGTTGCAGCGCGACGAAGCCTCATCTCGAGTCAATCAGTCGCAGGCATCATTAGCCAATAGCAAAAATGGATTAGAGGCTTTGAAGTTTAATTTAGATCAAGCCAAACAAAATTTTGAACGGAATAAAAAATTGTTTGACGAAAAAATAATTTCCAAAGCAGAGTTGGAGCAATTAGAAGTTACTTACCGCTCAACTCAGTCAAATTATAATGCTTCGCTACAAACCATCAAAGGGTTGGAAGCCGGTGTACAATCGTCACAAACGGGTTTAGGTTCTGCCAATAAAAATTTGGGAAGAGCAACATTAGTTGCACCAATGAATGGAGTTATTTCATCTCTCATTGTAAAAAAAGGCGAACGAGTAGCCGGTAATAGTTTTAATATTGGAACAGAAATGATGCGTGTGGCGGATATGAATGTTTTGGAAGTACGCGTAGATGTTGGCGAAAATGATGTGGTGAAAATCAATATTGGCGATAGTGCAGATGTAGAAGTGGATGCCTATAATAACCGAAAGTTTAAAGGAGTAGTAACACAAATTGCCAGCAGCACAAAAGGTGGAGGAATGCAAGCTGCGATGTCGTCAAACGATGTAACGCAATATGAAGTTCGAATTCGCTTGGATAAAGAATCGTACAAGGATTTATTTGATCCTAAAAAACCGAAAAAATTTCCTTTCCGTCCGGGGATGAATGCTAGTGCCGACATAAAAACCAAGATACACGCGGATGTATTAACAGTACCTATTAACGCCGTAACCACTCGAGTTCAAGGAAGTGATAAAACAGTTGCCGAGAAAAAGAAAGAAGATGAAAAAAACAAAAAAAATAAAGAAACAGCCACCGAAGA
Source organism: Chitinophagaceae bacterium (assembly GCA_004322425.1). Taxonomy (GTDB): domain Bacteria; phylum Bacteroidota; class Bacteroidia; order Chitinophagales; family Chitinophagaceae; genus VBAS01. The sequence continues at coordinate 32,517 of SCVJ01000042.1, forward strand.
AGAAATAGAAGCGATGGTAACCGATGAGCTGGAGGAAATAGTTTTTGTTGTGCAAAAAGACGGGAAGGTAAAAAAGGTAAAAGTGAAAACATTTATTCAAGACATCAACTATATTGAAATCCAAACCGGCTTAAACGAAGGTGATGAAGTTGTTACAGGTCCGTTCAATGTTATTAGCAAAACCTTAAAAGATGGCGATAAAGTACTGGTAGTTGCGAAGGATAAATTGTTTGAAAAATAAGTTTTTTTATAAGCTGACATTAAACGAATCTAAAACAACTGATATCGTTTCGTAATTTTATTGCCTAAAACAATTTTGTGGTTAACTCCTTTGGTATTATTGGCGGTGGTAGTTGGGCAACAGCGCTGGTAAAAATTCTTACAGATAATCATCATTCTGTCAACTGGTTGGTACGATCCAAAGAGATGATGGAATATATCGGTCAACGAAAACATAATCCCAATTATCTAAGTTCTGTTACTTTCAATACTTCGTTACTTACGCTTAGCACCGATGTATCAGCGGTAGTGGCAGCATCCGATATTGTCATCTTTGCGGTTCCTTCTGCTTATGTTGTGGATACCATTACTCCACTTTCTAAATATGCGCTTTTCGAAAAGAAAATAATTTCTGCCGTAAAAGGTATTTTACCGCAGGATAATGTTTTACTGAATGATTATTTGGGAAAAGAATATGGAGTTAATTTGACGGACTATTTTACAATCATGGGTCCTTGCCATGCCGAGGAAGTGGCGGCAGAAAAATTATCGTATCTCACTATTTCCGGTGCGGATGAATTGAAAGCCATTGAAATAGCCGCTCATTTTAAAACGAATTATATTAATACTGTTGTGAATGATGATGTGTACGGCGTACAATTTGCTGCGGTTTTAAAAAATATTTATTCCGTGGGTTCTGGAATAACGCACGGGTTGGAGTACGGCGATAATTTTTTGAGTGTTTTTATTGCAAACTGTGCCGATGAGATGGCTGGTTTTTTACACAAAGTGGGTATTCATAATATGCAAGTGGGAGTACACGATGGCGAAGATCCATTCACACATAAACGAAAAACCAATTATGCGGCTTCCGTTTATTTAGGCGATTTGTTGGTTACTTGTTATTCATTATATAGCCGCAACAGAACTTTTGGAACTATGATTGGCAAAGGGTATTCGGTAAAAACAGCACAGATGGAAATGAATATGGTGGCAGAAGGCTATAACGCTTCGAAATGTATTTACGCTATTAATAAAAATATCCAATCGGAAATGCCTATTGCCACTACTATTTATAAAATACTGTGGGAACAGCTAAGTCCAGTGGAAGGGTTTAAGCAAATTGAACAAGGGATGATTTAGGATTTTTCTGTAAAAAATAAATCTGCCGCAATTCCATCGGCAAACAATTTTCCATTAGCAGTAAGAACGAAGTGATTGTTTTGCATTATTAATTTTCCGGTTTCAATATATTTTTTACTTCGTTTTAGCAATTCCATTTTATTTTTTGTATCCAATTTTTCAAAATTCAATCCTTCAATTGTTCGTAACGAAGTCATAATATATTCATTCAGCTTTTGTACTTCCGTTAATACTTCTTTTTGAAAACTAAGTTGTCCGTTGTTTATTGAATCAATGTAAATAGTATTGTTAGAAATATTCCACTGTCGTTCTTTTCCATTAAAGGAATGTGCAGCGGGACCTACGCCCAAATATTTTTTTTGTTGCCAGTACGATGTATTGTGTCGGCTTCGATAGCCTGGTTTTGCAAAATTGGAAATTTCATAATGCTCAAAACCTGCTTTTTCCAACCACTTCATTAGTAGTAAAAATTGTGTTGCTTGTTTTTCAGGATCCACATTTTCTTTTTTATTTTCTAAAATCATTTTTTGCAAAGGTGTTTTTGGCTCCACCGTTAAGGCGTAACAGGAAAGGTGTGGAATATTCAGCTCCATCATTCGGTTCACATTTTCTTCCCACTTTTCATTCGTCAATAAAGGAGTGCCATAAATTAAATCAGCAGAAATATTGTCAAAGTAGTTAGTTGCCAAGTTCAAGCTTTCAGTTGCTTGTTGTGATGAATGTGCCCGATTCATCCATTGTAAATCATCATCAAAAAAACTTTGTATTCCAATACTCAGTCGATTGATTCCAATTGTTTTCCAAGAAATTAATGTTGTTTCGGTAATATCATCGGGGTTTACTTCGCAAGTTATTTCAGTATTGGAAGCAACATTGAAATTATTTTGAATGGCTTCCAATATACTTTGCAACTCTTCAGTGGTACATAAACTGGGTGTTCCTCCCCCAAAATAAATTGTGTCAATTATTTCACCGTCACAATAATTTTTTTGTAATTCAATTTCTTTTACAAGTGCAGCCATTAGCTCCGTTCGATAGCGAAGAGAGGTGCTAAAATGAAAATTGCAATAATGGCAAGCTTGTTTGCAAAACGGAATATGAATATAAATACCTGCCAAAGCCTAATTTTATTGAATACTTTTATACGCGTATGAAAGGATAACTTATGACAAAACTACGACAGGCAATTTCTATTTTATCTTTTTTAATGACGAGCTGTTTGTTTTCGTTGGCTCAATCGAATTACGGACTTACGATTAAGTGTGTCGATAAAGATGAAAAATTTATTAAGGAGCAGCTAAAAATGGATTCTTTTTTTAGTTCAAAAAATAATTGCGCAAAATTTATCAATCAACTTCCTTTCTTATTACAATCGAAAGGTTATGTGGCAGCATCTGTTGATAGTGTTTTTTTAGATTCTTTATCCGGTAACATTGTTTTATTTGTTGGCGAAAAATATACTTGGGCTCAATTACACTCCAACATTTCCGATGCAACCATATTAGAAGCAGCAGGATGGAATGAAAAAATGTTTCAGCAACAGCCATTGGATTTTTTACAAGTAAACGACTTGCAAGAAAAAGTAATTCAATATTTAGAAAATAACGGCTATCCGTTTGCTAAAATATTTCTGGATAGTCTTCAAATAAATAGAGAAATTGTTTCGGCAAAGTTGAAAATTGAAAAAGGTCCTTTGTATAAAATTGATAGTATTCGCATATTTGGAAAAGCTAGTATTTCAAATCATTTCTTGCAACAACATCTGGATATTGTAAATAAGAGTTTGTACCGCAAAGACAAATTAGTTAACATTTCTAAAAAAATTCTGGAGCTTCCTTTTGTTCAAGAGGCGCAAGCTTCCGATCTTAATTTATTGGGAACGGGTGCGGTTTTAAATTTATATCTGCAGCAAAAAAAAAGTAGTCACATGAATTTGCTGGTTGGATTTGCCCCCAATCAACAACAAAATAGCAGAGATAAAATTTGGGTAACCGGCGATGCCAATTTTTTACTTCGCAATATTTTGGGAAAAGGTGAATCCATCGGATTTCAATGGCAACAGCTACAACAGAAATCGCCTCGCTTAAATATTTTTTATCAGCAACCTTATTTTTTAAGTTCGGCTATTGGGGTTGATTTTAATTTTGATATGCTTCGTAAAGACAGTAGTTTTTTAAATATCAATCTTAAAGTGGGCGCCTCATCCAATGCTGGAAAATTATTTTTACAACAAACGCAAACCATTATTACTGATGGAGGAATTAATAGTCGCCAAATAATTGCAAGTAAAAAACTGCCCGATATTATTGATTTGACGGCTGTTTCATTGGGGTTTGAATTTGAAAAAAATAAAACAAACTATCGACTCAATCCTCGCTCGGGATTTGAATATACTATTACTGCCGCTGTCGGTTCCAAGAAGATGAAAAAAAGTAATCAAATTTTGGAATTGAAAGATCCGCTAAATCCTTTATTTGATTTTGAATCTTTATACGACTCTATAAAATTGAACTCGTATCAATTGAAATTTGTTGCTCGGGCAGCTAAGTATTTTACCTTGGGAAAACAAGCAACATTAAAAACAATGATTAATGGTGCTTATTTTATTAGCGATAATATTTTTCGCAACGAGTTGTTTCAAATTGGCGGATACAAACTCTTACGAGGTTTTAATGAAGAAAGTGAATTAGTGTCTCAATATATTATTGGTACAATAGAATATCGATACTTGGTTGGGCAAAATTCTTTTTTTTATAGTTTTACAGATTTTGCTTGGGCCAAAAATTCAAGTGCAGCCACTCAATATCAGCGGACTTATATTGGAGCTGGACTGGGACTTGCTTTCGAAACAAAAGCGGGAATTATTAATTTGGCATGGGCTTTGGGAAAAAAAGAAAATACGCCTATAAATTTCAAACAGTCGAAACTGCATTTTGGTTTTGTGAATTACTTTTAGAAATTGGTTATTTCATTAATAAATTTGTCAAATAATTAGAATTATTTTCAATGATTCGCCCCCAACTACTTTTGTGCTTTTTACTTTTTATTACTTCTGTCAGTCTTGCACAGACCGACTCCGTTTTTGTCAAAGCTGATAGTATAAAAACAAATACAATAACTTCTGTTTTCGATTCTGTTGTTAAAAATGACATCAACAAAACTGCGGTTTCAAAAAATCAAAACATAAAAAAAATTCCCGAAGATGGGCTGAAAGAATCCACTCAGCTCAAGGAAAAACTTTTTTATTTTCTTATTTGTTTGCTCTTGCTGTTGGGTGTATTGAAAAGCAATTTTGAAAAATATTTGCATGATTTGTTTCGTTTATTTTTTCAAACCACATTAAAGCGCGGACAATTAAGAGACCAACTTCTTCAAGCATCCGCCGCTTCTATTATCTTGAATTTATTTTTTCTGGTAACGGCAGGTTTATATATAAGTTTTATAATTCAACATTTCAATCTAGCCATCCATAGTAATTTCTGGTTGCAATTTGCAATCTGCAGTGGAATGTTGGGATTGATTTATTTCGTAAAATTTTTGTGGATAAAAATTGCTGGTCAACTTTTTGGTGTAAAAAAAATTACCGAATCCTATTTATTTCTTGTTTTTGGTATCAATAAACTTTTGGGAATATTTTTACTTCCCGTACTTATTTTTTTAACTTTTGGAAGTCCATTTCTTAAAACAGTCATACTTTATTTATCATGGCTGGGCATTGGGCTTTTATTTTTTTACCGAATTATTTTATCTTACTCGGTAATAAGAAAAGAAATTTCTGCAAGCCCATTTCATTTTCTGCTGTACGTAATGGCATTTGAAATAACTCCAATTTTAGTAGGATATAAATTACTGTTAAATTCTTTTTAAACCTCGTACCTTTGTGGCCAAAATCAAATCTACCTTATGCTGAAAAAAGGCAAAGCAAAGATTTCTAAGCCTAGTATTATCAAAGTACTAATTGCTCAACCCCAACCCGAAAGCGAAAAATCTCCTTATTATGATCTCTCCAAGAAATTTGGATTAGAATTGGAGTTTCATCCTTTTATTCGCTTAGAAGCAATTCCGGGAGCTGAGTTTCGAAAACAAAAAATTAATATTCAAAAATATACAGGCGTAGTTTTTACCAGTCGCAATGCAATTGATCATTTTTTTCGCACTTGTGATGAGTTGAAAATTATTATTTCGCAAGACACAAAATATTTTTGCATAACTGAAATGATAGCACTTTATCTGCAAAAATTTATTCATTATAGAAAAAGAAAAGTGTTTTTTGGATCAGATGGTACAAACAAAAGCATGTTTGATGTAATCAATAAACACAAGGCAAACGAAAGTTTTTTATACGTTTGTTCAGAAAATCAACAGGACAATGAAATTTGTAATTGGCTAAAAGTTAACGAATGCGATTATATTTTAGGTTTTATGTATAGAACTCGCAGCAACGATGTTAAAGCAGTTTTAAAGAACTCAACTTTTCAGGCTATTTGCTTTTTTACCCCTAGCGGAGTTAAAGCTCTTTTTGATAATATGCCAAAATTTAAACAAAACGGAACAGCAATCGGTGCTTTTGGCAGCAATACAATTAAAGCTGCAGAACAGGCGGGACTTCATCTTGCCATCAAAGCCCCACTACCAAAAGCTCCAAGTATGGTAACAGCTTTAGACCAATATTTTTCTGAGATGCATAAAGTGGCCTAAGATTTTTTGATTTCGAATACTTCTCCTTTTTTTTAAGTTATTGTTTTGAACGAACTTAGATTTGTTTTTCAAAGCATGCACAAATTTACCAATCAACTTATTCACGAAAGCAGCCCGTATTTGCTGCAGCATGCGCATAATCCTGTCAATTGGTTTGCTTGGTGCGAAGAAGCACTTCATCTTTCTAAAAAAGAAGACAAGCCGATACTTGTCAGTATTGGTTATTCCGCTTGCCATTGGTGTCATGTGATGGAACGAGAAAGTTTTGAGGATGAAGCCACGGCTAAAATCATGAACGATTTTTTCATCAATATAAAAATTGATAGAGAAGAAAGGCCGGATCTGGATCATGTGTTTATGGATGCCGTTCAGGCATTAACAGGATCGGGTGGTTGGCCATTGAATGTATTTCTTACGCCGCAAGGAAAACCATTTTATGGAGGTACTTATTTTCCTCCACTACAAGCTTTTAATCGTTCTTCTTGGAAAGATGTTTTACTGAGTATTCACAAATTGTTTACTGAAAAGAGATCTGAAGTTGAAACACAATCCGAAACACTAATAGCGCATCTTACAAAATCAAATGCAGTAGGGTTGAAAAATTCTGGCGAGAATGATTTTTTTACACAAGAACAACTTGATGAAGCATTTAAAAATATCACGCAAAGTGCCGATAAGGTTTTCGGGGGATTTGGTAAAGCACCTAAATTTCCACAAACTTTTGTGATTCAGTTTTTACTCCGATATTATTTTACTACTCAAAATAAAGATCCACTCCAACAGGCTTTACTCAGTATCGACAACATGATTAACGGTGGAATTTATGATCAACTGGGTGGCGGATTTGCACGCTATTCAACCGATGCCGAATGGTTGGCGCCTCATTTTGAAAAGATGCTTTACGATAATGCTTTGTTGCTTTCTGTTATTAGTGAAGCATATCAACTAACAGGGAATAAGCGCTATGCAGATGTTTTAGAAGAAACTGTTCAATTCATTCAAAGAGAATTGACGCACATCGATGGAGGTTTTTATGCTGCATTGGATGCCGATAGTGAAGGAGAGGAAGGGAAGTATTATGTGTGGAGTTATGAAGAAGTGCAAAACATTTTACAAAATGATGCAGATCCTTTTTGCAAATTTTATGATATAACAATTGGTGGTAATTGGGAAGGGAAAAACATATTGAGAAGAAAAAAAGGGGAAAAGGATTTCTGCAAGGAAAATAATATTGGGGAAGATAAATTGCAAAGAATTTTGATAACGGGGAAAGAAAAATTACTTGCAGTTCGGCAAAAAAGAGTTAGGCCGGGATTGGATGATAAGATTTTATTGGGATGGAATGCTCTTATGAATACAGCACTTTGTAAAGTTTTTGCAGCCACTCAAAAAGAGAATTATAGAAAACTGGCAGTAAAAAATATGGATTTTCTTCTTCAACATTTTTCTAAAAATTATAGCAACGAATTTTCACATACATGGAAAAATGGCAAAGCCAGTCAGCCTGCTTTTTTGGACGATTATGCTTTTTTGATTCAAGCGTTAATTCACTTACAAGAAATTACAAGCAACTCGACTTATCTAATAAAAGCAAAAGCAATAGCAGAGTTTGTGCTTGAAAATTTTAAAGTAGATGAAGGATGCTTTTTTTATTATACACACAAAAACCAGAAAGATATTATTGTCCGCAAAAAAGAAATTTACGATGGGGCAATTCCTTCTGGAAATTCAATAATGGCTGACAACTTGTATCGTCTCTCACTTTACTTTGATATTCCGGAATGGAAAAATTCAAGTATCAATAACGTAAAAGCGTTAATCCAAACAGTTACAAATTATCCTTCTTCATTTGGTATTTGGGCTTGTTTGATGCAAGAGTTAGTTAACGGAACCAACGAAATTGTAATTGTTAGTGAAAAATCTGAAGAACTGAGAGATTCTGTATTAAAAAACTACATCCCTCATAAAATTATGATATGCGGTAACGGGAATAACAATTTATTTCCAATCTTAGCTGGGAAAATAGCCGAACAAGAAGGTTCAATTTTTTTATGCAAAGACAATACTTGTAAAAGGCCAGTAGCGACTGCCGAACAATTAATGTCATTAATCAGAAATAAAGGCGAAAATTAAGAGCGTTTGACATACTAAAAAATCATCTGTATCGTTTAGGAATTCTGATGGTAAACTTGTTTAATTTAAAGCGAAAATAAAATACACAGCCTGTGGTGTTACATATCTCAAAATCTTATATTTGCTACTTAGAGCTATCCCTTAATCGTATGAAAATGAAAAATATCCATTCAATAGTCTTTTCAACTGCTTTTTTACTTTTAATTACCAGTTGTAGCATCTTGGGCAAAAAAAACAAAGCAGGTACTTTACCAAATGATGGTCAGGTACATGGCATTTCCCAAGGAGGCAAATATGTATTACCAAAACCACCGGGAATGGTATATGTACCGCAAGGAGCTTTTCAAATGGGACCCAGTGATGAAGATCCCGCTTATGCGTATAGTGCAAGAAATCGTTCTGTTTCAATAAGTGGATTTTGGATGGATGCTACCGAAGTTACCAATAATCAATATCGTCAATTTGTAAATTGGGTTAGAGACTCAATCGCAGCAAGGGAACTTAAATATGTAAAAGCCGGAAAAGACGGAAATGAATATGTGGATTGGATTAAAATGAAAACCATCAAGTGGAATGATCCCAAAGTGTTGGAGCAATTAGGACAAACAAAAATGATTTTACCTCCCGACGATAGAATTTTTGGAAAAATGGAAGTAGATCCTAGCCAACTTATTTACCATTCTGAAATATTCGACCTTAAAGAAGCTGCTAAAAGAGAAAATGCTTCAAAGCCTCGTTCATCATTTGTAATTAAAAAAGACGTTCCTATTTATCCCGACACCTTGGCTTGGATTAGAGATTTTTCTTATTCATACAACGAACCAGCAACTAAAAGATATTTTAGTCATCCTGCTTTTGGAAATTATCCCGTTGTTGGTATTAATTGGAAACAAGCCACAGCTTTTTGTGAGTGGAGAACACATCTTTTAAATTCGTTTTTAAATTCAAAAAATAGAACACAAGAATCAGATTTCCATCTTCCTGCCGAAGCACAATGGGAATATGCAGCAAGAGGTGGTCGTTCACAAACTATGTATCCTTGGGGCGGATATTATACCAGAAATAAAAAAGGTTGTTTGATGGCAAACTTCAAACCCGGCAGAGGAAATTATGCCGAAGATGGTGGTTTTTATACCGTGAGAGCAGATGCCTATTGGCCCAATGATTATGGCTTGTACAATATGTCTGGTAATGTGGCAGAGTGGACATCGTCTATTTTTTATGAAGGTTCATTCGCTTTTCAACATGATATGAATCCGGATGTTCGTTGGAATGCCAAAGATTCAGATCCTCCACTTATGAAACGAAAAGTTATTCGTGGTGGAAGTTGGAAAGACGTGGGATATTATTTACAAAACGGAACCAGAACTTACGAATATCAGGATGCTGCCAAATCCTACATCGGATTTAGATGTGTGATTGATTTACCTGCAGCACCACAAAAAGGGGGCCGTAGCTAATTGCTGAAAAATATTTTACTATTCGCTTTTTAATAATTCTTTAATCACATAAATCGAACTCAATATGATGTTCTTTAAAACTCACAGAGGTCAAATTGTTCTAAATTTCATTTTTGCGTTTTTTGCCGCCGTGGTAATTCTTGGAGCACTTTTCAAAATTAGACACTGGCCTTATGCCGATGAAATGATCACTCTTGGTCTTTTATCAGAAGTTATTGTATTTCTAGTAATGGCATTCATGGTGCCTCCTCCAGAGGAACCACATTGGCAACGATATTTTCCAGAAATTAACTTGCATCCCGATTTGGATCCAAACTTTAAAGCCACGCCACTTGCATTGGCCAATGATAGTTCTCCTTTAAAATCAATGGATGATATGTTATTGGAAGCCGGAATCAATTCCGATTCTTTAGGAAAGTTGAGTACTAGTTTAAATAAATTAGAGAAGACCGCAGGTGGTATAAGTGATGTAAGTGATGCGGTATCGGCTACCAATGAGTACGCTACAAAAACCCGCGAAGCTGCCGGTGTTTTAGCAAACATGAAAGATGCGTATAGTGCAGCCGTTGAAAATACAAATAGCTTTAATGCAGCAGCCGTCGATACAAAGAATTTTCATGAGCAAGTACAAATACTTACTAAAAATTTATCATCGTTGAATACGATTTATGAATTAGAACTTCAGGATACAAATAACCATTTGAAGTCTATGAATAAATTTTATGGCAATCTGGTTCAGACTTCAGATATTATGCAAGGAACAGTAGAAAATGCTAAGAATACTCAAGAGCAAATTGCAGTTCTTGCTGGCAACCTTAGTCGTTTAAACCAAGTTTATGGCAATATGCTTACCGCCATGCAAGGAAGAGCGTAGAAGCCTAAACTTTAATTTGATAACCATTTCGTTTTGATGACGAAAAATATAAAATATTAAAATTAATGTCATTACCTCGCGAACCCAGGCAGAAGATGATTAATATGATGTATTTAGTACTTACAGCAATGTTGGCACTAAATGTTTCATCCGAAATTCTGAATGCCTTTAAAACGGTAAATAATAGTTTGGAAATTTCGGGAGCTACGGTTAATATTTCCACTGAAACTATTATGACGTCGTTATTAGAAAAAACTAAAAAACCGGAAACCGCCGAAAGAGCTAATATTTGGCAGCCAAAAGCAGATCAAGTGCATAAAATTTCTGCCGAAGTTTATGGTTATGTGGAGGGGATTAAAAAAGAGATTATGCTGCAAACCCAGTATGATCCAAAAGATGAAAAAGAAAAAGGAATTGACAACCTTGACGTTACCACACGACTAATGGTTGAAAAAGGCGAGGGCATGGTTTTGTACAATAAATTAAAAGATTTTCATAAAAGAGTGTTAGCGGTAGATACATTAATAGCGCGGACATTTGAAAATGCATTGCCTATTGATTTAGAGATGCCCAAAACAAAAAGTAAGAGTAACAACACTTGGGATAAGGCTTATTTTCACATGGTACCAACTATTGCGGCTTTAACTATTTTAAGTAAATTTCAAAGTGATATTAGAACTTCGGAAAATAAAATTGTAACCTTTTGCCACGAGCAAGTAGGTAAAGTAGATGTTCGTTATGATACGTATGCTGCGGTTGTTGGTCAAAATGCTACTTATCTTTTACCGGGGCAAGAGCTTGAAATTAGCGCTGGCGTAGGTGCGTTTAGCAAAGCGGCAAAACCTGTAATATCTATTGGCGGCACAACTGTTGCTTTAGGTGAAGATGGGGCAGCTCATTGGAAAAGCCGTGTGAATGAAGTTGGACATAAATCAGTTACCGTAAAAGTTAATTTTGTTGACCAGAATGGAAAACAACAATCCATTGATAAGGTTATTGAATATACTGTAGGTCAATCCAATGCTGCAGCACAATTAGATAAATTGAATGTTTTGTTTATTGGTGTCGATAACCCGGTTACTGTATCGGGAAGTGGAAGTGTAGACCAGTTGGAAGTTTCCATCACTGGTGGTGGTGGTGTTCTTACAGGATCTAAGGGAAAATATTTAGCACGTGTAACACAAGAAACTGACAACTGTCTCATTAATATTAAAACTCCAGATGGAAAAATAACACCAATCAAATTCCGTGTTCGTTCCATTCCTGATCCAACTCCGATGATAGGAACCAATAAAAGTGGAGAAATATCAGCTGCTCTATTTAAAAGCCAAGCAGGTATAAGAGCTATTGTAGAAAATTTCTTTTACGAAACACAATTTAATGTGATAACTTTTAGAATGACGGCAGATGGTTCCGGTTTTGATGACGGTATTGAAGAAGCTAATAATACTGGTGCTGCTTGGAACGAAGCTCGAAAAATTATTTCCAAGTGCAGACCGGGATCTTTTATTACTGTTGAAGATATTTATGCTATGGGGCCCGATGGACGAAGAAGAAAGTTGACTCCATTAATTTATAATTTGAAATAATTTTGATATGAAAAATCAGTTTATTAAATACGCCTTACTTTTTGCAATTCTGTTGGGGTTTGCGAATGTTGCTGATGCACAAAGAAAAGGAAGAACTGGAACAGCAAATAAAACGCAGCAGCAAACCAATCCTGCAACTGTTAAAGATACAGTACCGGTTGTAGTTCCAGAGGCTGTGCCTGTTTCTTCTCAACCAATTAGTGTTTATGGAAATACTCCAATTGAGGTTGCTCCGCAAGTAGGTGGATTTAATGATACAGTACGCACTTCATTAAGAAATGATGGAGCTACTGAAAAAAATGTTTTTAACGAGCGCACTCCTTTGCCCTACGAAAATTTAAGAGCAGAAGATGCATTGTATTCTCAACGTGTGTGGAGAGAGATTGATATTCGTGAAAAAATAAATATGCCATTTCGCAATCAATCCAATGATGATAATGGCGATCAGCGTTTGGTAAGCATTTTAGTAGATGCGGTAAGAAAAGGAGCAGCAACTGCTTTTAGTGCAGACGATGACCGATTTACAACACCTTTAGACTCATTATCATTTGTAAAATCTCTAGGCGGTGGTGGAGCTTGCGATACTTTACCTGTTTATAATTTACAAGATCCTACAAAAATTGACAAATATGTTGTGACTTGCGATAAGTTAAGCCCAGATGATATTGTAAAATTCCGCATCAAAGAAGATTGGGTTTTTGATAGAGAAGCGAGCAAACTATTTGTTCGCATTATTGGAATTGCACCTTGCAAAACTCAGTTTGGTTTAGATAAGAAAACAGAAAGAGGCGTTACTCCTTTATTTTGGATTTACTATCCGGATTTACGCCCCACTTTAGCAAAGTATGAAGTGTATAATTCCAAGAATATGGGCATGAGTAAAATGACTTGGGAAGAATTATTTGAGTCTAGAATGTTTAGCAGTTATATTATTAAGTCAACGCTTGATAATCCGTTAAACAAATACATTCGTACTGTAATAAAAGATCCGATCTTGGCACTTTTAGAAGGAGAAAATATCAAAAACAAAATTTTTGATTACGAGCAAAGTCTTTGGTCGTACTAACTTTCAAATAAAGATCCACATTATTTCAGCCTCCATGGGAGGCTTTTTTATTTATAAAATAAGTATAAATAATTTTTGCTTTACTTTTTCCAATATGACTTGCTAGTTCACTTTCAGAAATTTTCTTAATATTTTCAATAGAATGATACTTACTTAATAATAAAATTGCAGTTTCCTCTCCGATGCCTTTTATTTGTTCTAGTTCATTAATAAAAGTTCCTTTGCTTCTTTTGTTGCGATGAAAGTTTAATCCAAAGCGATGAACTTCATCACGAATGCGACGAATCAATCGAAGGCTTTCACTCTCGAGTGGCAATTTTAAGGATTGCTTGTCCGAGGCAAAAAATAATTCTTCTTCATTCTTTGCAAGTCCAACCAGTGTTGACTTGCCGACTATATTTAATTCTTTGAATGCTTGAATAGCAGCGTTCAACTGCCCTTTTCCGCCATCAATAATAATCAGTTGAGGAAAACTTTGTTTTTCATTTAGTAATCGTTTAAATCGTCTTAAAATAGTTTCTTTCATACTGGCAATATCATTAATCCCCTCCACCGTTTTAATATTAAAATGTCTGTAATCCTTTTTGGATGGAAAACCGTTTTTAAAACAAACCATCGCCGACACAGGGAATGCTCCTTGGAAATTTGAATTATCAAAACATTCAATATGTGTGGGAATGTCACCAAGTTGAAGTTCCTGTTTTATTTCTTGCAACACAACTTGCAGATTGGTCGCACTTGATTCTAAAAAGAGTCTTCGTTTTTTTTCTTTTTCTTCAATAAAGAAGGTTGCATTTTTTTCTGAAAGCAATAACAATTTTTTCTTATCCCCAGTTTTAGGAATGGTAAGTTTTACCTCTTTTTCAGAATAATTAATGGCAAGCGGAATCACTATTTCTTTTGCATCGCTTTTAAACAAGCTGCGCAATTGAGCTATTGCAAAAACAAAAGCTTCTTCTTTGGTTTCATCTAGATGTCTTTCCGTAACAATTGTTTTGGTTTGAACAATGGTTCCATTTTGTATCATCAAATAATTGATGCAAAATTCATTATTGTGTTGTAGAATTGAAAATACATCGAGATTTGAAAGTCGTGGATTAACGATCACAGATTTGGATTGATAGCGAAGCAGAAAATCTAAGCGCTTTTTTATTTGTGCTGCTTTTTCAAATTCCATCTTTTGCGACTGTTGCTTCATTTCCATCTGAAAGTGTTGTATAACTGGTTTCAGCCTGCCTTTCAGAATATTTTTAAGTTGTTCAATTCCTGTTTGATAATCTTCCAATGATTGACGCCCTTCGCAAGGACCTTTGCAATTTCCAAGATGATATTCCAAACAAACTTTAAATTTATTTTTTTCTATGTTTTTTTCCGAAAGCTGCAACGTGCAATTTCGAATTGGAATCGTTTGTTTAATAAATTCTAATAGATTCTGAACTTGAAGCACTGAAGTAAAAGGTCCTAAATACTCCGAACCATCATTAAATAATTTTCTCGTAAGAAAAACACGAGGGAATCTTTCATTTTTTATAACGATGTACGGATAAGTTTTATCATCCTTCAAATTGATATTATAGCGAGGTTGAAATTTTTTGATTAATGAGTTTTCAAGAAAAAACGCATCTTGCTCCGAATCAACCACTGTACATTCAATTCGATGAATGTGTTTTACTAATTCAAAAGTTTTATAGTTGGAATTATTTTTTGAAAAATACGACTGGATTCTTTTTCTTAAATATTTTGCCTTGCCAATATAAAGGATCTCATTTTTCTTATCAAAGTATTTATAAATGCCAGGCTGTTGAGGTAGGGTAGGTGCAATATGTTTGAACGTAGCTGTTGTCATAGAGCCAAATCACTGCCAAGTAAGTTTTATAATTTTTATTTGTTCTGTTTTATTTTCTTCTTGCGTAATGGTGGCTATCTGAAAATAAGAATCGAGTTGCCAAAAAAGTTTCTCCTGAATAAAACCACCTTTGGTTTTTTGCTTTCTATTAATAAATATACTTTTCACATTGCTAGTTGTCAGATCGTTTAAATCAATAATGAGAATTTGCTGTTGAATTTCAAGCGATTCGTCTTTGGCTGTGGTGATAATACTCAATGTATTTTGTTCGGCATCAATAATTTTTTCTTCGTTATAGCTTTTTGAAAATTCACGGGAAGTAACATCCGGTAATACAATAAAGGAGTTGGCATAAAAGCGAAAATCTTCCCGTGGAACATACGAGGTGTCGTTAATTGAATTCGCTGACTCGTATTTTGTAATCTGATATAAAGAAGTGTCGATATGATTTATTTGTCCGAGAACAATGGACTTGCCGGAAATTAATGGTTCAGATTTATTTTTTGTTTTGCAAGAAAATGGAAGAATAAAATAAAAGAGAGCTACAAAAAATAAATACTTCATAGCCAAAACTAACTTAAAAAAAAGTAAAATTTATACGTAAAATCGACAACTAGTACTACTTCTTGTTGAGTGTAGCACCCACTTTAAATCCAACATCGAAAAGATTTTCACGAACTGGATATTTACTATTAAAGCTGGATAACTGCTGATAGCGTACCATTGGGCCTAATTGCCAGTTTATTTTCCCGGTGGAGTAAGTTACAAATGTTCCAATACTTGTACTTAAATTCCAACGACGCATAAGATTAGGAAATTTTGCATAGTTTTTGTAATCACTTGAAATCAGATAAGCACGATCGCCTATAACATACGTTGGTTGTAAGGAACCACTAACACCCCAGTTAAATTTTTTATTTTTTGCTAAAATAATTTCTGCACCAATTGGAAGGGCTACTTGGAAGTAAAAGTTTTCTAACCATTTTTCAGCAACACCATTAAAGTTTCTGTAATTACTAAGAGAGGCCATTGAATCAGTACGGTAACCTGAGTTGAGTGCGACTGTAGCAATTTCTGTAGGATGGTAGTATGCCCGAATATTATATCGGGTAATATTAAATTGTAATCCACTGGTAATATAAAAATTGTCATTCAATCGGTAACGTCCACCAATGCCAAACTCAAATCCCAAATCGGGTTTGTGGTTCACAACATTTTTTACATTCGTCGATTGTTGGTAGCCAAATCCTTGATAAGCGGCTGATGAATTTTTGTTTTCCGACAGTTTTCTGTAACTAACAGTTGGAATAATATAGATATGAGTATTAAGTCTATCTTGTTTTTTAGGAATTGTGTAGGATGAAGCATCAACCGGAATAGGCATAGCAATAGGACTTGTTTCTGTAATTACAAAAAGTTCTTCTTGATTGCTCTCCAACTCAGAAAGGTCGTTTAATATATTAAAACGCATAGTGGCAATTGCATCGGCAAGTAGATTGTCAACTAAAATTTCGTCATCAGCATAAATTAAAGTAGCATTTTCAATTGTGATTTCTATTTCAGCAGGCGTTATTTCAGTTTTTATTTCTTCAATAATTGGCGTTAGCTGAAGGGTTTCCAAATTATAATTATCTGAATTTACAGCTAACAATTGTGATTGTTTTTCTGTATGAATTGGATTTACAGAAGAATTCTTTTTAATATCAGCAGGAAAATATTTTGTCTCGAGTTTATTGGGAATTAAGGATACAGTTGAGGCAGCTATCTGATTTGGTTTTGAAGTTGTATTAAAATAAAGTAACGAGGTAAAGCTTCCAAGAAGCAGTAGCATTCCCAATGCGGTAAAGGCATACCATTTGCGATGTGTGTGTAGAGAACCGTGTACCCCATACCAAACTTTTTCAGAAGGATACATGCGATGATATTCTACGCTTTCCTTTAAAAAATCTTCAAATGCTTCATTATTGTATTGTCTATCCATAAATAAGTGGTCGTACCAAAAAATTAGCTACTTGCTACAAGCAGTGTTTTTTGTTTTTTTGAAATTTCTGTATATTGTTTTAAGGTGTATTACAAAATCTATAAAAAAAATTAATAATAATACAAAGTAGGAGACCGTTTCAAAAATATTTTCTTTCGATGTAGGATGAAAACGAAAGATAATAAAAAATAAAAGAGATACTTTATAAAATAAGTTTATGTTCATTTTAATCTTCAATTCTTTTAAAAAAGTTAGCCACCAATGGCAATTAGTTCGGTTTGTACTTTTGGTTTGTAAATAATATTCTTTTTAATAAGTAATTCTTCTAATACAGCTTTGGCTCTCGTATATTGGCTTCGGCTGGTGCTCTCTTTGATTTCAAGCATTTTTCCAATTTCAAAATGACTATAACCTTCAATTGCGAATAAATTCAAAACGGTTCTATAGCCCATTGGAAGTAATCGAATACATTCAACAACTTGTTTAGCTTGTAATATTGAATGCACTGATTCTTCTTTTATCATTATCACGGCTGAATTAATATTGGTCAATGGATCGTTAAAGCGTTTATTCTTTTTAAGAAAATTTATACAAGTATGAACAATAATCCTTCTCACCCATCCTTCAAAAACACCTCTGTTTGCAAATGTGTGAATTTGTAAAAAAATCTTTATAAATCCTTCTTGTAACATATCTTCTGCATCTTCTCTATTATGAGCATACCGATAACAAACCGACAACATTTTTGGGCTATAGCGATCATACAATTCCCGCTGAGCATTTGCATTTTGTGCCAAACATCCTTGCAATATGGCTTCTTCTGTCATAAAGCACCATTGTGTTGCCTGTAAGATAGACAATATTTAGTTTTAAATGCTGCTCAGTAAGAATAGTTTTTCACATTAATTACTAAAAAGACCCCATTTGGGCTAGTATTTGCTAAATATAGAGAGTAGGTTAAAAGTTGGTTCTAAGAGTCAACACGAAATTCCTGCCAGGGGCAGAAATGCCTGAAGCAAATGGACGATAATTTCTATCTAAAATATTTTCAATAGCAAATTGCAAATTAGTTTTTTGAGTAACTTTGTAATTATTTTTCCAATTTAGGGTTAACCAAGAAGGCGTACCATCGACGGTTGCATATTGAGGATTATCTTCTCCATCCAAGTTGTAATTTTTAATTCTTTTCCAAGCGTTGTATAAAATAAAAAATTCGGAATCAAATTTTGAACTTTCGTATCGAATGCTTGATTTGCCATAAACAGGTGGAATATGATCCTGTGGTATTTGTTTTCCCAGTGCGGTTTTCAATCTGCCGTAGGTATAAGTCACCGTACTAAAAATTGAAATTTGCTTTGCTATTTCAACCGTAATGTTGCTGTTAAAGCCATAGATATACGCACTAGCGTTATTTTGGCCTGAAAAGACGGCTGTTACAATTCCATTATAAATCATAGAGTCTTGACCATTCAATCTAAATGGAGATAAGCTAATTGCATTTTTGAAAATCGTATAAAAACTAGTAAAGTCAAATTTTATTTTTTTGTTTATCAGTTGTGTAAATCCAAGATCGAAACTATAACTAAACTCAGGGTCAATGTTGGGATTAGGAATTACGATGCGTAATAAAGATGTGGTGGGTTCAAAAGTTTTAGAAAGATCGTCAATATTGGGATTTCTAAATCCTGATGATACACCAGCTACTACACGAAAATCATCATCGGGCAGATAGACAATACCTAGATTGCCAGTAACTGCAAAATTGTTTTGTTTGATAGAAGTAAAAGGAAAATTATAAAATGAGTTATCAATAATGTTTGATTTTAAAAAAATAGTTTGGAGACGAAGTCCATCGTTTATTATCAATTTTCCATTAGCTAATTTTAATAAATGTTGTGCAAAAACTCCAAAATAATTCATTTTGTTTTTCCCATCGGGATATCGACTATCAAGTTTTGAAATAGTATTGGTAATTGTATTTGTTCGGGTAGCCGTAGAGTGTAAATCATTTAGCTGTGCATCGGCACCAAGTGTAAGCTCGTACCTATCTGCTTTTTTACGAGCATCAAAAATGAATCCCCAAATATCAAGTTTTTCCAATCGACTATCCAGTCGATCATATCTTCGATACTCTCTCTGCTGACGACTTTCCTCAATATGTTGAAAGTTTATGTTCGTTCTAATTTGATTAAAAAAACCAGATGAAGCAACATTCATTTCGTGCGAACCAAAAAATCTTTTTTGAGGTCCATAATACCATTCAGCAAATCGTAATCTTCCGTTTCTAACATCTTGAAGTCGATCGTAACGAGGTATGTTGGAAGATCCGGATGCTTGAAAATTTAATAAGTGTGAAATTTTTTCTGATTGTTTCCACAGAAATTTTTGGGTAATATCCCATTGCTTGTATCCGGAAAAAAGTTGTAAGCGATCATTCGGATTTTTGACAATAGAATCTACTCCATTGAAGTTGTCGATATAATATATTCTTTTTCCAAAATTTGGATACTTCGTTGAAAAATTACCGCCCATTTTCAAATCGTCTAAGTTGCTATAGGTAAAGGATTGAAGCCATGCGAATTTTTTTCCACCAGTACTTGAATTAAAATGAATTGATTTTTCATTATTCACAGAACTAAATCTGCTGAAAAAGTTTCCCGTGTTTCGTATTTTTTTTGATTGTGATAACAAGGGTGATTTAGTGCGAAAAAAGATAACGCCTCCCATTGCATCACTTCCAAACAAAGTTGATCCTGGTCCATACAATATTTCTACTCTTTCCAACATATTTTGATCAACAGTAATAATATTTTGTAAATGACCAGATCGGTAAATGGCATTATTCATTCTTACTCCATCAATTACAAGCAAAACTTGGTTAGCCTCAAACCCTCTCAGAATAGGGCTTCCACCTCCTTGTTGACTCTTTTGAATAAAAATATTGCCAGTGTTAGAAAGTAAATCACTAGTTGTTTGTGAATTACTGTTTGCAATTGCTTTTGCAGTTATTACGTCTGTTTTTTGCGTAATGTTTCGTTTCCTTTCTGAAAATTTATTAGCAGAAATAAGAACTTCTGCAAGTGTTTTTTCATCCAATGTATCAATCTGTGCCTGAACAGTTGAAAGTGTGATGGCAAAAATAAAAGTGGCAAAAAATATTTTCATAGTAAAAAAAAGTAAGAAAAATGTTGTTAATCCTTAAACGAAGAAGAGAAATTATTCATGAGTGGCTACAAATCCAGTTTTGAGATTTATCTCTTTTCGAATAGCAGTAGCCCAATCAGTCAAAGCATATCGTTCTTCATTTGTTAAACGAGCATCGCTATGCGCCCAAGTATAGGAGTTCAAGGGCATTTCCAAATTCTTAACCATCTCTATTAATTCTTCCATTTTATGATCTTGCTTTTTAGGATTGTAGCTAAGAAATTCATCTAGGTTAAAATGTTTTTTCCCGTTATTAATATGATACGATAACCACCACGCTATAGGCTGAACCTGGCTGTACCAAGGGTAATTGGTATTATTACTGTGGCAATCAACGCATGCTTTTTTTAATATTATTTTAACATCAGATGGAACTGTATAGGAATTTATAAGTGTGTTTTTTTGAGGAATAGTAGAGATGTTTTTTTCAGGTTTGAAAAATTGAATAATAGTTATTCCTGCTACTAAAGCGATAAGAATTTTTTTAAGCATGGCAGATAAATTGGTGATTAAAATTAATTTATATCGATCAAAATATTCCCTGTCATTTCATAAGGAATTGTTAATCCCATCATAGAAAGAATGGTGGGAGCAACATCAGCTAGTTTACCGGCATTAATTTTTCCTTTCCATGTTTTGTCAATTAGAAAGAGAGGAACCTTATTCATTGTGTGTGCCGTATTTGGCGAACCATCTTCATTGATCAGAAAATCTGAATTTCCGTGATCGGCAGTTAGAAAAATAGTGTAACCATTTTCCAATCCTTCGATTACAACTTTTTCTACACAAAGATCAACGGTTTCCACGGCTTTTATGGCGGCATTCCATATTCCAGTATGGCCAACCATATCTGCATTTGCATAATTCATACAAATAAAATCTGCCGTTTTATTTTTTATTTCTGGCAGAATAGCAGTCGTTAATTCAAGGGCACTCATTTCGGGTTGAAGATCGTACGTAGCAACTTTGGGTGATGCCACTAAAATTCTTTTTTCATGATTGAAAGGAATTTCACGTCCACCGCTAAAAAAGAAACTGACGTGCGGATACTTTTCGGTTTCAGCAATTCTAATCTGAGCAAGTCCGTTTTGTTCCAAAACTTCACCCAAAGTATTATTGAGGTTATCATTTTTGAAAATTGTATTTACTGTTGAAAATGATTTATCATATTCCGTCATTGTGGTAAAGTGAAGGGTTAATTTCTTCATATTAAAATCGGGCATATCGGCTTGCGTCAACACTTGTGATATTTGACGACAACGATCCGTTCTAAAATTAAAACAGAGAACAGTATCTCCCTCTTTGATTGTGGCAATTGGAATTTGATTTTCGGTAACTATAACTGTGGGCTTTATAAATTCATCTGTGCTATTTATTTTGTATGAATTTTTTATTGCAGTTATAGCATTGAGTGCGTTTTCTCCAACACCAGTAACAATTGCATCGTAGGCAAGTTTAATTCGAGCCCATCTTTTGTCTCGGTCCATTGCAAAATAACGACCACATATAGTTGCAATTTTTCCTACTGTTTTATTTGTATGTTCCTGCAATTCGCTAATAAAATTTATTCCACTTTTTGGATCACAATCTCTTCCATCAGTAAAGGCATGAATGAACACATTGGATAAATTTTCTTGTTTGCAAACATCAAGAATTGCTTTTAAATGATTGATATGTGAATGAACACCACCATCACTTACAAGTCCTAAAAGATGTAATGGCTTTTTTGTGGCTTTTGCATTTCGTATTGCAGCTAATAAATACTCATTAGTAGCAAAAGTGCCATTTAGAATAGATTCCGTGATGCGCTGCAAATCCTGATACACTATTCTACCTGCACCAAGATTTAAATGCCCAACTTCCGAATTTCCCATTTGCCCTTTGGGAAGCCCCACTTCCTCTCCGCAAGCTGTTAAAGTTGTATTGGGATAGCGTGAATATAGTGACGATACAAAAGGAGTCTTTGCATTTTGGATAGCATCAGAAGAATAGATTTTTCCTAATCCCCAGCCATCCATAATGAGCAGTATAACTTTTCGATTCGGTATATCACTAATCATCTTGTAAAATTAAGTTATTTGCTTTTAGGCATCGAAGAAACAGTTTAGCTTTGTCGGATGGAATTTGATAAAAAATTTTTCGATTTTGTTGATCAGGCTGTTCAAGAAGATATTGGAAGTGGTGATCATTCCACATTAACCTGTATTCCAAAATCAGCCATGGGAGCTGCCGCATTGAAAATAAAGCAAGCCGGTGTTTTGGCAGGCGTGGCAGTAGCTGAAAAAATATTTTCATATAAAAGTGCCCATTCGAAATTTACGGTATTAATAAATGATGGGAAAGAAGTAAACTCAGGTGAAATAGCATTTACGGTTGAATCAGACATTCATAGCATTCTTCATTTAGAAAGGATTGTGCTTAATTGTATGCAACGTATGAGCGGGATTGCAACATTAACTAAACAATACAGCGATAAACTAAAAGGATTCAACACTAAATTATTAGATACAAGAAAAACTACACCTAATTTTCGATTGTTGGAGAAAGAAGCTGTACGAATTGGAGGTGGAGAAAATCACAGATTTGGTTTGTACGATATGATTATGTTGAAAGATAATCATATCGACTTTTGTGGAAGCATTGAAAAGGCTATTCTTAAAGCTGCCGATTATGTTCAATCTAAAAATCTAAGTATAAAAATTGAAGTAGAAACAAGAAACTTAGAGGAGGTGAAAAAAGTAATCAACGTTGGAAAGGGGAAAGTGTTTCGAGTGATGTTGGATAATTTTACACCGACACAATTAATTGAAGCCATACGCATGATTGGCGATGATTTTGAAACAGAAGCAAGTGGTGGTATTAATTTAGAAAATATTGAAGAGTATGCAAAAACAGGTGTAAACTTTATCAGTGTTGGAGCGCTAATACACCAAGCAAAAAGTTTAGACTTTAGTTTAAAAGCAGTAATTAAATAATCAATGGTAAAAAAAAATCAAACTGACAGCCGTGGATTTGTGTACAGTACAAATCCTGATTTTATTTTCGAAACACAAAACGATTTGATAGAAACAGTTTTACCAGAACAACAAAAATTAAAAGTCAAAATAGAAACAAAACTTCGTGCAGGAAAACTAGTTACACTTATTGAAGGCTTTATTGGTAAAAAGGTAGATTTAGAATCGTTGGGAAAGAAATTAAAAGCAGCCTGTGGTACAGGTGGTGCTATTAAAGATGGCACCATAATAATTCAAGGAGACCATCGAGACAAAGTGGTACAATGGTTATTGAAAAACGGGTTTAAGCCAAAAAGAATATAAAAGAAGAAGTTAATATTTTTTTTCTTCAATGGAATCAAGAATAGTGCAATAGCTCAAATAGCGTTCAATATTAATATTTTCTTTTTCAACTGCTTTTTTAATGGCGCAATCAAGTTCATTGATGTGTTGGCAATTATTGAACTGACAATCCATTAGCCTGATTCGCATTTCCGGAAAATAATGGGAGAGTTCTTGTTTTGAAATATTGGTTAATCCAAATTCCCGTAAACCCGGAGTGTCAATAATTTTTCCATCAAATTTTAAATCATACATTTCAGAAAAAGTGGTTGTGTGCAAACCTTTGCCACTCCAACCACTAACTTCTTGTGTTTTGAGTGATAGTTTGGGACAAAGCAGATTGATAAGTGTTGATTTGCCTACACCACTATGCCCACTAAGTAAAGATGTTTTATTTTTTAAAAGAACTTCTAATTCGGAAAGATCTGTGTTTTCAACTAAACTTGTTAATAGTACTTTATAACCGACAGCTTCGTACATTTTTTTGAGTGCTTCAAAATTTTGTTTCGTCTTTGAGTTGTGCAAATCGGCTTTATTGAAAAGAATAATAGCCGGCACATGATACATTTCGCAAGCCACAACAAAACGATCAATAAATCCTTGCGATGTTTTGGGGTCCTTTAATGTTGCCATTAAAATTGATTGATCAAGATTGGAAGCAATAATATGTTGCTGATATTTTTTACTCGGCGATTGCCGATGAATATGATTTTTTCTTGGATAAATAGTAAAAATAGTAGCTGAATTTTCAAGCTCATTTTCAATTTCTATTTCTACTTCATCACCAACGGCTATTGGGTTTGTAGAACTAATTTCATCCAGTTTTAAAACACCTTTTATTCTAGCATTCCAAAACTTACCATTTTCATCTTTAACGTAATACCAGTTACCGGTAGATTTGTAAACAAGTGCCCTCATTGTGATTTATTAATAATAAAGGATGAATTTGAGGAAAGATAAGAACAAATAATGTTCAGAAGTTTCTTTTAAAATTAACAATAAAAATATTTTGAATAACTTTCGTGTCAATTAATAGGTATGAAAAAAGCATTTTTTTATATTTCTTTGTTTTTGATAATTATTTTAGGCGTTGATTCTTGTAAAAAGAAATATGTTCCTCCCACCAAAAAAGAGATGCTAACAAGTACAACTTGGAAATTGGATAAAGTTGTAGCAGGCATCCTTGATATTACAACTAGTGTTCCCGCATGTGTAAAAGATAATATTTTCACTTTTGTTTCCAACGGAACTGGAACAGTAAATGAAGGAGCAATTCCTTGTACACCTCCCGCAGCACCAACTTTTAATTGGAGTTTTCAAAATAACGAAACAGAGCTGAATTTTTCTACAACATTAATTCCCGGCGGCTCTAGCACATTTACAATTGTAACACTAAGCCAGTCTAGTTTGGTTTTAGCACAACAAGTAACAATACCACCGTCGCCATTGCCTGTTGCTGCAACGTTTACTTTTATTCATTAATAGGAATTACATCAGATATTTTCCAACAATTGGAATTCTTCTTCCTGTTCCAAATGATTTATTACTCACACGAAGAATAGGACAAAACTGATTGCGTTTGTATTCGTTGTGGTTTACAAGGTTTAAAATTTTAGATACAAGTTTGTTTTCAAATCCTTGTGCAATAATTTCATTCGGACTTTTTCTCAACTCAATGTATTCATATAAAATTGTATCAAGTATTGAATACTCGGGCAAGCTATCGCTATCTTTTTGATTGTGCCTTAATTCTGCCGAAGGAGCTTTTGTAATAATGGAATGAGGAATAATTTCTTTTTCGCTGTTGATTAATTTTGCCAAGGCATAAATTTGTGTTTTATATAAATCACCTAAAACACTTATCCCGCCGGCCATATCGCCATACAAAGTTCCATAACCAGTTGCAAGTTCACTTTTGTTTGAAGTGTTCAAAAGAATACTTCCAAATTTATTTGCCATCGCCATTAAAATAGTTCCTCTAATTCTGGCTTGAGCATTTTCTTCAGTAACATCAAAAGGTAAATCTTTAAAAATGGGCTTTAGTTCTTTTAAAATAGCATCAAAAATATTGGTGATAGAAATTATTTCATGGCGACATTCAAGATTTATACTTAATTGAGTAGCATCGGCAACCGAATGATTAGTCGAAAATTCTGATGGCATGAGAATGGCAGAAACATTTTCTTTTCCTAGCGCTTCAGCGGCCAAAACTTGTGTAACGGCACTATCAATTCCGCCACTTGCTCCAAGGAGAGCTGTCGAAAATTTCATTTTTGAAAAATAGTCCCGAATGCCCAACACCAACGCTTTTCTAATTTCTAAAATATTTTTTTCGTTTGTTAAATAATCAAGTCGATTACCTTTTATGGCAATCTCTTTGGTAGAATAAAAATAAGTAGTGTCGCTATTTATAGTGGTGGTTTCAGGTTTAGAAAATTGTGATATATCGAAAAGTTGATAATCTTCTTCAAAGTATTTCATTTCGAAAACTTTGTTTCCATTGCCATCGTATACCAAACTTCCACCATCGAAAATAATTTCTGTTTGCGCACCAACAGCATTACAATACAACATGGGAATTTTGTATTTGACAGTATGTGCTTTTACAATACTATTACGAACAATATGTTGCCCAACATTGAACGGAGAGGCGGAAACGTTAATCATAACATCGGGTTGTTGTAGCATCAACTTTTCCATCGGTGTAATTCGGTAGAGTGGATTGTCGCCCATGTTCCAGATGTCTTCACAAATAGTAATGGCTAATTTTTTTCCTTTGAAAGAAATTACATTCCATTCATTCGCCGGTTCAAAATATCGATTTTCATCAAAAATGTCATAATTGGGTAAAAGGGTTTTATGAATTTCTGCTTTTATTTCTTTATCGTATAGAAGATAAGCAGCATTAAAAAGTTCTTTACCTTCTTTTTGTTTATTTCTAGAAGGAGCACCAATGATCACGCCAATTGTATCTGCAAATTGTTTGATTTCATCAATGGAGGAACAACACGAGTTGATGAAGTCATTAAATTCTAAAAAATCTCGTGGAGGATATCCACAAATACAGAGTTCGGGGAATACAACTAAATCGGCACCTTTTTGTTTTGCCCATAAAATTCCTTCGATAATTTTATTTCGATTGTATTCAAAATTTCCAATGTGATAATTCTGCTGGGCTAAAGCAATCTTCATTCTACAAATTTAGCTTGTCTGTACTAAAAGACTTCAGAATCTTGTTTACTTTATCTTCGTAATTACGATGAAACCTATTTTATTTTGTCTGTTCCTCCTAAGCTGTTTTTGCTCTTGCAACGAAGAAAGTGAAATACCCGATGTTTCTTCCATCAAGTCCGAAGTTGTTGTACACCGATTTGAAATAGATTTTTTTGTAATGGACACAGTTTTGCTGGAAAAGTCACTTCAAGAATTACATCAAAAATATCCCGAATTAACACCCATTTTCTTGCAACAGATTCTTGGCTTGGATCCATCAAATATTGATTCGGGCATAAAAAATTTCATCCAGTTAAGTGGTTCACTTCAAAAAGCTACACAAACAGAGTTTGATAATTTTTCACTGATTCAACAGGAGTTTGAAAACACATTCCGGTTTGTAAAATATTATTTTCCGGAGTACAAAATTCCTCCAGTAATTACTTTGTTGGGACCAGTTGATGTTATGGCACAAACAGCTTCGGGTGAATCTAGTCCAAATTTTATTGGGCCCAATTTTATTGGCATTAACCTTCAATTTTATTTAGGAAAAAGTTTTCCACTGTACAGCGATAATTATTTTGTAACGCAAGTGGCACCGCTTTATCGAAGCCGTCGATTTGAAAAAAATTATATGGTAGCTGATGTGATGAAATTAGTGGTGGACGATTTTTTCCCAGATAATAGTTTGGGTAAAAATTTGATGGAACAAATAATTGAAAAAGGAAAGCAGGCTTGGTTGTTGGACAAATTGATGCCTACTACGGCCGATTCTATCAAAACAGGATACACACAAAATCAGCTGAATTGGTGTTTGGAAAACGAAGGAATGATTTGGAATTATTTACTCAACAACGAAAAAAATATTTATACAACTGACCCAACTATCATTCAAACCTATATTGGTGAAGCACCTTTTACGGCAGTATTCCCGCAAGCTTCTCCCGGAAATATTGGTGTATGGGTTGGTCGTCAGATTTTGAAAAAATTTGTAGAGAAGAATTCAACACTTTCAATTCAGGAAGTGATGCAAGCCGATGCTTTAAAAATTTTGCAGGGAGCCAAGTACAAACCCAAGTAATGTAAAAGCTGTGTTTAATTATTTTTATGAGGTACAATCATTACAAAAGCCGGAATATTAACATCGAACATTTGTTTTGAATTTAGATTTTCCATTTGATAGGAGCCCGACATTTTTCCAATTTCTGTTTGCAAATTACAACCACTAACATATTGATATTTTTCTCCGGGAGCTATAATGGGCTGTACGCCAACTACACCTTCACCTTCAACTTCCCGATGGGTGCTATTGCTGTCGAAAATATACCAATGACGGCGGTGTAACTTAATAGGGAATGAATTATGATTTTCAATAAATATCCGATACGCAAACATAAATTCTGACTGAAGCGGATTGCTATAATCCTGCTGATAAAAAGTCTCAACACTTATTTCAACACCTTCAGAAATTAAATTAACCATGGTGGCATTTTTGTAAAAGTAAAAAAATATCTACTAAGAACTCGTTAATTTTTACACACAATTTAGCGTACGGGCAAGGAAAAATTCTTTTTAGGAATAGATTAAATTTTAAATTTTTTTGCTTTTGAAGCAGACTTCATGGCAGCAGGATTGCCACTTAAAATTTTTTCTGCACCTACATTTTTACCGTCGGTTGGGCATCCATATTTTGGAGCAAACAGTTTGTTCCAAACCGAACACGAAGACAATAAAAAAACCATCGCGCTAATAACGAGGAGAAATTTTATTTTTTTCATATCCTAAATTATTCAGTTATAATTGTTTCTATAACGAAAATATTCATTAGATATTTCGTTTGAAATTAAGTTTGATTATTCTGGCTTCTGTGTTGGCGATCGAAACCAATCGGCATATTTTACATATTTATTGGCAATTCGATTAATTTCTCCACTTATCATTTCGGGCGAAATATTTTTTGTTCTTTTTGCTGGTACGCCGGCATAAATACTACCCGCTTCACATATAGTTCCTTCCAGCACTACAGCGCCTGCCGCAATAATTGTATTGCTGTGCACCACAGCTCCATCCATTATTATGGCTCCCATGCCTATCAAAACATTATCGAGTATCGTGCATCCGTGTACAATCGCATTGTGGCCGATGGAAACATTATTTCCAATACTAGTTCCAAATCGCTGATAAGTGCAATGAATACACGCTCCGTCTTGTACGTTAACTTTATTTCCAAGTTTAATAAAATTTACATCACCCCGAACAACAGCATTAAACCAAAAGCTGCAATCATCTCCAGCTGTTACATTTCCCACAAGAGTAGCATTGGGTGCAATAAAACAGTTATTGCCCATTTGCGGATATTTATCTTCTACGGAAAGGATTACTGGCATGAAAAGAGATTTAAGTTTGTTTGCAAATTAGATAATTTTTCTGCAACTCATTTAATCGGATCAATTAAAAATTCTTTTACATCTTTGTGCATAGTATGAATCAACGGGAATTATTTTATCAGCACATTGCTCAAACCTCCACTGCGCCAATGGCATTGGAAATTGAAAAAGCTTCAGGCTGTGTTTTGACGGATAAGAATAAAAAAAAATATCTTGATTTAATTGGCGGAATCAGTGTAGCCAATATCGGACATCGGCATCCCAAAGTGATTGCCGCTATAAAAAAACAGTTGAATGCCTACTTGCACATTATGGTGTATGGCGAATTTATAGAAACACCACAAGTTCAATTCGCCCAACTTCTAACTCAACACTTACCACAAACACTGAACTCAGTTTACTTTACAAACTCAGGTGCCGAAGCAACTGAAGGGGCTATGAAATTGGCAAAGAGAGTTACAGGGAGAACAGAAATTATTGCTTTCAATAAGTCGTATCACGGATCTACACAAGGAGCTTTGAGTGTTATGGGAGATGAATATTGGCGAAATGCTTTTCGTCCACTTTTACCCGATGTATTGCATTTGGAATACAATTCTTTTACAGTATTGGAAAATATTACAGAGCGTACAGCCTGTGTTATTGCAGAAACTGTGCAGGCTGAAGCTGGAATAATTGTTCCTTCAAAAGAATGGATGATGGCGTTACGAAAAAAATGCACTCAAGTAGGAGCACTTTTAATTCTTGATGAAATACAAACAGGATTTGGAAGAACAGGAAAGCTTTGGGGATTTGAACATTTTGAAATTGTTCCAGATATAGTTTTACTCGGCAAAGCCTTGGGTGGCGGTTTGCCGATGGGGGCATTCATTGCTGATAAAAAATTGATGGATCAGTTAGCCGAAAATCCACTGTTGGGACATATTACCACATTCGGCGGACATCCAGTTTGTTGTGCAGCTGGTATGGCAGCATTCAATGTTTTGCAGGAAGAAAAGTTGATGGAGGAGATTACAAAAAAAGAAAAATTATTTCTTTCATTATTGAATCACCCTAAAATAAAAGTAGTTCGCTCTTTTGGGTTGTGGTTGGCAATAGAGTTTGAATCGTTTGAAATAAATAAGAAAGTAATTGATGCTTGTATCGAAAACGGATTAGTTACCGATTGGTTTTTGTTTTCTTCCAATTGTTTAAGAATTTCACCACCGCTTATTATTAGTGAAAAAGAAATTATTTCGGCTTGTAAGAAAATTATGAAAATATTAAAGAGAAGAAGCTAACTTTTTGTAAACTCAATTTTCAACTTCCACAATTACTTCCACTTCTACTGCAATTCCGGATGGTAATGAATTCATTCCAACTGCCGATCTTGCATGTTTACCTTTTTCGCCAAAAATTTCTACCATAAAATCTGAATATCCATTTATAACCTTTGGATGATTCGTAAAATCATCGGTAGCATTTACCATTCCCAACACTTTTACAATTCGCTTTACTTTATTTAAGTTTCCTAGCTCTGCTTTTAAAACAGAAATGTGATTTATGGCAACTAACCGAGCTGCTTCATAACCTTGTTCTAAAGTTAAGTCTCGACCAACCTTTCCAATTATTATACTACCATCGGGTTTGTTCGGTCCTTTCCCTGAAAGAAATAAAAGGTTTCCCACACGAATTACATTCACATAATTTCCAATGGGCTGAGAAGTTGCAGTTAAAATAATACCCTTGTCTTTTAGTTTTTGTTCCGGATCTTGAGCAATTAAATAAGATGGCATAAAGAGAAGTGTTATTAAAATAGAAAGTAAATATTTTTTCATGCAATACTTGTGTAAAGAAAAACAGCTAATAAAGCACCAAGAATTGGGCCCACTACAGGAATCCAAGAATAACTCCAATCACTATTTCCTTTATTTTTTATGGGTAAAATGAAATGAGCAATTCGAGGGCCTAAATCTCTTGCAGGATTAATTGCATAACCAGTAGGTCCACCCAGCGATAGCCCAATTCCTAACAACAACAAAGCAACGGGTAACGCATCTAGTGTACCTAAAGTTGCAGCAGAAGGAGTCATGGCCATTACTCCAAATACTAGAATAAATGTCCCAAGTGTTTCAGTGAAAAAATTTGTAAAGGAATTTCTAATAGCTGGGCCGGTACAAAAAACAGCAAGTTTAGCAGCCGTATCATTTGTTTCGTCAAAATGTTGTTTGTAAGCAATCCATACAATTGTAGTGCCTACTATTGCGCCAGTAAATTGAGCTATCAAATAAGGAATAAGTAAATGCGAGTCAAATCCATTTAATGCAGTCATAGCAATAGTTACAGCTGGGTTCAAATGTCCACTTCCTCCTAATTTTACCGAAGTATAAACTCCCAAGAAAACGGCCATCGCCCATCCCAACGTAATTACAAGCCAACCACTATTATTTCCTTTGGTTTTATTTAGAACAACATTGGCTACAACGCCATTTCCAATAATTAGCAATAAAGCAGTTCCAATAAATTCGCCGATAAAAGAGTTGGGTAACATTTATTAAGTTTTAATTGTAGTGGGAAGATAATGTTTTGCAACGAGATTAAAATTTTGTACTTCTTGTTTTTTCCATGCTTCATCTTTGCCCATAACATCTGCCATCAGTTCAGCTGTAATGGGAGCTGCTTCAATTGCAGCTTTTGCATTTAAAAATAGT
Source organism: Chitinophagaceae bacterium (assembly GCA_004322425.1). Taxonomy (GTDB): domain Bacteria; phylum Bacteroidota; class Bacteroidia; order Chitinophagales; family Chitinophagaceae; genus VBAS01. Next base: position 64,355 of record SCVJ01000042.1, read on the forward strand.
GCTCGAGTTCTTCTGCTCAATGCATCTTCAATCGTCATACACATTTCATTTTGTACAGCCCATATTATTTCAGCTTTTGTAAAAGGAAGTTCGTTGTGAATGAGTTCCTTTAATTCTTTATTTGTTGTATAAAGCAACTGAATATTATCTTCATCGGAGCCGTAATAATAAAGCGGCTTTTTAAAATCTGTATTTTCTTGATATCCGTGAATGGGCAAATTATTTGTACGACATATTTTTTCTAATAATCCAGCTTGTCGAATGGCGACGGTTAAAACATCCTCTGCCATTTTTCGGTAGGTAGTCCATTTACCTCCGGCAATGCTGATTAATCCTGATGCTGAAATAAAAATTCGATGATCTCTTGTAAGCGTTGACGTTGTTTTATTTTTTTCATTCAATAATGGACGTAACCCTGCAAACACACTTTTAATATCATTTTTCGTGGGACTTTTCGTAAGATATCGTCCCACATGATGCAAAACAAATTCAACTTCCGAAGTCAATGCAATAGGTTCGATATCAGTTTTACTTGTGGGAGTGTCGGTTGTTCCCACAATAATTTTATTATGCCAAGGAATGGCAAATAATACTCTGCCATCTTCAGTTTTGGGAATCATTAATGCTGTTTCTGAAGGAAAAAATTCTTTGTTGAACACCAAATGAATTCCCCGGCTTGGTGTAATTTGATGAACAAAAAACTCATTATCCATTTTAACAATGTCGTCATTGAAAACACCTGTGGCATTAATAACCACTTTTGATTTTACTTCGTATTGTTTGTTTTCAAGTGTATCAGTTGCTGTCACGCCAACTATTTTATTTTTTACTTTCAGAAAACCATCAACACTACAATAATTGAGAAGTGTGGCATCAAAATCTGCGGCAGTCATTGCCAAATGAATAGCCAATCGGGCATCATCAAATTGCCCGTCGTGATATAAAACTCCTCCACGCAATCCTTCAGAATTTAATGTGGGTGCTAGTTTTAGTGTTTCTTGTTTTGATAAAAATTGAGATGGACCAAGTGCTAAATCTCCTGCCATCCAATCATACAATTTCAATCCTATTCCATAAAAGGGTTGTTCCCAGATTTTATAATTGGGAATAATAAATGATTGATTTTTGACAATATGCGGTGCGTTTTTAAAAAGCAATCCTCTTTCTTTCAACGAATCAGTTACAAATTTTAATCTTCCTTGTTGTAAGTATCTAATTCCTCCGTGAATTAATTTTGTACTTCGGCTGGAAGTTCCTTTTGCAAAATCAAATTTTTCAAGAAGAATGGTTTTGTAACCACGAGAAGCAGCATCCACCGCAATTCCTAATCCCGTTGCGCCACCACCAATGATACAGATATCCCACTCTTTTTGGGAAACCATTTGCTGCAACATTTCGGCACGGTTCATTTATTTATTTATTATTACAGAAAGTTAGTTTGAAAATACAAACCATTAAATTTATTGGTGCTCATCGCCCCAAAGGATACTCGCTTTTACAGCTCTTTGCCATCCTTTTAATAGTGATGTTCTTTTTTCTTCATTCATAGAATTAGTAAATTCTTTTTCTACTTGCCATTGTTTTTGTATTTCGGATATGGAAGACCAAAATCCCGTTGCAAGTCCTGCTAAATAAGCGGCACCCAATGCAGTTGTTTCAGTAATTTTTGGACGTACAACTTTCGTATTTAATATATCACTTTGAAATTGCATCAATTGATTATTGATGGTAGCACCACCATCTACACGAAGTTCTGCTATACTAATTTTTGAATCGGCTTCCATTGCTTTTAGCACATCGAATGTTTGGTAGGCAATGCTATCTAAAGCAGCTTTTGCGATATGCGAATTGTTACTTCCTCTAGTTAATCCAAAAATACTTCCCCGTACTTGCTGATTCCAATAAGGTGCACCAAGACCTGCAAATGCAGGAACGATATAAACTCCTGCGGTATTTTCTACTTGTTGTGCAAGTACTTCAACTTCTTGAGAAGTATTGATAATTTTAATTCCATCGCGAAGCCACTGAACTACTGCACCGGCTATAAAAACACTTCCTTCTAATGCATATTCTGTTTTGTTATTAATTTTCCAAGCGATTGTTGTGAGTAAATTATTTTTTGAAAGAATTGCTTCTGTTCCAGTATTCATCAGCATAAAACAACCAGTACCATACGTGTTTTTAACCATTCCCGGACGAATGCACATTTGCCCAAACAAAGCAGCTTGTTGATCTCCGGCATTTCCAGCAATAGGAATTGAAGTATTATTAATAATCGCTTCGCCAAATAATGTGCTGGATTCTTTTACTTCCGGTAAAATTGATTTTGGTATGGTGAACAGTTTCAATAAATCTTCATCCCACTCACCTATATGAATATTCAGCAACAGGGTTCGTGATGCGTTCGATGCATCGGTAGCGTGTACTTTTCCGTTTGTTAATTTCCAAATAAGCCAGCTGTCAATTGTGCCAAAAGCGAGTTCGCCTTTTTCTGCTTTTACTCTTGCACCAGGTACGTTATCTAAAATCCATTTCAGTTTGGTTGCAGAAAAATAAGCATCAAGTACGAGTCCTGTTTTTTGCTGAATTGTTTCTTTTAAACCATCAGCTTTAAGTTGATTACAGTAATCAGACGTTCTTCTATCTTGCCAAACAATGGCATTGTAAATTGGTTTTCCCGAACTTCTTTCCCATACTACTGTTGTTTCTCTTTGGTTAGTTATTCCAATAGCCGCAATTTGATTTAATTCAATACCAGATTTTTCCGTTGCCTCTACAATTGTACTCAGCTGCGTTTCCCAAATTTCAATCGCATCATGTTCTACCCATCCTGGTTGTGGAAAAATTTGTGAAAATTCTTTTTGTGCTGTTGCTCGAATATTTCCGTTGCTATCGAAAATAATACAACGACTGCTGGTGGTTCCGGCATCCAGTGCTAAAATGAATTTTTCTTTCATAAACTAAACATTAAATCAAAATAGTGATTTTTATTTTGCAGAAAGATAGGAAAAGGAATTAATAGAGCAGGTTACTTATAATTTAAATTTTCTTTTAAGCTTATTGTTAGCAGTAGTTGTTCTTATTGGTAATTAATGGAGCTATTTTGTTATAACATACCAATTGTTTTGAATATCGTGGGAAAGTTTGTTGGTCTGAACGGAACTGAAACCAGCATTTGATAAATACTCTTTTGTTTTTTCTTCGCCCCACATTGCCCCAAGTCCTTCGCCATCTTGAGCAAGTGAAACGGTCATACAATGCATGCAGGAAATGGTGTACAAAAATGTTCCGATTGGATGTTTGATGTCTTCTTCAAGATGACTTGTTCCGCTAATATCTTGCATAAGATAAATACCGTCAGCTTTTAATGCGCGGTAAATTCCTTTCAAGACATTGAGTGGTTTCCCCTGGTCATGAATGGCATCGAATGTAGTAATGAAATCATACTTCGCCACAAGTGCAGTTTGATGAAAGTCAGAGAGGTCTTTGATAATAAATTCAACATTCTTCAATCTACTCACGGCAGCCGCTGAACTAGCTGTTGCAATTGCTTCAGCTGATAAATCCATGCCTGTAAAATGTGAATGAGGAAACAGCGCAGCCAGTTTATTAATAATTTTTCCCGAACCACATCCTACATCAAGCATTTTAATTCCTGATTTTAGTTTTGTAATTAAATCAGGAACCAAAGGAATTATGTGACTTTCTAAAGAAGATAAAACAGATTGACCGCTGTCCTCAGCCATCACTTCATGAAAACGGTGAAACTTGGAATAGGGAACACCACCACCATTTTTGAAACAGTTGATTATCTCGTCTTCTACTTCTCCCAACACCGCTGTATATTGAGCAAACACAGCAATGTTATCTGCTCCGGCATTACGGGTAAGGCAAGCAGAATGTTCAGCCGGCAAATGATATGATTTTGATTCAGGATCATAATCAATAACACCACCTGTAACCATTGCTCCGAGCCATTCTCTAACATAGCGTTCATTGAGTGCTGCTTTATCTGCAATTGCAGCAGAAGTAGCAAAGTCCATTTCAGCCATAGTATCAAACAATCCTGAACGATGACCAATAGAAGTCATAAGTGAAAGTGCACTTTTGTTAAGAGTGTCGATCAGCGAACTCGCAAAGGCCTCTGCTTTTAATTGATCGAAGTTTTGTTTATCTGCCATTGTTATTGATTTAGATTGCTGGAATGCTATTGTTTACAATGACCGCTGACGAATAACTAGTATATATGTGCCATAATTTGCACTAAAGCTATCTAAAATTGGTTGGCTATGTGTTATAAATTAACGGGTTTTAAAAATCAACACCCATGGCTAAATAAAGAATTGGTTTTTCTTTAAAGAAGCCATTCATTTCCCATCCAGCATCTAATCTTAAAAAATAGCCAAGCAAAGTACTGCGTGCGCCAAATCCATAACCACCGGCAAAAGGCCCAATGCCACCAGCTTTTACTTTTACAACTAATGGAGGTTGTCCGTAAACGACGGATGGTCTTTCAATTTTATCATAGGCGCCATTCCATGCCGATCCTAAATCAAAAAATTGAACGAGTTGAAAATTTCTTAAAAAAGCATTGTTGATGGGTTTATTTAAAAGTGTTGTAAAAAGCGGTAACCGAATTTCGCTGTTTACTACAAAAGCATTATTTCCATTTGCCACGTTCTGATTAAATCCTCTTAGATTAACAGCTAAACTTTGAAACGCATAATCAGTATCAAAGTCGGGCCTGTTGCTGTCATTGAATTTTGGGTAAAGCCAATTATCAACTCCGCCTAAATAATAAATAATTTTTTGTGGTCCCCAAGACACATCAAGTCCGCCGCGAACTGCCCAAATCAAATTTCGATAAATAGGTAAATAATATCGAGCATCTCCTCCAAAATTTAATGTGTAGGGATTAGAACCATTTACTGCTTTGTTGATGCGTGAATTCCAGTCAATATAAAATTTATAACGAAGACCATTCCAAATATTCAACGCCTTGCTGACGGCGTCGTCATGAACAAATTCTAAGTGCAATAATCCATAATGATCTTTTAGATCATCGAGCAGTAACGTTAACGGAGGTGCTATCGCATCATTTGCTAAAACAACAATTCTGTCGGACCGATAACCAAAATTTGCACGAACACTTTTTACACGATTAAATGGATAGGAAACAGATCCTTGATATAAATTAGTGAACATTTTTCCATTAAAGCTAATGCCAGCTCCAGTCAGTAAAACACGACTACTATTTCTATAATAGGTGAGTCCGTAGTCAAACCTTTTTTTCAAATATTGGGTTGACATTACATATTCGTTATCCTTAAAATCAGGACCGATACGAAATCCACCGGCAAACTTCCAATCTTCAAATAAATCTGAAGTACCCACTCGTAAAATACCATTGAATGCGTTGCCGTTACTAAGTTTAATGGGGCCAACACCGCCACCGTACGGCTGATATCGAGTTACCAAAACGTTGTTGTTAAATCCGCTTACTAAATAATCGTTGAAAAATTTAGGTGGACGATATTCAAAAAGTTTTGCCGTACTTAAAACGGAAGGGGTTGTTACGTCTTTTGTTTCCTTGATTAATTTATCTGATATTCCAATTTGTTTTTTTTCATCTGCAAACTCACTTTTAAAAAAATCGAGGTCTTGAACTTTAGTAGAATCATCTACAATCGGAATGTCCGTTTCTTTGGTAGAGAATTTTTCTTCTTCAATAATTTTTTTCAAATATTCGGTTGGTCGAGTGGATATGTTTCTACGACGCAACACATTTTCATCAACGCGTAAACGATACAAGAATTTAAAATCGCCCTGGCGCACCACCTCACTTATTTGTTGATTATCTCCGGCCGTTCTTGTTTCCAATAAACCACTTTGGTAATTAGTTATAGGAAAAACATACGAAGAATCATCCGTCACAGAAAAGAAACCAATCGAATCAACATCTTTTTTCTCCCATTCTTTCAAAATAGAATCTACTTCCATTTGATTGGGGTTATGCAACACTTCATCTCCAATATAAACCAGCGTATCCATTCCTTCTCTTTTGGTGCTGAAAAATCCAGCATATCGATTGTTGATGCCATTAGCATCGCTGACAAACGTAAAATGGTTGGCGTTGTATTGCGAGGGATAGCGGGCATTGCCTTGTTTCAAATTACTCAGTTGAGAAACTTGTTTGAATTCTGATTTATTCCAATTGTCAATTAAAAAAATATTAAACCGATTGCTAGGCAAGGAATCATCACTGTTTTTCGATTCGGCTGTGTGGCGGTTACTGGAAAAAACTATACCGGTTTTATTTGGAAAAGTAACAAAGGAAGCATCTAAGTCATCATAAACATCATTGGTAATTTGCTCTACTGTTTGTTTGTCTATTTTGTAAACAAAAAGATCGGTTTGTCCACTTTTTACAGCACTAAATAAAAGTGTGTTGGCATCCAACATATATTTCATATCCTGAACTTGACTGAATTGTTTCAGCTCTGTAGTATGAATTTTTATTCGGTTAACAACATCGTAAACAAACAAATTAATTTTTCCGTTCTTGCTATAAAGAACCGCTAGGCGCGATCCTTTACCATCCCAAGCAAGAATGGGATAATTTGGATTTTGTTCTTTTTCGCGGGTGCGTGTTCCAAATTTTAATAACAATTTTCTGTTTACAAAATTTTCATTTAAAATAACACTGTATCGGCCTTGATTATATTCAACTACTGCCCACGTAAGACTTCTTTGTACTGGATTTGCATTAAATCGGATGAAATCTTTTTTATCAATTAATTCAGAAACGGAGAGCTGACCTTTAGGAACATTTCTTCTTCCTCGAATATCTTTAAAATATTTCTGACTTTCTTCAGTCATGAATTCCTGAAGTAGCTGCTTGAACTTTTTCTTTTTAGTAATCTTAAAAGTGGCACTATTTAGATTTTTATAAATGCGGCTGAGGTAAAGCAAATATGTTGTATTGCTTTTACCATATTTATCTCCAATATAGCGCCAGAATGAATGGCCCGCTAGCAGCGGCTTTTCGTGTGCTAGCTGATAAAAATTATTATAACGTCCACTAAGCATAGCCGATTTTAATTCATCGTCTAATTGAGTACTCCAATTTTCTCCGGCATAAGAAATAAAACCGTCGGTGAGCCAAGGGGGTAAATCTAATAAAGCTTTGTTGGCTGCAAATTCTCCTAAGTCTTCACCAAACAACATATTCTCAACCAACACTTTTGCAATACCTTGTTTTAATTGTCTTTTTATGTTTTCGTGGTTCCCATCAAAAAAAATAACAATTTTATTATTAACTAACTGAGTTACACCACCTGTGTTTTGCCAGTCAATTCCCAGTCCGATATTACTTTGCTGAAACTCTTCAAAATTGTTGTAAACAATAATATTGGTGCGGCGTTGCATACCGTATTCAATAAACTCTTCAATAGCGGGTAATTCTTTTTCAGCAATTTGCGCCACATATTTTCCCAAGGCCAGTCCATCTTGACTAAAATAGGTATTGAAACTTTGTGTTTGATAATATTTCCACTTTAATTTTTGGTATTGAACTCGGTTTTTACCAAACTCAACGGTGCTTACTTGTGCAAATGCGTTATTGAAAATGACAGCAAAAAGGATAATGAGCTGTAAGGAGTATTTTTTCAGAAAAAATTTCATAAAATATGGGATCGTTTGAAATATTTATGTTTAAAAATTAATTCAATTATTAATTTTGTGATTGGAAAATCATTGGCACAACTAAAATACAAAAAACCAATCATGTTACGTGTTAAAGTATTGACATTTAATCCCGTTCAGGAAAACACTTACGTTTTATATAACGAAGAAAGGCAGTGTTGCATTGTAGATCCCGGTTGTTATTTTGAAAATGAAAAAGAAGAGTTGACAAAGTTTATCATGGAAGAGGGGCTTCAGCCAACGCTTTTACTCAATACGCATTGTCATCTTGATCATGTTTTTGGCAATAAATATGTTTCTGAAAAATGGGGATTGAGCCTACATTTTCATGAAAAAGAGAAACCCGTTTTTGATTTTGCTCCGCAGTCGGGAGAAATGTGGCAAATGCCATTTGAGAATTACAACGGGCCAATAATTTATATAAAAGAAAACACAACAGTGAATGTTGGAAAAGATGAGTTAGAAATTCTGTTTACACCTGGGCATTCGCCAGGAAGTATTAGTTTTTATCATAAAGAAGGAGGGTTTGTAATAGGGGGTGATGTGCTTTTTTATGGCAGTGTTGGTAGAACTGACTTGCCTGGAAGTGATGCTCAAACTTTAGTACGAAGTATTCAAACCCAACTTTTTACTTTGCCAAACGATACAATAGTTTATTCGGGGCACGGACCAACCACTACTATTGAATTTGAAAAAGCTAACAATCCTTTTGTAAAACTTTAGAGAAATGTGAATCGCGATATTATTTTTTTCAGAATTGGCACTTCCTGAAATTCTTTCTTTTCTACTTTTAACATTGTAAGTATAAAACAAGCGATTAAAAAAACTGCAGCAATCATGTTGATCCAAATGGAAAAATGTAACTGTAGAAATAATTGATGAACACCAAACAGTAAAACAGATAGCGCAATAAAAGAGAAAAGTTTTTTCCAAGCATACGGCACAGGATAATATTTTTGACCTAGCCAATAACTTGTTATCATCATAAATCCATAACACAGTACGGTGGCAATTGCACTTGCAAAATATCCAATGCGTGGAATAAAAATTACGTTAAACACAATAGTGATGGCTACGCCACCCATTGTAATCAATGCACCCAATTTGTTTTTGTCTTTAAGTTTATACCAAATAGAAAGGTTGTAATAAATACCTAAAAATATTTTTGCCAAGGCTAGAATCGGTACAATCATTATCCCTTGTGCATATTCTGGGTGTTTTGTAGTGAGCAGTAATTTCCAAACATCAAGAAATAAAACGATGAATAAAAAGCAAAGACAACAAACAATGACAAAAAATTTCATCACTCTGGCGTACGTTTCAGGTGCTTGTTTGTTGGCTGATTGTTGAAAGAAGAAAGGTTCAGCTCCCATCCTAAAAGCTTGAATGAAGAGAATAATCAATATCGCCAATTTATAATTGGCAGAATAAATTCCGTTGGCAGATTTTGCTTGCTCAATTGTTCCCTCAAAAAATCGAAGAATTAATTGCCGATCGATTGTTTCATTTATCATACCACCGAAACCAACAATAATTAAAGGAAGAGCATATACCACCATTTTATTTCTAAGTGGTTTGTCGAACTCCCATCTGATGAGTAATAATTCTTTTGAAAGAAATAAAAGAGTAAGGGCGCTGGCAATAAGATTGGCAAGAAAAACATAACCGATGTTCACCGTTGTATTAAACCATATTGGATAAATCCAGAAAAAGAAAATTTGTAATCCGATAGTTAAAAAAATATTGGCAAGTTTAATGAAAGCATATTTACGCGGTTTGTTTTGCTGACGCAACACACAAAATGGTAAAGTTGCAAGTGTATCCGCAGCAACAATTAGCACCAACCAAGTAATCCATTCCGGATTGCTATCAATATGCATGAAAGCCGCCAAGGGATTTCGGTAGAACAATAATAAAGCGACAAAAATAATTGTAGTTCCCAAAAGTGAAACAAAACCGGTGGAATAGATAGTGTACGGTTTCTTTTCATCTTGTACAAATCGGAAATAAGCCGTTTCCATGCCATATGTAAATAGAATTCCTAATAAAGCTGCGTTAGCGTAGAAGAGTGATACATCGCCATATTCAGCACTTTTAAAAAGATAAACGTGTAGAAAGGTGAGTAAATAATTTAAAAATCTACCGCCCACATTACTAAGGCCGTACCAAAGAGTTTGCCCTGCCAGTTTTTTAATACTACTCAAGAGATAGTTTTATAGTAACAAAAATAACTTTCAGTGGTGAAACTTGCATCACAATTTTTAAATGGTATCGTAAAATGTAATTTAATGTTTATCAATGTTATTAAATGATTTGTTTTCGGGATCGGAAAAGCGATATGATTTCAACAACGTACTATCTGTCAGTGTTCGAAGAAAAGCTATTAAATCAACTGTTTGCGCTCTGTTGAATCGAATTCCATTTTGCAACAATGAATCCAAGGTTGTGCTTTTATTAATTTTATTGCCGTAATGTTCAACACAAGCTTTGATACTTTGATATCGTCCATCGTGCATAAATGGTGCTGATACTGCAATATTGCGAAGAGAAGGAACTTTAAATTTTAAAGAGTCTTCGCTTTTACCGGTAATTTTCATTCTTCCAAAGTCGTTAAGAAATGTATCCAATGAAAGTCCGATATTTCGATACGACAAATCTGTAAACAAAGGTTCGGGGTGGCAGGAAGCGCAATTGGTTTTATACAAAAGGTAACCTCGTTCTTCATAAGGAGTGAATGTTGCTATTCCTTTTTTCATTCGATCATATTTAGAATCGGCTGAAACGATCGATCCTGTAAATTGGGCAAGAGCTTTTAAAATTCTTTGTCCTGTAATTTTTTCATCACCAAAAGAAGATTTAAACATTTTGCGATAATCTTTCTCTTTTTTTAATTTTTGAATGATCGTATTCATAGTTTCCGCCATTTCGTTTGGCGAAGTCAATGGTGCCAACGGTTGCACTTCAAGGTGATTTATTCCACCGTCGTGATGAAATTCTTTTTGCCAAGCAAGATTAAAAAGTGCAATGGCATTTCTTTGGGTTGAACTATTATTAAATCCGTGACTGAAGCTGTGATCGTAAGTAGAAAAGGCGGCAAACTGTTGATGGCAGCTGCCACATGAAAAATTGCCGTCTTTGGAAAGTCTTCCATCGTAAAACAGTTTTCTTCCTAAATCAAATCCCTCTTGAGTGAGTTTGTTTTGTTCAAATTTATAATGTGGCATTGGAAACCCATCGGGAATTTCTTGCTGTAATGGAGTATTTCCTTTACCATTATTTGAAGTAGCAGATGAAAATGATTGTACTATTTGTGAAAACAAAAAAACAAATAATAGCATCGCAACTATTGTTATTCTAATAGTTTTCATTTCTTATTAATTGGTACCAACAGATTTTATTCGAAACATGTCTTTGTAATTTTCTGCAAACTGAACTGCCAATTTTCCGGGAATTGTACAAGCAGGATATTGACTAATGGGAAGTTCATATTTGTTGCTAAACCATGTTGCAATATCGGCTTCAAGAGTGATTAAAGCTTTTTTAGTTTCATCTAGTTTAACAACTTGAGGCAACGAAAATTGAATTGTTTTTAATGTATTATCCTCTTTTTTAAAACCACCAATATGATATTCAATTTTATTATGAACGGATTTAGAATACGAAGAACTTCCTTCAAGTTTAGCCATAATATATCCGGAATTCCAAGTCCAAAACATTCCATTAATTGGATCCAGTGCATCTGCTTGCGCTCCGGACATATTTTTTATACTATCAACGCCTAATAAAAAACGAAGAGTTGTATAATCGCCTGATGGAATTTCTAGCGATATTGTTTTTGATGCGACAACTTCTTCATCAATTAAAAAGTAGGAATCTTGTAAAAAATGTTTTTTGCCTGTATTTGAATTTGATAGTTCAATGTTGCTGATATAATATTTAAATTTTGAAACCGTAAAGTCCTCGCCGATGGAGTTTTTATAGGCACTGTCGAATGAAAGATATTTATCCTTTACCAAATGTTGAAACTGCAAAACAAGTGTTCCTTTTTCCGTTGGTTTTACTTTCGAGTTAGAAAATGAAAAAAGTAATAATGTCAAAAGTGAGAACAACAATAGCGGTAATCTTAATTTCATTTTGCTAAAATATTTAATCCGCATCGTGTCTGATTTTTTTTCTACTCATTTTTGTTTCCGCTTTCTTCTTTTTACTTTCAACTCGTTTTTCCTTTGTTGCTTTACTGACTTTTGTAGCAATGCGTGCTTTCTTTTTTAGCAGTGCATTGGTAATCAATTTGGCCATCTTTTGCAATACTTCGTCTTTGTTGGAATATTGTGTTCGATGCGTTTGTGATTTTACAAATAATTGTCCTTTTGCATTTATTCGATTGGAAAGTTTAGAGAGTAAAATTAATTTTTGATCTTCTCTAAAAAATGTAGAAGACGAGATATCGAAAAACCCGGTAACGGCAGTTTCTACTTTATTTACATTTTGTCCGCCTTTGCCACCACTACGGCTGGTTTTGAAAAATATTTCAGAACTATACGTTCCCATTTGTTGTGCTATTTTAATCTACGACACTATCAAAATTAATAATGAATACTGAGAAACTATTATCTTGCCGTAATGAAAGCGGTAATTCAAAGAGTATCGAATGCGAGTGTAACTATCGAGGATAAAATAGTTGGAAAAATTGACACTGGGCTTTTGATCCTGATAGGTATTGAAGATGCAGATACAAAGGATGATATTGATTGGCTATGCGGAAAAATTGTAAACCTTCGGATATTTAATGATGCCAATGGCGTGATGAATGTATCGGTTAAAGAAAGTAAAGGTGAATTGTTAGTCGTTAGCCAGTTTACATTGCACGCATCTACAAAGAAAGGGAATCGTCCTTCCTATAGTAAAGCAAGCACGGCAGCAATTGCCATTCCTATTTATCAACAATTTTTAGATCAACTGTCAAATGAAATGGGAGAAAATGTGAAGGCAGGAAAATTTGGTGCTGATATGAAAGTTGAATTGATTAATGATGGTCCGGTTACCATAATCATCGACACTAAAAATAAAGAGTAATTTTTAAAAACAAAAGGGATTGCGAAAGACATTAATTTTCATACTCTTTATTGTATTTCTTAAGTTTTTTAAGCGTTTCGTTAACATAAACCATTCGTTCATCTTTGTTAAAGCCGTCATGCCTTTCTTTAATAAAACCATCTTTCCCAATTATTAATTCTATGGGGTATCCCTCAATCTTAATGAGATTTTTTATTGTATTAAATTTATCATATAGAATAGGGATTTTTATTTCGGGATGCCTATTTACAAATTTTATTACTTCATCTATGCTGTCTATTCTTCCGTTAATTACAGTTATTATTTTTAACGTAGTATCGTAAGAGGCTTTTTCAGAAAGTGCCCGTAAAGGCTGTAGCTTAAGTACACATTGATAGCAGCTTAAAAACCAATTATCAAGAAGAACTGTTTTATTAGTAAGGTTGTTCAATTGATAGGGGGTGCCATCTAAATTTGAAAATTCAAGTTTGTTATAAACATTAAAATTGCCATCTATTTTTTGCCTGTTTAGAGTTAGGTTGAAGTAATGATGAGGTGTAAAATAAAAAGAAATGAAAAGAAATGTAAAAGTTGTTATAGTTAAAAGCGAATAAAATAGCCATGATTTTTTATTTTTTGCTTCTTTACTCCTAGTAAACTGACCTATAAGAAAAGCAAGAGCTGCCAGTATAAATGTTATTGGGCTATAGGTTGGAAAGAGTTTAGGGTTTACAATTACACCAACTATATTCAAGAGCAATAGTGGAAGTAAAAATAGAAAAATATTTACTCCAATATTTTTCCGATTAATCATTAAACTACTAAGAAGATATAAAATAGTTGTAGTGCTGTAAGTAATTAGCATAAACTGCAATGAAAGTGTAAAGTTTACTGCTATAGCCACGGCACAGGAAAAAACAGTAATCAAAGAGATTTTTATTAGGCGACTCATTTACAAATTGAATTAAGTGTTGCTCCACACCCTTTTACAGTTGACTTACATATCCATTCGGCTTTTACGTCATCTATTAAAGTTACACAAGGGAAGTGGAGCCTCCAATATTATTTTCCTAAAACTTATAATCTGCTCGGGCATTATCTTTGCCAAATTATGGCAACAGACAGTAATCAATTTCAGAAAATTATTTCTCATTGTAAAGAATATGGGTTTATTTTTCCCGGCAGTGAAATTTATGACGGGCAACAAGCCGTATACGATTACGGCCAATGGGGCAGCGAGTTAAAAAAGAATATCAAAGATTATTGGTGGGATAGCATGACGCGTATGCACGAAAATATAGTTGGCATTGATGCAGCTATTTTTATGCATCCCACTACGTGGAAAGCGTCGGGGCATATTGATAATTTCAACGATCCGATGATTGATAATAAAGACAGCAAAAAAAGATATCGTGTAGATCATTTGATTGAAACATTTGCAGAAGAGCTAACTTCATCTGGTAATGAAATTTTAGCCAATGAAATACTTTCTTCGATGGAAAGCTTATTGGCTAAAGATGATTTTTTGGGATTGAAAAAATTAATTGAGGATAAAAAAATTAAATGCAACATTAGCGGAACCTGTAATTGGACTGATGTTCGGCAGTTTAATTTAATGTTCTCCACTGAATTTGGTTCTACTGCTTCAGAAAACGGGGAAGATAATATAGTGTATTTGCGTCCCGAAACTGCTCAAGGAATATTTGTTAATTTTTTGAATGTGCAAAAAACAGGAAGGATGAAAATACCGTTTGGTATTGCACAAATAGGAAAAGCATTTCGCAATGAAATTGTGGCAAGGCAATTCATTTTTCGTATGCGCGAATTTGAACAAATGGAAATGCAATTTTTTATTCGTCCCGGCACACAAAAACAGTGGTATGAATTTTGGAAAGCTGAACGATTAAAATGGCATTTGAGTTTGGGAACTTCCACCGATAATTATCGTTTTCATGATCATATTAAATTAGCGCATTATGCGGATGCGGCTTGTGATATTGAATATAATTTTCCAATAGGGTTTAAAGAAGTGGAAGGCATTCATTCCAGAACAGATTTTGATTTGAAACAACATCAGGAATTCAGCAAAAAGAAAATGCAGTATTTCGATAATGATATTGATGAAGCAACAGGAAAACCATTTGGAAATTATATTCCTTATGTAATTGAAACATCCATTGGACTGGATAGAATGTTTCTATTAGTGATGAGTCAGGCTTATACAGAAGAAGATTTGAGTACGGCTGAAAAGCAAGACAGTCGCGTGGTTTTAAAGTTTCCAGCAAAGCTTGCTCCATTGAAATTGGCCGTATTGCCACTCGTTAAAAAAGATGGATTACCGGAAATAGCAAGAAAAATTATGGACGATTGTAAATCTTCCTTTCGTTGTTTTTATGAAGAAAAAGATACCATTGGCAAACGCTATCGTCGAATGGATGCTATTGGTACTCCATTCTGTGTTACGGTTGATTATCAAACCAAAGAAGATAATACGGTTACAATTCGTTATCGCGATTCAATGAAACAAGAAAGGATTTCCATTGAGAGTTTAAAAGATATTGTACTTTTAGCTATTCGATAAAATTATTTGTATGAAAAAAATAATATTTTCATTGTTGTTGCTAGTTAGTTCAATGACAACATTTGCTCAAGAAAAAGAAAATAGCAATTCAGGTTCTTCAAAGGGAACTTCATTCTTTGCAGAATTAGGTGGCCCCGGCATTTTATTTTCTGCCAACTTGGATAAAAGATTTTCAAATTCTCAATTCGGATGGGGTGGAAGAGCTGGACTGGGCTTTGTTTCCGGTTATATTGTTACGGATAATTTTGGGGATTATAATCAAGCTTCTGTCGTAACTCTTCCGATTCAAATCAATTACATATTTGGTAAAACGGGTTCATCGCATACATTCGAAGTAGGTGGCGGATTTACAGTTGCAGGAAAAAAAATAGAGATTATGGATTTTTATGATGAGAAAGGAGGAACGAATTTTTTTGGTACCGCTTCATTTATGTATAGGCGCCAACCTGCGGATGGTGGTTTTATCTGGCGCGTTGGGTTTACGCCATTGATTGCTAAAGGATATATCCAAGCATTTGTGGGAGTAAGTGTGGGTTATAGTTTTTAAACTCCAAATTGTCGCAGATGATGATCGATGTGTTTCCACATTGTTTTACCCCATTGTTCTGCTGTAAATTTTCCAAAGAAAGGATGTATTTTATCTCCAATTCCAAAACTACCTGCTTGATAAAATTTTTCAATTAAATCCAACAGTTGTTTTTTTTCTTCTTCAAATTTGCGTTCATCTTTTATAATAAAAATAGGAGAAGTGGGTAGGCTATTCTTCCAAGGAGCATCGTTATACATTATTTTTTTTACCATCCAACCAATCAATCTTCCTAAAAGTAAACGGCGTACAGGTTTTCCTTTTAAGAGTATTTTAAATCCAATTTGTAAATGAGCTAACATTTGTCCAACGCTCATCTTTCCCCATTGGCCTTTTGAGTCTGCCGATAAATTGTTTATTCGAGTATTTGTTTCTTGATAAGTTTCTGTATCGAAAAGATTTTTTATAAACATTCTATTAAAAAATTTGTTCAAAATAAGGAATCTCTTCGCTGCTAATATTTTCTTTTTGTTGCCAATACGCCAGTGTAACAATTTGCCCTTTTGCAGTTTTTAATGTTCTTCCAAAAATGGCATTGGTGGAATTAAAAGAAACATCAGTAACGCCCAAGGTAAAAGTTTCAATAACGGGTTCTTGTATTTCACTTGGAGTAGGTACTATTTTTGGAGGAGGAGAAGGAACTACCACTACAGTAAAATTATTCTTCTCTAATAATTGTTTTAAAAAAATTACACGATCTGGTGAAACAGTTTTTTCAACGACAGCACATTTTTTTCCTTCCAAGTCTTCAAATTCGTGATTTTTATTGATTGCCATAAACCAAAAGTTTGTGATCAATTATTTTAATAAAGAAAAAATATAGTTGTAAACAGTATTAAAAATACCGGTACAAATTATTCCAATAACACATAGTAACAGTGCTAGTTTTGGGAAAAGATGAACTTTTATTTTTTCGATGGGCTTTTCATTTTTAGTCATAAAAATTGCCTGAATCACTCGCAAATAATAAAATAAAGCAACCACCATATTTAATGCAGCAATTGTAATAAGCAAATAGTTTCCTTTGCTTGCTCCGGCTAGTAACAAGAAAAATTTTCCAAAGAAACCTGCTGTGGGAGGAATGCCGGCTAAAGAAAATAAGGCAAGGGCTAAAACCCAACTCAATGTTGGATTAGTTTTATAAAACCCATTAAAATCATTCATTGATTCTTTTCCTGTTTGTGCACTCACAATTGTCAATACTCCGAATGCTGCAAGATTTGAAAAAAGATAAATGACAATAAAAAACACAACGGATGCCGTACTGACAATATTTTGTCCACTTATTCCAATTAAAATAAAACCTACTTGTGCAATGGATGAAAATGCAAGAAATCGTTTCATGTTTTGTTGGCGAAGCGCAAAAAGATTTCCGACAATCATTGTAAGAATAGAAAGTAAAAACAACATGTTGTACCAACTAGTTGATAGAGGCTCAAATACAGTATATAAAACTGAAGTGAATACAAAAAGAACTGCACCTTTTGAAATCACCGATAAATAACTAGTAACCGCTACTGGCGCGCCTTCGTAAACGTCGGCTGTCCACAAATGAAATGGAACTGCTGATATTTTAAATGCAAAACCTGTGAGTAATAAAATAAATGAAAATAGTTGCAAGGGGCTTCCGTTGAGCGCAGCAGGTATTTCAACAAAATTTAAAGTTCCTATCGTTCCATAAAGTAATGAAATACCAAACAGCAAAAGAGTAGAAGAAAAGGCTGATGAAATAATCATTTTGAATGCCGCTTCGGAAGATTGGCGTTTTTCTAAATCAAAATTGGTGAGCGCCGCCAATGGAATTGTAGAAAGTTCTAACGCTAAATAAAACATTAGTAAATTATTACTGGAGAGCATAAAATACATTCCTAATAAAGTTGACAACATCAAGATGTAAAATTCCACAAGGTGTTTGTGGGTTTTCAACCAGTCGTAAGATTGTAATGAAATAATGAGTACGCCAACATTCAGTATGTTTTTTTCAAAAATCAATAAATCATTTGTTTGAAACATGTCACCAAAAAGCGTTCCGGAATTAGTTGTAAAAAAGCCGCCAATCAGATTTATGAGCAACAGTAGATTTATGATATTTAACAGGTTTACTTTACTCAACTCTTTACTGCTGAGTTTTAAAAAAAGCAGTATAAAAATTATTATGGTTAATAATAGTTCTTGTAGCATCAATTGTAAAAAATCAGATAGCATTTTTAAAAAACTATTTAATTAATAATTTGTTTATGATAATTTCTGTGCCCGGACTTAATAAATCTTTTAACCAAAAAGGACTTATTCCAATAGCGATGATTACGGTAACTAATAAAATAACAGCCAATCGTTCGTTCCAACTTGCATCACTTAAAATAGCGTGTTCCTTATTTTTTAAAGGGCCCATTATTACACTGCCAGTTGCTCTTAATATATACACAGCTGTTACTACAATAGAAGCACAAGCAAGTATAGTTACGATTCGATAAAACAAATCTACTTTTTCCCAAGCACCAACAAAGACGGTTACTTCAGCAACAAAACCGCTCAGTCCTGGTAATCCCAAAGAACACAAACCGGCAATTACAAAAGCAGTAGAAATGAATGGAAGTACTTTTAGTAATCCACCTAATTGTGCTACTTGCCTCGAATGAGTTCGATCGTAAATCATTCCAATTACTGCGAAAAAGAGAGCCGTCATCAAGCCATGAGAAACCATTTGAAGAACAGCGCCATCAATTGCAGTTTTTGTAAGTATTCCAATTCCCAGTAAAACAAATCCGCAATGACTAACGGATGAATAGGCGTTTATATATTTTAAATCCGTTTGCATCATGGTAGCAAAGGCACCATAAATAATAGCAATGATGGCAAGAACAATAATTATTGTGGAATATTCCTTTGCAGCTTCGGGCATTAAATAAGTAGCTACTCTCAAACAACCATAGCCACCCAATTTCATAGAAATTCCGGCAAGAAACATAGAAGCCGCAGTAGGCGCAGATGAATGTCCATCGGGAACCCAAGTATGAAAAGGAAATAGAGCCGTAAAAATTCCAAAACCAATAAATGCAAAAGGGAAAAATAATTTTTGAACTGCAATGGGTAAATTAAGTGAAGCAATTTGTACTAAATCAAAAGTTGGAGTTCCATTAATATTGGAATCAAAATAGATTCCTGCAAAGGCAACGAAAACCAGTGCAGATCCGCCCATTAGCATCAAGACCAATTTCATGGCACTATATTCTTTTTTACCACTACCCCAAATTCCAATGAGTAAAAATTTTGGTATCACCGCTACTTCAAGAAAAAAGAAAAGTGTAAATAGATCAAGCGCAATAAAAAATCCATATGCACCAAGACTTAACAATAAAAGTAAAAAGAAAAATTCTTTACTTCGATGTTCCATATTCCAGGAAACTAAAACTCCGGCTAGCACGACAAATGCCGTAAGTAAAATCATAGCAATTGAAATTCCATCTACTCCAATATGGAAATTAATATTTAAAGGAGCATACCAAGTAATATTATTTTCGAAATAGAAATGAGCCAGATTGCCCGCTTCTCTTTCCACTATATAAAAGTAGAATAAGGCAATACTGAATATTAGTTGAGCAATAGATCCCAGCAAAGCAATGGTACGAATTTGCTTTTGGCTATTCGGTAAAAGCATCGCTAGTACAGTGAATAGCGGAATTAATATGAGCGGCAATAAACTTATTTCCATAAATAAATAAAGACTACTAACATTGAAATTATACCTGCAAAAAAGTAAAGTAAATAATGTTGAATTTTTCCTGACTGCACTTTTCGAATCAAGAAAGAAATATTTTGTGTACTGTTGGCAATGCCATTCATCATCCCATCTACAATATTTTTATCAATCCAAGCAGCTGGACGTCCTACTAGATTAAAAATTATTTTTTCAGTTATAAAAAGATAAAGCTCGTCCACATAAAATTTATGATAAGCAGCTCGATAAATGCTGCCGAAAGAAACTGCCAGTTGTTTTGCTTTGTTACTTTCATTTTTGTAAATCCACAAAGCGATTAAAATGCCTGCAACTGCAATTGTAACGGGTGCTATGGAAAAAATTGGGTCAAAATGTGAAGCTGCTACTTTGTTGTTGAAAGAAATATATTTTCCAAAAGGAATAAATCCAACAAGAACCGAACAGGTTGCTAAAAGAACAAGAGGTAATTTCATCGTCCACGTTCCTTCATGATGGAAATGGTGAAGTTCTTTTTGTTTGTTCCAGAATATTGAAAAGTATAAACGGAACATATAAAATGCCGTTAATCCAGAAGTAATTAAGGCAATAAAAAATACAATTTTATTTGAATGATAGGCGGCTAATAATATTTCTTCTTTACTAAAAAATCCTGCGAAAGGTGGTATCCCTGCGATTGCCAAGCAAGCAATTAAAAACGTCAGATGAGTAATCGGCATATATTTTCTTAATCCACCCATATCTTTCATTTCGTTGCTGTGCACAATATGTATTATTGCGCCCGCAGCAAGAAATAATAACGATTTGAAAAATGCATGAGTGAATAAATGAAATAAGGAAGCAGTATATCCTAAAGAATTTTCTATACCCACGTTTGAACTTCCGATTGCAAACATCATAAATCCAATTTGAGACATAGTAGAATATGCCAATACTCTTTTGATATCTGTTTGTGTACACGCAATAACGGCTGCTAAAAATGCAGAAATCAATCCAACAAATGTTACAATATTCAATGCAGTTTCTGCAATAGAAAAAAGAGGGAATAAGCGAGCTACTAAAAAAACTCCAGCAACCACCATTGTTGCAGCGTGAATTAATGCAGAAACAGGAGTGGGGCCTTCCATTGCATCCGGCAACCAAATGTGCAATGGGAACATGGCGCTTTTGCCAGCACCACCCATAAAAATTAAAATCAAACTCCAAGTTAAAATACTTACACCCGCAAAGGAGGCTGTAGTTATTGCAGTGAATTGTAAAGATTGTGTATCCGTTAATTGACGAATAAGTGTGCTGAATTCAAAACTATCTCCATAATAGCCCAATAAAAGAATACCGATGAGAAAACCTAAATCTGCAAATCGAGTAACAACGAATGCTTTTTTTGATGCAGCTACTGCAGCAGGTTTTTCAAAATAAAATCCGATTAATAAAAAAGAAGACACCCCAACCAATTCCCAAAAAATATAAATTTGAAATAGATTACTGGATATGATTAATCCTAACATGGAAAAGGTGAAAAGAGAAAGAAAAGAAAAATAAGTTGCTAATCTCTCTTCACCTTTCATATAACCGATACTGAAAAGATGCACCATGAATGAAATAAATGTTACAACAACCAGCATCATTACAGAAATAGGATCCATCAAAATACCCAGGTCAATGGATAAATTATTTGAAAAACTAAGCCAGGTGATATGGAAGACAGTAAGAGTTGGATAAGTTCCGTTGATGGGGCCTTCTACAATAAAATAATTATAAGATGTGTACAGCGCCAACAACGTACATGTTAGCAATAATAGTGAACCGATAACGCCAGAGCTTTTTGAAAAATATTTTTTTCCGAATAAACCCAACACAACAAATCCGCATAAGGGCAATAAGAGAATTAAGGATATGATAATTGAGTAATTCATTATTAGTATTTCATTTCTGTTGCATCTTCTACATCAATGGATTGATGGCTGCGATAAAGGTTAATAATGATGGCAATAGCTACTGCAGCTTCGGCAGCAGCAATGGCAATGATGAAAATGGTAAAAAAGATTCCATCTAATCTTTCAGGAAATAAATATTTGTTGAAAGCAACAAAATTAATGTTCACGCTATTTAATATTAATTCAACGGCCATCAACATAGTAATCATATTGCGACGTGTAAATAACCCATACAAGCCAATGAAAAATAAAGCCGTGCTCAAAAATAAAATATGATTTATAGAAATTTCATTCATTTTTCTATCGGTTTAGATTTCATTGCAATAACAATACAACCTACCATGGCGGCCAATAATAGAATGCTTACCACTTCAAAGGGCAGCGCAAATCCTGTATTGTCTGTGGCAAGCATGTGAGTTCCAATTCTTTCAATATCGGAATCAAAATATTTATTTTCAATTCGAAAACCATTCTGATAAATAAGTAAATACGTTAGTGCAAACCCGAAGAATATTGCTAACGCAGATAGTAGTATTCTGGAAGAGGATACTTTAGGCATTTCCTTTCCGGATTGTTGTGTTAAAAAAATTGAAAAAATAATTAAGACCACAATACCGCCAACATAAACAACAATCTGAACTGCTGCAATAAATTCAACAGCGAGCCAAAAATAAAGTCCTGCAATTCCAATTAACGAGAACAAAAGCCAAATAGCAGAGCGAAATATTTTTCGAGTAGTAACGGATAAAATTGCTGCAGCTAAAATAAATGTCGCTAAAAAATAAAATATGATGGATGTTGCGCTCAAAGTAGTTGGTTTAAAAATTGTTATTCTATTCCTGCTCTAATTTTTGAATCGGGTTTATTTAAAATTTTTGTCAATTTGCTTCTATCAAATACACTGTGCTCAAATGTGTTTGCCATTTTTATGGCATCTGTCGGACAAGCCACAATACACAAATTGCAAAAAGTGCATAAATCTAAATGATAAACAAATGTATTAAGTGCTTTTTTCTTTTTTCCTTCAGGTGTTGTATCAATTTGGGTAATAATTTTTATGGTGGCGTTGGGGCAAGCTAACTCGCAAGCGGTACAGCCGGTGCAAGCATGTTCATTATTTTCATCGTGAATCATCACCACTTCTCCTCTAAAACGTTCCGGTAAGCTTAGAGAATCTTTGTTGTCGGGGTATTGTTGGGTAATGATTTCCTTATGATGCGTAAAATAATATCCTGTTCGTCTCATGCCGATGAGCAACGACTTAACAGCGTAATAAATATCCTGTAAATATTTTTTTAAAAACATAATTTAATCAATTAAAAATGCCAACCCATAATTGCCATTAATGTGGTTAATAATAAATTAAACATACTGATAGGCAACAAATATTTCCATTCTAAATTTAATAACTGATCAATGCGCAAACGCGGAAAAGTCCACCGGAACCACATGATGATAAAAATCAGAAAAAAAGTTTTTCCAAAAAGCCATAGCGACGAAGGAATATAATCCATCAATTCATTGAATCTCGTATCTGTGCCAAAATGCAACGGCATCCATCCTCCTAAAAACAAAGTGGCACCCAATACACATACAATAAAAATATTAACATACTCTGCCAAGAAAAATAAAGCAAACTTCATTCCTGAATATTCTGTATGAAAACCTGCAGTCAACTCGCTTTCAGCTTCGGCTAAATCAAAAGGTGCACGATTTGTTTCTGCTGTAACTGCAATGATAAAAATTACAAAAGCGATGAGGGCAGGGATATGTCCTTTAAAAATCCACCAACCATCCGACTGTGATTGAATAATTGTCGATATTTTTAAACTTCCAGTTAGTATTACAATTGTGATAATAGAAAGTCCGGCCGATAATTCATAACTCACAATTTGTGCGCCACTTCGCATAGCTCCCAGCAATGAATATTTATTGTTGCTCGCCCAACCGGCCATTAAAATCCCAATAACTGAAACCGAAGAAACAGAGGCAACAAATAGAATGCCAATGTTTAAATCCCATAGTTGAAAATTTTTTGCAAAAGCCAATGGAGCTAAGATTACCATTGCAACAATCATTACAATAAAAGGTGCCAGATTGAATAAAAATTTATCTGCGCCATTTGGCGTCATTCCTTCTTTTACCATCAATTTCAATGTATCCGCAACTGTTTGAAACATTCCCTTCGGGCCCACTCGATTTGGTCCAAGCCTTACTTGCATATACGCAGAAACTTTGCGTTCCATCATAATTAATATCAAACCCAACATTGAAAATAGCCCTATCGCACTTACTGCAACAATCACCAATTCTATCAACAATGCCGTAGTTGAATTAAAGGTGATGTTTAACCAAGTATGAATTATGTCGGCTATGTTTTCTAAACTGGGCATATAGTTTTATAAAACTTCTTTAGTTGGTTTTATTAATTTAATATCATCTGTCAATATCTGGAATAACTAAATCAAGTGAACCCATGATGGCAATCAAATCGCCAATCTTACTTCCTCTTGCCATAAAATCTAAAGCACTTAAATTAGAAAATCCGGGCGATCTAAATTTAATTCTGTATGGTGTGGTTCCGCCTTCACTCACAATGTACACACCAAATTCTCCACGCGCTGTTTCTATTTGCGAATAAAATTCTCCTTTGGGTAATTTTAATACTGCTTTTGTTTTTGCTTGAAAATCACCTTCGGGAATAACGTCAATTAATTGTTCAATTATTGAAAGTGATTGTTTCATTTCTCTCATACGAACCATATAACGTGCAAAGCAATCGCCACCAGTTTCAATTATTTCATCAAACTTTAGTTGTGAATAAATTTCGTAAGGATTGAGTTTACGTACATCACAATAAACTCCGCTACCTCTTGCTACTGGACCAGTACAGCCATAAGAAATAGCATCTTCTTTTGAGATAATGCCAATTCCTTTTGTCCTATTTTGAAAAATAATATTGTCGGTTAATAATTCATCATACTCAACTATCTTACTTTTGAAATGTGGAATAAATTCTTTTACTCTTTTTTGAAAATTAGGATGAAGATCTGCCATCACACCTCCGGGAACCATATAATTCATCGTGAGACGAGTACCACAGGTTTCTTCAAAAATATCGTTGATCATTTCTCTTTCACGAAAAGCATGAAAGAACGGTGTGAGTGCTCCAATATCCATAGCATTCGCACCCCACCAAAGTTGATGAGAAGCCATTCTTGTTAATTCATCCATCAATACACGAATGGCTTGTGCTCGTGGAGGAACCTCAATTTGCAATCCATTTTCTATACATAAAGCGCAACCATGATTATTAATGTGCGATGAGAGATAATCCATTTTGCTGGTTACATATATGAATTGACGATAACTTAAACTTTCACACATTTTTTCAATCGATCGATGGATATAACCAAGATGAGGTTCAATTTTTTTTATGGTTTCACCATTTAATGTAATGACCAAGTGTAATACACCGTGTGTGGAAGGGTGCTGTGGGCCTACGTTTATTATTAAATCGCCTTCAATTGAAGTATCCTGCACTATGTCGGTTTCGCGGTACATTAAAGTTTTATCATATTTATAGGATCTTCAAAATCTTTTAACATTGGTCTTTTATTTTCCCAGCCATCGGGCAAAATGAGTAACCGTAAATCAGGGTGATGTAAAAAATTTACACCAAACATTTCATAAACTTCTCGTTCATGAAATTCGGCAGTACGCCAGATTGATGACACTGTTTCAATTTCAGGATGTTCTCTATCTAATGTTATTTGTAAAACTAGAGGTTGTCGATGTGTAGTGGATGTAAAATGATACACCATCGTCAAATGAGTTTTCCAATCTATACAAGTGAGGCAAAATAAAAAATCAAAGTGGAATGAAAGATTTGTTTTGAGTTGGGTTACAACATTCAAAAAATCTTCTTTAGAAATATTCATTTTCAACCAAGTTCCACTTTCATCAATAGTTGCAGAAGGTATCTCAGTTGTAAATTGAGGAAATAATTCAATGAGTTTTATTTTCAAATCTTCTTTTGTCATTGAATAACCTGTTCGGGTTTTTGCATTCTAATTTGTTCTCTGGTAAGCCCACTTTTTATTTTTTCTTGTAAAGTAATCATCGCATGAAGTAATGCTTCGGGTCGTGGCGGACAACCGGCAATATAAACATCAACAGGAATTATATGATCTGCTCCTTTTACAACAGAATACGTATTGTAAAAAAAAGGCCCTCCGCTAGTAGCGCAAGCGCCCATAGCTATTACATATTTAGGATCGGCCATTTGATCGTACAATCTTTTCAGCACAGGCCCCATTTTATTAACAATGGTTCCGGCAATAATAATTACATCAGCTTGGCGGGGCGTTGCTCTTGCTACTTCAAAACCAAATCGACTCCAATCATATTTTGCACCGGCCGTACTCATCATTTCAATAGCGCAACAACTAGTTCCAAAAACTAATGGCCATAAAGAATTTGATCGTGCCCAATTGATTACATCATCAATTCTACTTAACAGAACTCCTCCGGTGGGCGACGGATGTACTGTTCCTGGAAAAGCATCCATTTGTGATGTGGTAGGTTTTATATCCACTTTAAAGCTCCTTTTTTGTGGGCATATAAAAACCCGATAAATAATATGAAAAAGAAAATAACAATTTCAACAAACGCTAACCATCCCATACTTTTTGCCACAACTGCCCAAGGGTAAAGAAAAATAAGTTCAACATCAAAAATTAAAAAGATAAGTGCAAACAAATAATATCCCACATTAAATTGTACCCAACTTGGCCCACGTGTGGGTACACCACATTCGTAGGTTTCACCTTTTTGTTTATTCTTCGTTGCTTTTAAAACTATTTTGGAAACCAGCATTGCAATACCGGAAAAAGCAATGGCAGCAATTATTAAAACAATTAGTGAAGAAGCGCCCATAGCGAATTTGTGTTTGTACGAAAATAAGAACTCCTATTTACAAAACGAACAGAGAGTTGTCAATTTTAAAACAGTTATCCGTATAATTCCTGGTGAATGGATTTTTTGTCATAACCCAATTCGACGATTCGATTTTTGGCTTCATCAATCATATTCTTCCATCCGCATAAAAAGAAATGGGCGGGTTGTTTTGATCCACAGAGTTCTTCATAAATGACATGCAAGTATCCGGTTCGTCCTTCCCACTGTTCTCGGGATAATACAGGAATGTATTGAAAAGTTGGAAGTTCCTTTTGTAATTGAGATAATTCATTATGATACAACAAATCTTCTTTTGTTCTTGTACCAAAAATTAAATAAATATTTTGGTGTGATATTTTTTTATTATTAATGTGATGAGCCATACTTCTGAATGGAGCAATACCCGTACCGGTACAAATGAAAAAGAGATCATGATTCAAGTCATCTTCTTTTAGTGTAAATACTCCTTGTGGTCCACGAAATACTAATTCACTTCCTATATTTATTTCATTAAAAAGATAGGTTGTTCCGGCGCCAAGTTTGTTGAGAACAATAATTAATTCAAAAATATTACTACCGTCGGGACTGTTGGCAATTGAATAACTCCGTAGTCGTTTATTTACTTTTTCATGAATGGGTAAATCTAGTGTTACAAATTGTCCGGGTGTAAATTGAAACTCTGTGATTTCAGGCACTTCAATCCAAAATTTTTTGGTATTGTAGGTTTCGTCTTCAATACGAATTACGTTTCCTTTTATCCAAGGTAATAATGCCATTTGCTAAAGTTAATATACAAAAGTGAATGAACCAATCCTTGTTTTTGAAACTATATTATCACAAATGGGCATCAGGCTCCAACAGCACAATTGTTTTGCTTCTTGCGAAATATTTTTTTCCTCTCCAATAATATCCTAAAACAAGTTCTGAATTTTTAATAATTCGAGCTAAATAGCGAGATCGAAAAGTAGCCATATCGCTTATGAGACCAATAGGATAGGCTAGTACAATTTTATTATTTGTATTGGGAACTAAATAGGTTGTATCGCCTAATGTGTTTGCAGGGTAAATAAGTTTAGTAACGGGTGTGGTTGCAATTTTTTCACATTTTGCTTTGAATCTTTTTCCGGATATCCATAAATCAACCGGTTCGATTTCTTCCAAATTATCTGTTTCAATATAAAACCAATAATTATAAGTTGGAAGGTGCTCGGTTCTGATGGTATTTCCTTTTTCATCAGTTATCTTTTGTAAAATTCCAGGAATATTATCCTGTTTGTAGGCATAAATTTCTTTTATTGGAAATGAATATTGTGCAAATACTGCACTATTTAAGAGCAAGCCAAATAGGATAGAAGTGATTAATTTCTTTTTCAAAATCTAGTTCATTATTTTTTGAACATGCTTGTATTTGCCATTATCGCTGGTAATACAAATGATATAAATCCCTTTAGCATTTTTAGTTAAGTTAATAACACCATCTTGATAATTTTTTTCTTCACGTTTTATTTCTTGCCCATTTATATTTAGAAGTTGAATTAAAATCTTTTTGACTTCATATTGGGTTCCTATTTTATATTGTATCAAATTACTTCCAGCAGTTGGAAATACATTCGCAATAAATTTTTTATCGTTTAAAACCGGATTAATAATTCCCGTAACCGGATTAAAGTTGGGTGTGCCGAGAAAAGAATAATAAATTCCGTTACCGTGTGTTCCCACCAACAGTACATTATCAGTTGCACGATATGACAAAGATGAAATGACTGCAAAATTTATTTCCGCTGAACCTTCTCTCTGCCAAACTGGAGATCCGCCACCAGCAACTGTAGTGCCTAAATTTTCAACACCAAATAAACCGGCTGATGTGCCAACATAATATTCTGTAACTGGATTATTACTTGCGTCTTTTTTAACGGTAATCATACAACTGCGAGCAGAAATATAACCCGACGAAATAGTTCCTGCTAAGTTGCCTTCTGCTTGCCTCCAAGTTGGGCTTGCACTTTTTGCATTATTTGTCCACCAAATATTCGTTACATTATTTAAGCTGCTTCCCGATGTTACACCGTAGTTTGAAACAACTAACATTATCTCGTTATCATTATTTGGATTTACTGAAATGTCTTGAATATTTAAGTTGGCTGTATTGGATGGAGAAATATTAACCGGTGCAGAAAGAATAGCGGTATTTCGCGGATCATCCAAACGAAATACTTTCCCGTCAGTAGTTCCGATATAAAGTACATGACCTGAGTTATAATTTCCACGACTAAATGCAAGTGCACGAATAGCAATATTAGTTCCATTGGAAACATTTACAGCATTAGAAACGCCGGTCAATTCTGTCCAACCAGATGATGAAACAGTTGAAGCTGCAGTTGTGCGGAAAAGTCTGTTGAAATTTATATAATACAAGTCTTCAGTATTATCTGGATTTAATTTGAAGTTGGTAACAAATTCACCAAACTCTGTAGTGGAACCGGTATAAGACGGTGTAAGTCCAGTCGGGCGAATATCAGTTGTACTAAAAGATGATTGAAGCACTCCTCTTCTTATGGAACCTAATTGGATTCCTGCATATAAATATTGTGTGCTTCCATTTCTTTTTGATATTCCTACAGCAACTCCATCGCCACCAACTAAACGACGATGATTATTACTATCCGAAGCAGGTACTCCAACTATTCCACTTTTATCTCTGAACTGAGTTCCGTTATCTTGAGCACCACCAACGAAATTATTAATTCCCGTTTCGGGATCAATAGCTACATAATAATATTGTAAGGTTTGATAATTGTTCAAATTAGTCCAAGAAACTGTTGAGCCACTTGCGGTAATGTCATTTGTTACTTGTATGCCACCATCATTTGAACAAATAGCTACATTAGAATTAGATGGATTAAATGCAATGTTATGAATGTCGGGATGGCTATTGGCATAAAAAGTCAACGTAGGTAATGTGTTCCCGTAACCACCAATCCAAGATGAACCAGCGGCTGAAGAAAATCCATTAGTAGATCGGTAAAGACTTGTTCCTCCTAAAATAACAAAATTGGGATCGTTTGGTTTTACTGCAATCAATAAATCATATCCACCCTGAATAGCAAATGGATCTGTAGCCTCGTGATTACCACCTGAAAAATCGGGAAGATTAGCAGATAGATTTGTCCAAGTATTTCCACTCGTCATATCTAGTTTAAACAAATCAGCTTCCTTGCTAAAGCTTGGGCTTGCATTAGAAAGTCCATTTTGATATAGTGTGTAAAGAATATTTTCATTTGAAGGAGCCAATGCCAATAAAATTCTTCTTGTATCGTAGTAGTTCGATCCGCTAACAACTTGATATGTGTGAGCATTGCCTCGCCAATCTGCAACTGAATCAACTCCTAAAATAGAACCACCAGCTAATCGAGTAAATGAATTCTGATCGCCAGATGTTGATTTCCAAACTCCCCGCAAACTAAAATCCGGAGCGGCTCCTGTGTAGCCAAGATAAACTTTTCCTGTTGCAGAAATTACAACATCACTTTGTCCATTTACTGCAAACGATGCAGTAGTGCTTCCAAAAACAGTTTGAAAAGTTGTACCACCATCAACCGTACGCATCAATCGGCGATGTCCTGCAACATAAAGATTTCCGTTAACCGGGTTGATTGCTAATTTATGTACATAGTCAAAGGGGTGATCAAATCGTTCTGCAATACCGGAGGCAATTGCAGCGCCATTAATATCTGTAATGTTGTTTAGTGGTAATCGAATCCAAGTGGCTCCGTTGTCGGTTGATTTAAAAATTCCGTGCGCAAAATAACCGGCACCAATTGCTTCTGTTGAATTACCAACATATTCTCCGCCACCGGCAAACCAAGTATCTTGTTGTCCAGATCTTGGATCTTGAACAACAGTAGCCACATTATGTATTTCGTTTGAAGGAGAAACTCTTGTCCAATTTGCTCCTCCATCTGTTGTTCTATAAATACCACCACTAATACTTCCCGCAATAATTACTCTGTTTGTAGTTCCGTTGAAACGCACATCGTATGCTAATGCTCTTGTTCTACCACCAATGTTGTTGGGGCCTGCTGGAAAATAAGTGTTTTGTGAAGCAGTTCTGTTTACACTATTCGATAAATTACGAATTGGAATTGTTTTTGCAAATTCAATTTCGTGTTCACGCATTCCAATAGGAATTTCTCCCGTTGTTGGATCTTTAATCATATCGGCATCATATTTCCAACGTAATAAATGATAAGCCGATTGTTTTATTTCTTCTTTATTTACTGAACTATTGTTTTTCAGTAAATAACAAATAGAGGCAACACCAACAACCAACAAAAAGGCAATTAATATTTTTAATTTCTGCATATAAAATTCATGAATTTGTATCGTAAAAACTGATAATAAATATACGGCTCATTTTTAAATGAACGGAATCTCCGCAACTATTTATTATTTTTACAGCCAACATGAGTGTACAAGGGTTGTTGGATTTGTATAAAAATTCTCCCCGTCTTTTTCAATTGACGGACAAGCTTTCTATTGACAGACCTCAAAAAATAAGGGTAGAAAATCTTGCCGGAAGTTCAAAACAGTTTCTTTTTTCAGCAGTTTTACAGCAATCAAGGCTCGCTCAATTGAACCATTTAGTTGTGTGTAATGATGCGGAGGAGGCGGCTTATTTTCATAATAATGTGGAGCAACTCACCAATGCGTTAAATATTTTTTATTTTCCTTCTTCGTTCAAGCATCCAAAAGATTTTACTCGGCTTCACAGTAGTCACGTGATGATGCGAACGGAAGCAATTACAAAAATTGCTACACAATTCAAGCAAAACAATTCAGTCAATAAAAAAATTCTAATTACTTACCCCGAGGCGTTAATTGAAAAAGTAGTATTGCCTGATTTGATTTCATCCAGTTTAATTTTTATTAAAGTTGGAGATGAATTGAAAGTAGAAAATTTACTGTTGCAGTTATCGAATTATGGATTTGAAAGAACTGATTTTGTTTATGAACCCGGACAATTTGCTATTCGAGGTGGCATTCTGGATATTTATTCTTTTGGAAATGAAAAACCATATCGGATTGAATTGTTTGGGAATGATGTGGAGTCCATAAGAATTGTGGATCCTGAATCGCAAATGAGTGAGCGAAAGCTTTTACAAGTCAGCATTATCCCAAATGTTGAAATAAAATTTTCTGACACAGAAAAAATTTCACTTATAGAATTTTTTCCGGCCAATACTGTTATTTGGTTGCAAGATGAAGAACTGATATTTGAAAAGATAAAAAAAATCGAACAAACTTTTCGTGAGTTTAATAAAACAGGAAAAGAGGAACTTGAAGAAAATAAAAGCAATGACGACGAATCTGAACTTCGAATTCATTTGTCGAATAAAGATTTTTGTACTGGTGAAGAATTGGAAAAACAATTTGC
Source organism: Chitinophagaceae bacterium (assembly GCA_004322425.1). GTDB lineage: Bacteria > Bacteroidota > Bacteroidia > Chitinophagales > Chitinophagaceae > VBAS01. Next base: position 96,326 of record SCVJ01000042.1, read on the forward strand.
TACTCGGCGTTGCATTTTGTTTGAAAACAATTCGAGTAGAAAAATGAGTTCAAACGAATCTGCTATTTCATTTACTATAAAAAATCAGCCAACATTCAATCGCAATTTTGATTTATTGATTAGCGATTTAAAAAACTGGGAAAAGAATGGATTCAGTATTTATTTGTTTGCAGAAAATCCAAAACAGTTAGAACGATTGTACAACATTTTTGAAGATGTAAAAGCCAACATTCATTTTACTCCCATTGCCACTGCCATTCACGAAGGGTTTATTGATGAAGATGTAAAAATAGTTTGCTACACCGATCACCAAATATTTCAACGCTATCATAAATACCGCATCAAACAAGTTTATAATAAAAGCAAAGCACTTACTTTACGCATACTTCGTGAATTACATCCCGGCGATTTTGTAACGCATATTGATCATGGTGTTGGTGTTTTCAGTGGGTTGCAAAAATTGGAATCGAATGGAAGAGTGCAAGAAGCCGTGCGGATTATTTACAAAGACAGTGATGTTCTTTATGTTAATATTAACTCGCTGCACAAGATTGCAAAGTATTCTGGTAAAGAAGGCACTATTCCAAAAATCAATAAACTAGGAAGCGATGTTTGGAATAAATTAAAAGAAAAAGCAAAAGTAAAAGTTAAAACCATTGCGTTTGATTTAATAAAACTTTATGCGCAACGAAAAGCACAAATGGGCTTTGCACATACACCGGACAATTATTTACAAACAGAATTGGAAGCTTCTTTTATCTACGAAGACACTCCGGATCAAGCCACAGCAACAAGCGATGTAAAAAAAGATATGGAATCCTCATCACCAATGGATCGATTGGTTTGCGGCGATGTAGGATTTGGTAAAACAGAAATTGCCATTCGAGCTGCTTTCAAATCTTGTGTTGATGGAAAGCAAGCGGCAATATTAGTTCCCACTACCATTTTGGCATTTCAGCATTATAAAACATTTTCTGATCGGTTGAAAGATTTTCCGGTTACGATTGATTATATCAACCGATTTAAATCTTCGAAAGAAAAAAAAGAAATACTTCAAAAACTTGAAGCTGGAAAAATTGATATCATTATTGGTACACACGGATTACTAAGTAAAGATGTGAAATTTAAAGACCTTGGATTGTTGGTTGTTGACGAAGAACAAAAATTTGGCGTAGGACATAAGGAAAAAATTAAAACCTTTAAAACAGCAGTTGATTGCTTAACATTAACGGCAACTCCAATTCCAAGAACACTTCAGTTTTCGTTGATGGGGGCAAGAGATTTGAGTATTATCAATACTGCGCCACCAAATCGGCAGCCCATTCAAACGGAAGTTTCAGTTTTTAATCAGGACTTAATCCGCGAGGCAATTTATTATGAAACAGAACGTGGTGGACAAGTTTTTTTTATTCATAATCGTATTCTGGGATTGCCAGAAATAGCAACACTACTGCAAGGACTTTGTCCCGATTTGAGTATTGGATTAGCGCACGGTCAAATGGAAGGACATCAATTAGAAAAACATATTCTTGATTTTATTGATAAAAAATATGATGTGTTGGTTTGTACTAATATTGTTGAAAGTGGCGTAGATATTTCCAATGTCAATACAATTTTTATTCATAATGCGCATCAATTTGGATTAAGCGATTTGCATCAATTGCGCGGTAGAGTGGGACGCAGTAATAAAAAAGCTTTTTGCTATTTATTGGCACCACCCAAAAGTACTTTGCCAGATGACTCCAGAAAAAGATTACAAACTTTAGAACAACATGCCGATTTGGGAAGTGGTTTTCAAATTGCCATGCGTGATTTGGATATTCGTGGCGCCGGCAATATGCTGGGTGGTGAGCAGAGTGGTTTTATGACTGAGATTGGTTTTGAAACCTATCAAAAAATTCTGGATGAAGCCATTCGTGAATTAAAAAGAACTGAATTTAAAGAGTTATTCAAAGATGAAATTTCTAAACAAGACGATTTTGTATCAGAATGTAGTATTGATACGGATTTGGAAATTTTAATTCCCGATGAATATGTAGAAAGTATTACAGAAAGATTATCGCTGTATCAGCGATTAGACAATTGCGAAACGGAGGATATTTTGCAGAATATGGCGAAGGAATTAAAAGATAGGTTTGGAGAATTGCCTACTGCTGTAAGCGATCTTTTTGTAACGGTTCGTTGTCGTTGGATAGCTGTAAAGCTGGGATTTGAAAAGTTAGTTTTAAAAGACAATCAGTTGCGTTGTCATTTTATCAATAAGCACGATTCACCATTTTTTGAATCAGTCATCTTTAAAAAAATTCTATTGTTTTTGCAAACTGAAACGAATGTTGCTCGTTTAAAACAAAAAGGAAAATTATTTTTGTTGCAAGTGGAGCCCATCAAAGAGATGGATTCTTTATTACAATTTTTGCAAAAAATGCATCGATTTTGTTTTGAAAAAATAAGCCAATAAAAAAAGGGGCATTAAGCCCCTTAAAAATTTTTCTTTTTAAAATATTACCAGCCTTGTTTTGCAAAACCAGCCTTTATAGCTGCTAAAGCTTTAGCTTCATTACAAAGTGTGGTAAGTTTATTTCCTTTACCGTCGTTTCCTTGAGCCATATAAGCTCCTCTTGCCGTTTTTGTAACTACAGCATCTAGCATTGGAACACCTTTTTCTTTAGTTTTTACATTGTAAGCCGTTAATTGTGCGTTGCTCATGGTAGTTGTTTTTGTGTTAGTAATAACTGAAAATAAGCATTTTATGAAAATTAGCCTTAAAAATTAGTACAGAAAGTTATAAAAAATGTGCATATTAGCTATAACTAATTTATTTTTAACGACTTAGCCTAGGTATCAATTTTTGCATATTTAGCATGACTTTCTATAAATTCTCTTCTTGGAGCCACTTCGTCGCCCATAAGCATACTGAAAACACGATCGGCTTCGGCGGCACTTTCAATGGTAACTTTTTTCAATGTTCGGCTTTGAGGATTCATGGTTGTCTCCCAAAGTTGTTCAGCATTCATTTCACCCAAACCTTTGTATCGTTGAACGTTTACACTATCTTCTTTACCGGCTCCTATTTTCTCAACCAATGCTTTTCTTTGCTCTTCATTCCATGCATACGCTTGGTCTTTTCCTTTTTTTACAAGATAAAGAGGAGGTTGCGCTATATAAACATAACCTTGTTCCACTAGTTCTTTCATATAACGGTAAATGAACGTCAGTATTAATGTGGCAATATGACTTCCATCCACATCGGCATCCGTCATAATAATTAGTTTATGATAACGGAGTTTTGAAATATTTAAAGATTTTGAATCTTCGGCTGTTCCTACAGTTACACCCAAAGCTGTGTACATATTTCTAATTTCCTGATTCTCATAAATTTTATGTTCCATTGCTTTTTCCACATTCAAAATTTTACCACGCAATGGAAGAATGGCTTGATAGCTTCTATCTCTGCCTTGTTTGGCGGTACCACCTGCACTATCTCCCTCAACCAAATAAAGTTCACATTTTTCAGGATCACGTTCAGAACAATCAGCTAATTTTCCGGGCAATCCTCCACCGCTCAATACAGATTTACGCTGAACTAATTCTCTTGCTTTTCGTGCGGCGGCTCTTGCTTGAGCAGCTAATATTACTTTGCTAATGATGTTCTTTGCATCCTTTGGGTTTTCTTCCAAATAGGCTTCAATTACACGCGATACTGTACTATCTACAACACCCATTACTTCGGTATTGCCCAACTTGGTTTTGGTTTGACCTTCAAATTGAGGTTCCGGAACTTTTACAGATATGATGGCACTCAATCCTTCTCTAAAATCATCACCTTCTATTTCCACTTTTGCTTTTTCAAACAGCCCTTGTTTATCGCCGTAACTTTTAAACACTCTTGTTAATGAACGACGAAAACCGGCAACATGGGTTCCCCCTTCAATGGTGTTGATATTGTTTACATAGGAATAGATGTGTTCATTAAAGGTATCATTGTAAATCATTGCAACTTCTACGGCAACATTGGTTGCTTCATCGCGGCCTTCTACAAATAATACTTTTGGAATTAAGGCAGTTCTTCCGGCATTGGAATCCAACATTTCTACAAATTCTATAATACCACCTTCACTATAAAATGTTTTAGTATAGGTACCGTTGTCATCAATTTGCTCACGAATATCATTTAGGATAATACGAACTCCTTTGTTAAGAAAAGAAAGTTCACGAAGTCTTCCTTCCAAAATATCTTTTTTGTAAACGGTGGCAATAAAGATAGAATCGTCAGGCCAGAATCGAACCGTAGTACCCGTTTTGTTGCTGGTGCCAACTTCACGAACGGAATATTGTGGAACCCCAATTTTATATTCCTGTTCAAATATTTTTCCTTCTCGTTGTACCGTAACAATCAATTTTTTACTCAACGCATTCACACAACTTACCCCAACACCATGTAATCCGCCGGAAACTTTATAAGAATTTTTATCAAATTTTCCTCCCGCATGCAACACCGTCATAACAACTTCCAGTGCACTCCTTTTTTCTTTCGTATGCATATCGGTAGGAATACCTCTACCATCATCTTCAACTGTAACTGAATTATCTTCGTGAATGATTACCGTAATATTTTTACAATGGCCCGCTAATGCTTCGTCAATTGAATTGTCAACAACTTCGTAAACAAGATGATGTAATCCTTTTTCGCTGATATCGCCAATGTACATGGCAGGTCTTTTTCGAACAGCTTCTAATCCTTCCAAAACCTGAATACTATCGGCTCCATAATCACTATTTATAGCAACAACGGGTTCGTTATTTTCTCCACTCATAAAACAAAAATAATCGGCTTAATAATTAATAAAAATAAGTGGGACGAAAGTACGAAAAATACAGGTGCCAAGAGGCTTTTACGTAATATTTATTTGAGAAAATGGAGAATAAAAAGAGGGTCTAAAAAAGTGTCATCTTTTTACAATTTGTGCCGATAAAGTCGCTTCGGTACAAACCTTATTTCCAACAAAAACAGTTCCCTGCATTTCGCAAATACCACGACGAATAGGGGAAACAAGTTCCATTTTTAACAACATGGTATCGCCGGGTTTTACCATATGTTTGAATTTACAATTCTCAATCTTAATAAAGTAAGTATCGTATTTCCCAATAGGGCTTAGATTGATTGCTAATAGTCCACCACATTGCGCTAACGCTTCTATTTGTAATACGCCTGGCATTACAGGATTACCAGGGAAATGACCTTGAAAATACCATTCATTGAAAGAAACATTTTTAACACCTACAATGTATTTATCATTAAGCTCAATTACTTTGTCCAGCAATAAAAATGGAGCTCGATGGGGTAATATGGCTTCTATTTGCGGCACATCATAAACAGGAGGATGGCTGGGATTATAAATGGGAATGTTTTTATTATGTTTTTTCTTTTTGATATACTGTTTTATTTTTTTGGCAAAAGCAACATTGCTGTTATGCCCAGGCCGGTTGGCAATAATTTGTGCTTTTATGGGATATCCAATTAAAGCAAGATCGCCAATTATATCCAATAATTTGTGCCGAGCTGGTTCATTTGGAAAATTCAGTTCTACATTATTCAAATAGCCATCACTTTTTACTTCTATTTTTTCTTTTTTAAAAATTTTATGTAAGCGCTTCATCTCTTCTGCATCTACTGCTTTGTCAACAATTACAATCGCATTATTAATGTCGCCTCCTTTAATTAGATTATCATCCAATAAGGTTTCTAATTCGTGTAAAAAGCAAAACGTTCGACAGGGTGCAATTTCTTTTTCAAAATCTTGAATAGATTTTAAGCCAGCGTGTTGCGTTCCTAAAACGGGTGAATTAAAATCAATAAGAGTAGTAATGCTGTAATTTGTTGCTGGCATCGCCACCATTTCTACGCGCTTTTTGTCATCGATGTAATCAATATTCTCGTCAATACTGTACCAAATTTTTGCTGCATCTTGTTCTACAACACCTGCCGATTTTATTAATTCTACAAAGGGAGTTGAGCTTCCATCTATAATGGGTATTTCGGGACCGTTAACTTCAATTAAGCAATTGTCAACACCCATACCAACCAGAGCTGCTAAAATATGTTCTACTGTACTTACTTTTCCACCGTTAGCTTCCAAGGTTGTACCACGGCTTGTATCGGTAACTAAATCACAATCTGCTTTTATTATCGGCTGATCTGGTAAATCTATTCTCTGAAATTGAATTCCAAATCCTGGACTTGCAGGATTTAATTTCATCTTTACAACAATACCTGTGTGCAATCCTGTTCCAGAAATGCTTACATCAGAATTAATACTATGCTGTTTATCCGGATTGAAGTTTGAATCCATGCAAAATTTTTGAGATGGGCAAAGATACAATTCAGTGTTGAAATGAATAAGGGGGAGTGTTGGATGATTTTAATTCAAATTTATTACTGAACTTTTTCAGCCATTAATTTTTTTACTAACTCTTCAAGTTCTTGTATTCTCTTTTCCAAATCGGGTAGTTTTCGTTTGATAGCTTGACTTCGAAGTTCAGCAGTGTGTTCGAATGCTGGAGTTCCACTTACTGTTTTACCAGATTCAATTGATTTAGTAGCGCCACTTTGAGCTGCAATTTTTACACCATCGCCAATTTGAATATGTCCTGCTATACCTACTTGCCCGCCCAACATAACATTGTTGCCAATTTTTGTACTGCCACTAATTCCTGATTGCGCTGCAATTGCCGAGTTGTTTCCTATTTCTACATTGTGTGCTACTTGAATTAAGTTATCCAACTTCGTTCCTTTTTTAATTCGTGTAGAACCCATCGTTGCTCTGTCAATAGTTGTATTGGCGCCTATTTCAACATCATCTTCAATAACTACATTTCCTATTTGTGGAATCTTTTTAAAACTTCCATCTGCTTGAGAAGCAAATCCAAATCCATCACTTCCAATTACTGCACCAGCATGAATAATTACATTATTTCCAATAATACAATTGTGAAAAATTTTAACACCCGGATAAATAATTGCATTATCGCCTACTATCACATTGTTTCCTAAAAAAACTCCTGAATAAATTTTTGTGTTTTTCCCGAGCTTCACATTTTCGTTGATGCAAGCAAACACACCAATAAAAACGTTGTTACCAATTTGAACTGATGGCGCAACATAAGAGGGTTGTTGAACTCCAGATAGCTGATTCGTAAATTGCTCATCGTATTTTTCCAACAATAAACTAAAAGCTAAATAAGCATCGGCAACACGAATTAGTGTTGCTGCAACTGGTTTTTTTAAATTCAAATGTTGATTTACAATAACAATCGAAGCCTTAGTAGTGTATAAAAATTCTTCGTATTTATCGTTCGCCAAAAAACTGAGTTGCATTTGTTCTGCCTCTTCAATTTTCCCAAGGCTATTAACAGTTACTGAAGCATCTCCTTCCACAGTACCTTGAATCAATGCTGCTATTTGTGTTGCTGATAACTGCATATTCATACAAGCAAATGTCTTTTGAAGATTAAATTTGGGTTCGGCTTTCTATTGAAAAATACAGGTTGAATAAATAAATTTTTTTGAGTGAAAATGAACTGAAAATTTATTATTTTCTCAAGTAACAAATGTAGTGTTTTTTAACGGTGCTTACTAGTGGTTGCTGAATCAATGCATGATCCACGGTGGAAATATCTTTTATGGAATTGTCTTTGTATAAAATATTTATTCTTTCCTCTAGTGGGTTATAGGCAGTGTTGGTTACTTGTCCTGTAAATACAAAATAGCTAGCTTCTTCTTCAGAAATAGATAGTTGCTTTGCTACTAATTTTTTATTTTCTGCAATTGTAGCAAGTGCTAATGGAATAGATTGAAATTTTACTTTCAATAAGTTGCGATTAATGAGCATGCTACAGAGTAATGACAATATTTTATCCGAATGAGACATCCAGTTTTTTACTGTACAGATTACATCGGCATCATCCAAATTGCAGAATAAATCTATATGTTTTTCTGCCTGCTGATTGGTTTGATAGTGATGTAAAAAAAAGTCGAATGAAGTGGTTGCGGCCGCAATATTTTCTCCCTTTGTAATCAACTCTTTTGCCCGTTGAATAATTTTTACCATCATTTCTTCGGCACATAAAACAGTTTTGTGTAAGTACACTTGCCAATACATTAATCTTCGTGCTACTAAAAATTTTTCTATGGAATAAATTCCTTTTTCTTCAACAACTAATTCACCATTATGTACCGTGAGCATTTTTAAAATTCGATCGTAGCCAATAACTCCTTCGGATACGCCAGTAAAAAAACTATCGCGTGTGAGATAGTCCATTCTGTCCATATCCAATTGGCCAGAAATTAATTGATGAAGAAATTTTTTGGGATACGTATTTGTAAAAATTTCAATGGCAGTTTGTAATTGGCCATCAAATTGCTTGTTTAAAATTTTCATAATGTGCAAGGAAAGAATTTCGTGTTGCACATCTTTTATAAGTTCATTTTCCAACGTATGAGAAAATGGTCCGTGTCCCACATCATGCAATAGAATGGCAATTTTTGAACCCAACTCTTCTTCGGGAGTGATGTCAATTTTTTTACTTTTCAATTCATTTAATGCGCTGCACATTAAATGGTACGCACCTAAAGAATGATGGAGCCTTGAATGTACAGCACCGGGATAAACTAAATGTGCGAATGCCATTTGATAGATCCGTCGTAAACGCTGATAATAAGGGTGAGCCACTATTTCCAAAATCAACGGATGATCAATCGTGATAAATCCATAAACAGGATCGTTAATAATTTTTCTGTACTGTGCCATAGCAATGGTTGAAAAGCTTGTTTGTAGGAATCAAGATAGCAAAACTACAATTGCAAACTTGAAAAAGCTAAATTTGAGTGTTCAACCAATTTACAAATGGCGCAAGCAAAAATACTTTGGGTAGATGATGAGATTGAAAGTCTTCAGTCGCAAAAAATATTTTTGGAATCAAAAGGGTATTCTATTCAAACGGTAACCAACGGATTTGATGCCATAGATTTTGTAAAAGAAAATCAAGTTGATGTTGTTTTGATGGATGAATCTATGCCTGGCATCAGCGGATTGGAAACGCTAGCAAAAATTAAAGAAATCAACCGACAACTTCCTGTTGTATTGATTACTAAAAATGAAACAGAAAATTTAATGAACGATGCGATTGGTTCTCAAATAAGTGATTATTTAATAAAACCGGTAAATCCCAATCAGGTACTGCTGAGTTTGAAAAAAATTTTGGACAACAAAAAATTGATTTCAGAAAAAACAACTACAGCCTATCAGCAACAATTTCGAGAACTTTTTATGGTGCTGAATAGTAAGCCCGATTTTCAAGAATGGATTAGTGTTTATAAAAAACTTATTTATTGGGAATTGGAAATGGAAAAAAGTGATAGTAATGAAATGCTGGAAGTTTTACAATTGCAAAAAAGTGAAGCTAACACGGAGTTTAGCAAGTTTATCAGTAACCATTATCTTTCGTGGTTGCAATCTAAATCTTCAGCAAAACCTATTTTATCGCATACATTGATGCAACAAAAAGTATTGCCTTTTTTGGAGAAGGAAGTTCCTTTATTTTTTATTTTAATTGACAACTTACGCTTTGATCAATGGAAAGCCATTGAACCTATTTTTATTCAAAATTTTCGGATTGTTGAGGAAGAATGTTTTTACAGCATTTTACCAACCACTACGCAATATGCTCGTAATTCAATTCTGTCGGGCTTGTTGCCAGTTGATATTGCGGCACAATTCCCAAATGAATGGAAAAATGATGAAGAGGAAGTCGGAAAAAATTTACACGAAGAAACTTTTCTTCGTTCACAATTGCACCGACTTGGAAAAGGAAATTTAAAAGTATCGTTTACAAAAATTGTAAACAACCAAGCAGGAATTAACTTGGTAAATAATGTTCATAATTTATTACACAATGATTTGAATGTAGTGGTGTACAATTTTGTAGATATGCTTAGTCATGCAAGAACAGAAATGGAAGTGTTGAAAGAATTGGCAAGTGATGAAATAAGCTATCGATCTATTACTCAAAGTTGGTTTGAACATAGTCCGTTGTATCAAGCGCTAAAAAAAATTGCGGGTAAAAATATTCGAATAGTGCTGGCTACCGATCATGGAAGTATAAAAGTGAAAAAAGCTTGCAAAGTGGTGGGAGATAAACAAACAACTACCAATCTTCGTTACAAGCACGGACGAAATTTAAGTTATGAAGCCAAAGAGGTATTGGCTTTTCGAAATCCTCAAGAAGCAGGATTGCCGGGCCCCTCTATTAATTCATCATATATTTTTGCCAAAGAAGACGGCTATCTCTGTTATCCAAACAATTACAACCATTTTGCAAATTATTATCGTAATACATTTCAACACGGAGGTGTAAGTTTGGAGGAAATGATTGTGCCTGTCATTAAAATGGCTAGCAAGTAATGGCGGATTTTTTTTAGGAATAATTTTAAAAATTGATTTACCAGTTGCGTTAACTTTGTATTCTTTTATGAAATACACACAATCAGCACTTGATAAGTTAGAAGCAATAGTTGAGGAAGCAGGATATGTAATTCGTTATGAACGGGGAACATTTCAAAGCGGCTATTGTATATTGGAGTTGAAAAAAGTGGTTGTACTCAATAAATTTTTACCAACCGAAGGTCGCATTAATACTATGTTCGATCTTATTCCTCAATTGGAAATTAACAAAGAGTTGTTGAGCGATGAGTCGAAGAAAACATATTCCAAACTCATCGTAAAACAAACGGAAGAAAGTAATTGAAAAAAGGAATAACTTTTTTTGTAGAATCTGATATTGTTATTTTGAGTTATAAATTTACAAGTGAATTATCCTCCGCTTAAAATTACTTTTCTTGGAACGGGTACCAGCAGTGGTGTGCCAATGATTTCTTGTAATTGCGAAGTGTGTGCTTCTGTCGATAAAAAAGATAAACGACTTCGGCCCAGTGTTCTCATTCAATCATCCACTACAACAATTGTAATTGATACAACACCTGATTTTCGTTATCAAATGCTGCGAGAGAATGTCAAACAACTGGATGCGGTTTTGTTAACACATTCTCATAAAGATCATATTGCGGGATTGGATGATGTGCGGGCTTTTAATTTTTTTTATAAAAAGGTGATGCCAGTTTATGCTAATTCTGCAACAGAGACAGCCATTCAAAAAGAATTTAGCTATGTTTTTTCAGGAGAAAAATATCCTGGTATTCCGGTGTTGGATCTAATTACTATTCCCGAAGAGCTATTTTTTATTGGCGATATTCCCGTAATTCCTATAAAAGTATGGCATCATAAAATGGCTGTATTAGGATTTCGTTTCGGAAATTTTACCTACATCACCGATGCAAACAAAATTGATGATTCCGAAAAAGAAAAAATAAAGGGTAGTAAGGTTATGGTTTTAAATGCTTTACGTAAACAACAGCATCTCTCTCATTTTACACTGGGAGAAGCCATTGATTTGGTTAAGGAAATTCAAGTACCAACAGCTTATTTTACACATATTTCACATCAATTGGGAATTCATCAACAAGTAGAAGCCGAACTTCCCGAAGGAATACATCTCGCATTTGACGGATTGGTTTTACAGCTGCAGTAGTATTATTTTTTATACTAACACTTGTTAGATTCTACATTTCGCTCGTATCTTGCGCCCTCTAATTTTCAAACATGAACTTTCAACCAAGCGAAATAACCCTTCAAGTTGCACAAACCGCAAAAGATTTTGCAATTCAACACATCAAACCTCATATTATGGAGTGGGATGAAGCGCAAGAATTTCCAGTTAAAATTTTTAAAGCAATGGGAAAACTGGGATTGATGGGCGTTCTTGTTCCGGAACAATATGGCGGATCAGGACTTGGCTATTTTGAATATAAAGTGGTGGTGGAAGAAATATCCAAAGTTTGCGGATCCATTGGATTGAGCGTTGCGGCACATAATTCACTTTGCGTGGGACATATTCTGTCGTTTGGAAATGAAGAGCAAAAGAAAAAATATTTACCCAAACTTGCTACTGCCGAACATATTGGTGCATGGGGATTAACAGAAGCTAATACAGGAAGTGATGCCGGTAATATGAAATGTACTGCTACAAAAGATGGCAATGATTGGATAATAAATGGCACTAAAAATTGGATTACGCACGGTAAAACCGGAGACATTGCGGTTGTAATTTGCAGCACTGGAGCACCAAGAACAAAAAATAATGCAACTGCATTTATTGTAGAAAGAGGAACGGTTGGTTTTTCTGCTGGCAAAAAAGAAAACAAATTGGGAATGCGTGCAAGCGAAACAGCAGAAATGGTTTTTGATAATTGTCGTGTTTCGGATGAAAACCGAATTGGTGAAATTGGCGACGGGTTTAAACAATCATTGAAAGTATTGGATGGCGGGCGAATTTCTATTGCTACACTTTCTTTGGGAATTGCAAGAGGTGCTTATGAAGCAGCTTTGAAATATTCGCAAGAACGATATCAGTTCGATCAACCCATTTCTAATTTTCAAGGAATTTCTTTTAAGCTTGCCGATATGGCTACAGAAATAGCTGCTGCCGAATTATTGATTTTACAAGCTTGCGATCAAAAAAACAGAGGAGAAAATGTTACCAAAACCTCGGCTATGGCCAAATATTATGCCAGCGAAGTAGCCGTAAGAGTTGCCAACGATGCTTTACAAGTTTTTGGTGGATATGGCTATACCAAAGATTTTCCGGTAGAAAAATTTTATCGCGATGCCAAACTTTGCACAATTGGCGAAGGCACTTCCGAAATTCAGAAATTAGTTATTTCAAGAGCAGTACTTAAAAACTAAAAACCCAACTATCTGTTGGGTTCTTAAAATTTAAAAAGGTCTTACTGGTTGTTTGGCTGGTTGCCAGAAAATTTCAGGCATCGGGCGTTGCAGTAAGTGTTGGTAATAAAAATTATAGGCTTCAGTTCTATTATGAATGCCTTTGGCAGCATTAACAGCGCCAATTCCGTGTCGTTCGGACGGATACACCATAAACTCAAAATGTTTTTTAAGATCTTGTAATTTATTAATAAGGGCCAAACTATTTTGCATGTGCACATTATCATCCGATGTGCCATGAACGATACGAAGTGTTCCTTTTAGTTTATCGGCATAATTCATTACTGAAGTAATTTTATAACCTTCTGGATTTTCTTTGGGTGTGTCCATAAATCGTTCGGTATAATGAGTGTCATAAAATTGCCAATCAGTTACCGATGAATTTGCAATGCCGTGTGTAAAAACATCGGCGCCATACGTGAGTGCCATGCAAGTCATATAACCGCCAAAACTTCCACCAGTAATTCCAATTCGAGTTCCATCAACAAATGATTTTCCTTTCAACCAATTGCCACATTGCATATAATCTTCAATCTCATATTTTCCTAATTGACGGTGAATAAAATTCATTCCTTTTTTCCCAAAATGTCCGCTGCTGCGATTGTCAAATGCAACTTGTATCATTCCTTCCTGTGCCCACCAAAGTTCTTGAGCTGAAGTTTTCCAACTATCGTAAACGGTTCCAGCATTAGGACCTCCATAAATACTTACTAGCACCGGATATTTTTTTGTCGGATCGAAATTGATGGGGTATGTAATTTGCACCGGTAAATCAAACAATCCATCTGCCGATTTTACACGAACCAATTCTTTTTTAGGCAATTCATACGCTGAAAATTCTTCGCCTTTTGTATTTCCCAATTCGCGAATTTGTTTTCCATTTATATCCATCAACACCATTGTGGTTGGAGTTTGAAGATTGGAATACGTAGTAATAAAGTAGCTGTTGTTGGGCGAAAGATTAAAACCTGTGAAAGAATTATCGCCAAAGGAAAGTCTCTTCAAATTTTTTCCGTCAAAAGAAGCTTGGTATAAATCCCAACGAGTCGAATTTTCCTTGCGGGCATTAAAGTAAATCAGCTTTGCTTTTTCATCCATTTTATAAATACTGCCAACGGTAAAATCGCCATTTGTAATTCTATTCATTTCTTTACCGTTTGCATCATGCAAATAATATTGAGCCCATCCAGACTTATCGGATTTTAAAATAAAATTTTTACCAGAAGGAAGAAATTCAATTCTGTCATCTTGATCTAAATCAATCCAAGTAGTTTGCTGTTCATCGTAAATTGAAGTTTTCTTTCCAGAATTTTTATCAATATCAAAAACAGTTAAGTGATCTTGTCCTCTGTTCATCCAAGAAATCCAAAGTTTATTTTCCGGAGTCCATAATGCGGCACCAAAATATTGATCATCTTTTTCATTAAAATCTGCCCAAATTGTTTTTTGTGTTTCAATGTTTACCAATCCAATTTTTACTTCGGGATTTTTATCGCCCACTTTTGGATACGATTCATTTTCCAAATAACCGTGCTGCTCTTTAATTACATAAATGGGAAACGTAGGAACTTGAGAGTCATCAAAACGCATAAAGCAAATTGATTTACTATCAGGGCTCCACCAAAAAGCTTTGTAGCGGCTTGCTCGTCCAAGTATTTCTTCAAAATAAACCCAGGAAGCATACCCATTTTTTATAAATTCACTTCCGTCAAAACTAAGTCGTGTGTCTATTTTTGTTTCGGCATTGCGGATGTATAAATCATTATTTAATGTATATGCCGCCAACGCACCATCAGGAGATTGTGTAAAATTTTTTGCACCCGCTGGAGCTGAAAAATCTTTTTTTATTTGCGGTTGTTCTGTTTTGTTTTCATATAAAACGGCTTCACCAGTTTTAACATTTACCGAATACGATTTTGTTTTTCCATCACTTTCTCTACGCATTTCCGAAAAATGAGTATCATCTATCCATCCGCTAATTTGCGGTAGAGGTTTACTCATATTAGTTGGCTTCATATTAAAAGCCTGTTCGTAACTCACTGCCTTTTTTTGTGCAAATGAAACCAAAGAAATACTAGTTGATAAAACAACTAACGCTACAAAATTTTTCATATTTTTTTTAATTAAGGAGTTGGAAAGTTACAAGGAAATTTAATTTAGCCAATACCGTTCGTAAATCAAATTGGAAAAGTTCTGGAAAGTTATTGTGCAAATAGAAATCTATCTCACTTCTTGCATCTCCACTAATTTTTTATAAAAACCATTTTGAGCAATAAGATGGTCGTGGCTACCGCGTTCAACAATTTGTCCTTTTTGTAAAACTAATATTTCATCGGCGTGGCGGATGGTAGATAATCTATGTGCAATTACAATGCTGGTTCTGTTTTGCATCATATTGTTGATGGCATCTTGCACCAATCTTTCGCTTTCTGTATCTAAAGAAGAAGTTGCTTCGTCCAAAATTAGGATGGGTGGATTTTTCAAAACGGCTCTGGCAATGGTTAACCTTTGTTTTTCGCCTCCGCTAAGTTTATTGCCGCGGTCGCCAATATTGGTGTTGTAACCCTTTTCTTTTTGAATTATAAACTGATGGGCGTTTGCAATTTTAGCAGCAGAAATTATTTCTTCTTCGGTGGCATCTGGTTTTCCTAATTGGATATTATGGCTAATAGTATCGTTAAATAAAATGGGTTCTTGTGTTACAATACTCATTACATTTCTCACGGATTGCAATGAATAGTTTTTAATATTTATTCCATCAATCAATACTTCGCCGCTTGTAGCATCATGAAATCGTGGAATCAAATCGGCTAATGTTGTCTTTCCGCCACCCGAAGCGCCCACTAAGGCAATGGTTTCTCCTTTTTCTACAGTAAAATTGATGTGGTCGAGAATGACTGAATCTCCATACGAAAAACAAACGTTTTTAAATTCAATCTTGTCATTAAAAAAGTTCAGTTGTTGCCCATTTTTATTTTCATCAAGAAGAACGGGTGTTTGTAAAATTTCTTCAATTCTTCCAATAGCGGCCGTTCCTTTTCGCATATTGCTAAATGAAATAGAAAGCGCTTTAGCGGGATTAATTAAGTTATAAAAAATTCCGAGATAACCAATAAATGTCGAAGCCTCCAAGGCAATTTCATTTTTGATAACCAAACTGCCGCCATAATAAAGTACCGCACAAAATAAGGTAACGCCCATTACTTCGGAAAGTGGCGAAGCTAAATCTCTACGGTAGCTGATATTATTTTTGGCTTGTAGCAATTCATTGTTTGTATTGAAAAATTTTGCTCTTAAAATTTTTTCAATGTTGAATGCTTTAATTACGCGCAAGCCACCCAAAGTTTCATCCAATGTGGCCAATGTTTCGCCATATTTGTTGGCTACTTGTTGGGATTGTTGTTTTAACGATTTTGTAATTTGTCCAATAACTAAACTCAGTACAGGTATTAGCAATAACAGAAATAAAGTAAGTTGAAAACTAAGCGCAAATAAAAAACCAAGTGTTACTATTATGGTCAATGGATCGCGCAACCAACCTTCCAAAGTTCCTACCACCGAATTTTCAATTTCGCTAACATCATTCGTCATTCGGCTCATTAAATCACCCTTTCTTTTTTCGTTAAAAAATCCAATCGGTAATCGAAGTACTTTGTCGTATAAATCTTCTCGAAACTGATTGACGATTTTATTTTTTAGCGGATTCAAAACATAAAAAGACAAATAAAGAAATAGGTTTTTTAGAAAAATAAAAGTAATCATCAGCAAACAAATAAAACCAAGTGTAGGAATTTTGCCGTGATCATTTACCCAGTTCTCCAAAAAAAATTTCACGCTTTGAATTAGCGTAGAACTTCCTTGTTTAATTTCAATTGTAGTAACAGAAAACGTTTTGGAGGTGCCAAAAATTAATTCCAAAAAAGGCATCAACATACCGATGGAAACAATGGAAAATACAATGCTTAGCACTGTAAAAAAAACATACAAAACCACCTTTTTTTTATAGGCCGATAAGTAAGTAAAAATTCTAGAATATTTCCTCATGGGGTAATGCTGCCGTAGATGCGGTAAAAGTAGTTAATTTTGTTGTTGCATTATTGATTTTCAACAACTACTCGTATAGTTTAACGGATAACAAATGGAAGAAGGAAAAAGACAAAAGCAAATTGCCGGTTTATTAAATGTAGAAATGAATGGCATTTTTCAACACTTGGGATTAACCATGATAGGTGGAGGAATGGTTTCAATTGCTTCTGTTCAGATTACACCCGACTTATTGGAAGCAAGATTTTATTTAAGCTTTTTTCAAGTAAAGGATGTGACAATCGCATTAAAAAAAATTGAAGACCGTCATCACGAAATAAAAAAAGAATTAACTTCAAAAGTGCGCCACCAATTGAGGAGCATGCCGGTATTAAAATTTTTTAGAGACGATACGCTGGATCAGGTCTTTAAAATAGAAGAGTTGTTTAAAAATATAAAAGATCAACAGCACAAAGGAGAATAGCTTCATGAATTTATTCTTTGCTTGGCGATATTTTAATTCAAAAAAATCTACTACTGCCATCAATGTTATTGCTTGGATTAGCATTGTAGCCATGACTTTTGGCACAGCGGCATTGATTTTAGTATTAAGTGTGTTTAATGGTTTTGAAGGATTGGTAAAATCACTCTACTCCTCTTTTTATACCGACTTAAAAATTTTTCCTGCTCAAGGAAAAGTATTATCGCTTACTCAAGATCAATTAAATAAACTAAAAGGTTTTTCGGGAGTAGAAAATTACTCATTGATAGCTGAGGAGAAAGCATTGTTACAAAATGGTGAACAGCAATCTATCGTAAGTTTGAAAGGGGTTGATGAGAATTATCAATATGTGAGTGGCGTTGCAAAATCAATTATAAGAGGAACATTTGAATTGGGTGATGCCGAAAATGCAAAAATTGTTTTGGGTGCAGGAATCGAAAATGCAATCGGGGTTCAATCCGACAGAAATTTATTCCCTTTAGTAATTCATATTCCAAAAAGAACTACTGGAAACAACTTACAGCTGAATTCAAATATTGCGAGTGGTGTACTTAATTCGTCGGGAGCATTTGCCATTCAACAGGATTTTGATAATAAATATGCCATTACAAATCTTGCTTTTGTAAAAGGAATGATGGGGATGGCAACCAATGAATACAGCGCTGTAGAGATATCTACAACGGATGAAACAAATGCTGATGAGATAAAAAATAATATTGCACAGTTTTTAGGGAAAGAATATTTAGTGCTAACTCGGTTTGAGCAAAATCGAAATTTATATTCAATCATGCAGGCCGAAAAATGGGTAATTTTTGCAGTGCTCTGCCTTATTTTAATAGTGGCCGCTTTTAATATCATTGGTGCTTTAACGATGCTGGTGTTGGAAAAAGAAAAAGACATTAGTGTATTATACGCATTGGGTGGAAGTACAAATTTTATTCAGAAAATATTTTTAAGTACAGGAATGTTATTAGCTGTAATTGGTGGAGCAATGGGAATGCTTTTAGCAACGGCTGTGGCTTGGTTGCAAGTTGAATATAAACTAATCCCTTTGCAGGGAGGATCATTTTTGATTAATTATTTTCCAGTACAATTAAAACTTTCCGATTATTTATTGGTGGGAATATCTGTAATTGTAATTGCTCTACTTGCCTCTTGGATTCCTTCGCGAAAGGCTGCTCTGCAAAAATTTTCTTTACGAAGCGAGTAAAGTATTTATTAATAATCTCCCAAAGTTTCTGGTAATTGAGCCAAAGCTTTTGCAAGCTGTTCGTCATTGGGTGCTACTCCGTGCCAATTATGATCGTTTTCCATAAAATCAACTCCTTTACTCATAATGGTGCGCATCATAATGGCAATTGGTTTTCCATTACCTACTTGTAATTTGGCTTTTTCTAAAACAGCTACAACATCATCCATATCGTTGCCATCCATTTCCAAAGTGCTCCATCCGAAAGCATCAAATTTTTGGCGAATATTTCCAAGTCCCATTACTTTTTCAGTAGGTCCATCAATTTGTTGGTTGTTCCAGTCAATTGTAGCAATTAAATTGTCAACTTTATGATGAGCCGCAAACATTATGGCTTCCCAAATTTGACCTTCGTTCAATTCTCCATCTCCATGAAGCGAGTAAACAATGTTTGTTTCTTTATTTAATTTTTTGGTTAAAGCAGCACCAATAGCAACACTCATACCTTGCCCCAAAGATCCAGAAGCAATTCTAACGCCGGGCAAATGCTCGTGAGTAGCAGGATGGCCTTGTAAACGAGAATTGATTTTTCTGAAACTGCTTAGTTCTTTTATATCAAAATAACCAGAGCGAGCAAGTGTACTATAAAATACAGGAGAGATATGTCCATTGGAAAGTACAAAAATATCCTCGTTTGTTCCATCCATTGTAAATGCTGGATTGTGCTTCATAGCGTTAAAATACAAAGCAGTAAAGTAGTCTGCGCAACCCAAAGATCCTCCCGGATGACCCGAGTTAACTCCATGAACCATTCTTAAAATATCTCTTCTTATTTGCGATGCTATTTTTTTTAATTCTGGCATAATATCTTGTTTATTAGTTAAACTATAAGTAAGTTTAACAATCAGAAGGATAATTTGATTTTTGCAAAAGTGCAAATATTTTTTTAAAAAAATGAAGTTGTCCTTTTTTTAATCAAACCAGAGTACAGAAAATAAAAATCATGTTTCTCAAAAACCAAACCATTCGCTATGATTTATTTAATCTTCCCCCTTATCCTCTCATTCATTATTACGTTCATTTGTCTTCCCACTATTACTAAACTTTCAGAAGCCAGAATAGAGCGTATAAATGTTGAAGGAAAGAATAAGAATAAAAAATTAAGTAATGCTTTTGGCGGACTGGGAATTTTTGCCGGATTTATTTTAGCTACCCTTTTATTTATTTTCGAAAAGCAAAATTTGTATTTGAGCTTTATTGTAGCCGCCATTATTATTCAGTTTACTATTGGATTGATGGATGATTTAGTTGGATTATCGAATTTTAAAAAAACTCTTGGACAACTGATTGTTTCGTCCATTCTTATTTTTGGTGGCGGACTTCAAATTTCTAGTTTACAAGGACTGTTCGGTATTGAAACTTTGCCCCAAATCATAAGCATTGCAATCAGCTATGCAACTATAATTGGTATCATACAACTCGTAGATTTTGTGGATGACAAATATGGATTTGCAAGCATTTTGGGAATTCTTTCCACAAGCTTTTTCGCTGTGTTCTTTTTCTTAAATGGAGAAATGGTATTTGCAATGATGGCGTTGGCAATGGCGGGAGGCCTTTTTGCAACTCTGATTTATAATTATAAATCAATCAAATTGTGTATCGGAAATTCTGGACTATTAGTGATGGGAATCGTTAATGCAATATTAGTTATGAAGTTTATTGGATTTTCCAGTGTTACTACAAGTAATTTTTCGGTTGGATCTTCTATAATAATTGCCATTGCAGTTTTACGAATTCCACTTGGAGATAAGCTTGTGTCGTGGTTTCGTAATTCTATTAATAAAGAAAAATTTTCTATAAAAACACATATAATTTTACACGAAAAGGGAACTAGTCGAAATAAAACAACATTATTATTGTTTGGCGGAGGGTTGTTATTTATTTTACTTTCACTTTTTTTAGACTCGATTTTACCTCCAACTGTTGTTTTATTAATTCAAGTGTTAGTTGGAATTACAGTCTATAATTTTGTATCCCAATTGAAGTCAAAAAATGTTCTTGAATTTCTCAAGCAAGAGAAAGAAAAATTTATTAATCAAGAATTGAGTAAAGATGAGGCCGCTTAAATTGAGTGGTTTCAAATCATTTTTAGCAGTATAATTTTGTATTCAGTAAATTTGGCATTCCAACATTTCATTTATTAATATGGAAGAACTTAATACTATTTTGCACAATGCGGGTGATCTTATGCACAAATCAATCAATCATTTGGAAACGGAGCTTGTAAAAATTCGTGCTGGAAAAGCAAGCCCTCAAATAGTTGATGGAATTATGGTAGATTATTATGGATCGGCAATGCCATTGAATCAGGTTTCAAATATTAGTGTTGTAGATGCCCGAACCTTGTCCATTCAACCTTGGGAAAAAAATATGTTGCAACCTATTGAACGTGCAATTAGTGCTGCAAATATTGGCATCAATCCTCAAAATGACGGAACAATCATTCGATTATTTCTTCCTCCATTAACAGAAGAAAGACGAAAAGAGCTTGTAAAAAAATGCTTTGCAGAAGGAGAACACTCAAAGATTTCAATTCGAACTATACGAAGAGATGCAATTGAAAATATAAAAAAGTTACAAAAGAATGGTTTGAGCGAAGATGCAACAAAAGACGCTGAAGCACTTGTTCAAATTAGTACCGATAAATTCATAGCCGCAATTGAAAAACATTTAGTGACAAAAGAGAAAGAAATAATGTCTGTTTAGTTGAAAAGTTTCAACCTTTTTAAACAACATTTACTGTTCGATTGTTTTAGACTCCTGCTTGTTTGCAAGGTAAACACCAAACAAAATAATTCCAAGGCATCCAATTTTAATGGCGCTAATTTTTTCTCCGTCTATATAACCCAGTAACAGTGCTATAAATGGGATTCCATAAGTTACAAGAGAAGCAAATAAAACTCCAGCTCTTTTTACTAGCATATAAAATAAGGCAGTTGCAATGGCGCTTCCCAAAACTCCCAATAAAACAGTGTAGCTAATAGACTTTTGAATAAGTGAATCGCTAAAATTGAGCGACAAAAAATCTTGTTGCCACAGAATTAATGCTGTAGGAATAATCATAAAAGAAAGCGAAACGGTAGCTGCGTGAATGGGGTGAACACCTTTTAAGAATTTGCCAACCATGTTTACATTAATGCCGTACAAAAGAGTAGCCAATAAGATGAGAAGAGAATAACTAAGATTTTCAAAGCTTATATCTTTTTCGCCAGTAAAAGAAGGCAATAAAATAAGTAAAAGCAAACCAAGGAAGCCAATTAAAACACCAGTTATTTTCTCGGTTTGTACTTTGGTTTTAAACAATAATATTCCTACTACAATAACGGAAATCGGCGTCAAGGAGTTTAAGATGCCCCCTAGCGATCCATCGAGTTTTATCATCGCGGCAGCAAATAAAAAGGCGGGGATTAGATTTCCAAAAACAGCACTCAAAATCACCACTCCTAATTTATTTTTTGGTATTTTCTTAAAATACATAATTCCAAAAGGGACAAAAACAAATGCGGCAGAAAAAATTCTTAAAGCGGCAATTTGAGCTGCCGAAAGCCCAACACTACTATCTTTCATTAATTTAAAGGAACTGCCCCAAATAATACAAAGTAGAATAAATATGCCCCAACTAATATGACTATCTTTTTTCATAGGGCGCAAAGGTCAGAAAACGGAACGACAATAATTAGTTTTTATCGGTTAAGAATTCTCAAAAAAGGGGTTCATCAATTTCGATTTTATCTGTTTTAGCTTTCTCTGTTTTCAATTTAGTGTTCAGGGCATCTTAGCTTTAAATTTTTCTATCAGAAAATGTGTTTGAAATAAGAATTAAACTATTATCTTTGATTCCACCGTCAAAAGCGGTAATTGATTTTATTAAACTTAACTAACAGGTATGAGAAAACTCATCTTTACATTTTTAGCATTAACTATTTCATTCTCTTTGGTTGCTCAGCAAGAAAAAGAGTGTTGCAAAAAAAACGAGGGAGCTGCTTGTTGCAAAGCTGATAAAGAATGCGTAAGTAAGAGTGGATGGTCAAAAAAGGGAGAATTTAATTTTATAGTTGGGCAAGGTGGCAGTCGCAATTGGGCTGCGGGATCTCAGCGATTTTCTTTAATGGGTGATGTTACTTTGAATTTTCAGGCTAACAGAACTTGGAGAAAAAATATTTGGGAGAACAATTTCGATCTTGCTTACGGAGTATTAAACATTAGTAAAGTTGGGCTTAGAAAAATTGATGATAAAATTGATTTTACTTCTTTGTTTCGCCATAGTGTTTCTAAAAATAATGTAATTGGTGTTGGAGGTTGGTTCAATATGCGTTCTCAATTTCATAATGGGTACGACTATACTGCAACAGGGAAAAATAGAATTTCTGGTTTAATGGCTCCGGGATATTTAACCTTGGCTCCTGGTATTGAATTAAGACCCAAATGCTTTAGCATGTTTATTTCTCCGGTTGCTTCTCGTATGATTGTTTTCACAAACGAACCATATAGTTTCCAATATCAAGGTGGTGTAAAACCTGATGGAACTTCTGAAGTTCCACTTTCTTGGTTTTATAATGTAGATCCTGAAAGAAAAGTTCGATTTGAATTTGGTGCTTTGGTTTCTACTAAATTGTCAAAGAATATTGCCAAAAATGTTGGCTACAGAACACGCTTGGATGTTTTCTCAAATTATGTTGATGATCCTCAAAACATCGATGTTTTTTGGAATAATAATTTTGAATTTAAAGTCAATAAATGTTTGTCAGCAAGTTATACTTTCGATTTAATTTATGACGATGATGTTAAAATGTTTGGTCCTCTAAAAAATAAGGCAGCTACTCAAATGCGTAGTCAGTTGGGTGTTGGATTAGTTGCAAAATTTAGATAAATAATATTTTTTAAAAGGTTGTAAGTCCCGTTACTTTGTGGCGGGATTTTTTTTTATTCCTTAAATAAATTACTTGAATACTATTTCCTATCAAATAAAATTGCCACAATTTGAAGGCCCTTTTGATCTCCTTCTTTTTTTTATTGAAAGAGATGAATTGGATATTTATAATATCCCCATTACCAGAATTACAAACGATTTTTTGGAATATGTGCAAGCACAGGAATCTTTGAATATTGAGCTTTCCAGTGAGTTTATTCTTTTTATTGCTACGCTAATGCGTATAAAAGCAAAAATGCTTTTACCACGAAAAGAAATTGATGCGCAAGGAAATGAAATTGATCCACGGCAAGAGTTGATCAGCAAAATTTTGGAGTACAAAAGGTTCAAGGAAGCTTCTGCAAAAATGGCGGAAATGGAAGCTGCAAGAATGTTAATGATTAAGCGAGGAAGTTTACAAAGTGAGCTAATAAGTATTGGTGAGCAAGCAGCGGAAGGAACGGAACTACAAACCATAACACTTTTTCGATTAATGCGTGCATTTGAAAAAGTAATGCTTCGTTATCAAGATAAAAAAAATCGACCAGCTCACACAGTTGTTAAGTATGAATATACCATGGAGGAAAGTCGTAATAAAATGGTGGCGATGGCGGAGCGAGAAAAAAATATTTCTTTCGAAATAATATTCAGTACTTGTGAAAATCGTGTACATGCCATATTCATATTTCTTTCTCTTTTAGAATTAATTCAAGAAAAGTTTTTGAAAATAGTTATGGGAGAGGGGAAAAATAATTTTATTATTGAGTACAACGAATCGGAAAATAGATTAGCAGAATTATCAGAACAAAATCAACCACAATAAATTAATATTATGAAAAGAACTGCAACAGCAATTTGGAATGGAACCGGAAAAGAAGGTGCTGGAATTTTAGCTACACAGTCGGGTGTATTACAAAATACGGCATACGATTTCAAAAGTAGGTTCGAAGATGGTTCGTACACAAATCCTGAAGAATTAGTGGCCGCTGCTCACGCAGGTTGCTTTTCTATGAAGTTGAGTTTTGTATTAGGTGCTGCAGGTTTTACTGCTGAAAGTATCAATACAGAATGTACCATAACACTTGAAAGTGGAACTATTACAGAAAGTCATTTAGCGGTTACTGCTAGTGTTCCTGGAATATCAGCTGAACTATTTTCAGCAAGTGCCGATGAAGCGAAAGCCAATTGCCCTATCAGTAAATTGCTGAATACAAATATTACAATGCAAGCTTCTTTGGTATAAGTTTAAATCCTATTAAATAGTATTGATTACGCAACAGCAGTATTAATTATAACAGCTGTTTTTTTTAGCTAACCATTGATGCAACTTAATGATTAGGAAAAAGTGCAGTAGTGCCGCTGCCTGTAAGCCAATGAGATAGTAGGGCCATTCTCCAATTAGAAATGGATTGTTTGCAAGAGGCCTATGTCTTAAATACATATAATTAGAGTCAATCAGAAAGTTTAATACGCCAACGGTTGGCAAAGTGAGTTGCGTAATTGCAAGTATTTTCAACCACGACCATGCCCGAGGGGAATAGCTTAAACGCGTAGTTGCATAAATTCCTGCAATCAATATTCCGCCATGAGAAATTGTGTAATCTATTAGTTTAAAAACAGATCTGCCAGTTGTGAGTTCTGGAGTTATAAATGAATGAATAGCACCTGCACTCCAACAAAGTAATATTTCATACACCCATTGACTTTTAGAAAACATTAAATAAATTGATAGAAATACAGAAAGCGAACAAAGCTGTAGCGGCAGGGAAGTTGAAATATTCCAAGAATTGCTACCAATCATATTAAGCTGTCCTGCAACAAAATTCAACAGCATAATTGTACCAATATATTTTCCAACTTTATTTCTAAAGTCCTCCGACTTATTTTTAGTATAATACAACAAAAAACAAAGGGCGGTAATCCAAGCAAAATTTATCATCCACCAATCTGCACTCAACACTTCAACTGCATAGTGAAAAGCATTCGGATCCATAAGCATTCAGTTTGGGCTGTAAAATAGGAAAAAAACACATTAAAGAAAGGCAGAAATTATATCATGTATTAATCGAGATTATACGTGCTAACTTTTATTTTATCCTTCATCATTTCTCTAACTGAGTCAATAATAGCTTGCGTGTTGTAGCCGCATTCTTGATGAAGTTCTTTAAGTGTACCGTGTTCAATTATTTGATCTGGAATACCCAAAATTTTTACAGTTGATTTGAAGTTATTAGCATTCATAAATTCAAGTACGGCACTACCAAACCCACCAACAACGGTTCCATCCTCTACTGTAATTATTTTTTCAAAGTTGCTAAAAACTTCAAACAACATTTCTTTATCGATAGGTTTTACAAAACGGAGATCATAATGAGCCGGATTCAATCCATCATTTTTTAATTCACGAATGGCAGCTGCTGCAAAATTTCCGGGATGTCCGTATGAAAGTATGGCAATATCTTGCCCGTCTTTTAGTTTTCTTCCTTTGCCAATTTCTATTTCTTTGAATGGAGTTTTCCAATCGGGTGTTACACCTTCGCCTCTCGGGTATCTAATTACGAATGGATTTTTTGAAGTAGCTAGTTGCGAGGTATACATTAAGTTACGAAGTTCAATTTCATTCATGGGAGCACTTACAATCATATTGGGGATACATCGCATATAAGCAATATCGTAACAGCCATGATGTGTGGGCCCATCGTCTCCAACCAATCCAGCTCTGTCTAAACAAAATACAACAGGTAAATTTTGAATAGCAACATCGTGAACCACTTGATCGTACGCACGTTGCATGAATGAAGAATAAATATTGCAAAAAACTTTCATTCCTTGTGTTGCCATTCCTGCACTGAGTGTTACAGCATGTTGTTCACAAATACCAACGTCGAAGGCTCGATGCGGCATTTTTTCCATCATATATTTTAAAGAAGAACCACTTGGCATGGCAGGAGTAATGCCAATAATTTTATCGTTTTTTTCTGCAAGCTCAACTATTGTGTGTCCAAATACATCTTGATATTTTGGTGGCTGCGGAAGGTCGAACTTCTTTTTATGAATTTCACCAGTTATTTTATCGAACAAACCTGGTGCGTGCCATTTGGTTTGATCTTTTTCTGCTAAGGCATGACCTTTCCCTTTGGTGGTAACTATATGTAAAAGCTTTGGACCAGGAATTTGGCGTAAGTCTTTTAATGCATCCACCAACTTGGTAATATTGTGTCCATCAATTGGGCCAAAATAGCGCAGTTTGAGAGCTTCAAATAAATTGGACTGATTACTAATCATTCCTTTAATTCCCTCTCTTAACTTGTGCACCATTGACCGAGAGAAATTTTTTCCAATAGGTAATTTTCCTAATAAGTTCCAAACATCATCTTTCAGAATATTGTAAGTTGGAGACGTTGAAATATCGGTTAAATATTCTTTTAATGCACCCACGTTGGGGTCAATGCTCATGCAATTGTCGTTGAGAATAATCAGTATATCGGTATCTGCAACACCTGCATGATTCATAGCTTCAAAAGCTAAACCCGCAGTAAGAGAGCCGTCGCCAATTATTGCTACTGATTTTCTGTCTTTCTCGCCGTTATATTTTGAAGCCATCGCCATTCCCAATGCAGCCGAAATAGAAGTAGAGGAGTGCCCTACACCAAATGCATCGTAGTTACTTTCATCTCTTTTGGGAAAGCCGCTAATCCCTTTATATTTTCTGTTGGTTGTAAAATTATCTCGTCTGCCTGTAAGTATTTTATGCCCGTATGCTTGATGGCCTACATCCCAAACCAATTGGTCATAAGGTGTGTTATAAATATAATGGAGCGCCACGGTAAGTTCTACAACTCCCAAACTAGCACCAAAATGTCCACCATGAACACTTACAACATCAATTATAAATTGACGTAATTCATCACAAACTTGATGCAGTTTCTCTGGCGATAATTTTTTTAAATCATCCGGAGTGTTGATATTTTGTAAAAGTGGCCCCGGGGTTATTTGCATAAAAAATATTTCGGTGTAAAATTAAGGCTTAAATATGTTTTATAAGTCCTAATAATATGCTTTCAATAAAGAATCATAAAATACTGATTTGGCGTTAATTTTCCTTTTACCAACTGTAATAGCCACTAATCAAAACAAATGTCATTCAGGAGCGAAACCCTTTAAATTTGCAACTATAGGACAGTTATATGAAACACAAAACAAGATATTGGTTTTTTCAATTGGGTGGATGGGGCTCGGTTACGTTGATTAACATTTTTTTTGCGTACTCGTTTGATCGATTAGATACAATACACGATAGAAATGTAATTTTTGGAAGGCTAACCTTTTTTATTCTTCTTGGTATTTTGTTTACACACTTTATGCGTTTTATTTTAAAAACATTTAAAGTTTTGCAAAAAAGTCTAAAACTTCAATTACTGCAATTATTATTTATTACAGTAATCATTGCCATTGCTACTTCTGTATTCCATAATTTATTGATAAGTAAATTTGATATTTTAACTAAAACAGAGAAAGCTTTCAAAGATGACTTTCTCCTTTTGACTTTAAGTGGGTCCTTTTATTTCTTTTTATATTTTTTAATTTGGAACTTAATTTATTTTTCGTACCATTTTGTTTCCAAAAGCCAAAAGCAACAATTAGATACACTGCAATTGGAGTCATTAGTAAAAGAGTTGGAATTACAAACGATAAAAGCCCATATTAATCCTCACTTTATTTTCAATTCCATGAACAGCATTAGAGCATTAATAGATGAAGATCCATCGCGTGCACGAAATGCAATTACAGAATTGAGTAATATTTTAAGAAGTAGTTTGCATACAGAAAAAATAGAAACCGTTTCGTTCGAAAAAGAATTACATATTGTTAAAGATTATTTGGCACTGGAAAAAATGCGTTTCGAAGATCGGCTACAAGTTATTTATGAAGTTGAAACTGCAACTACAACCAAAATGGTACCTCCAATGATGGTACAGATTTTAGTTGAAAATGCCATTAAACACGGTATCAGTAAGAGTATTAGTGGAGGCGAAGTAAAAATTAGTTCAAAAATAATTGACAATTATCATGTGTTGGCTGTTCAAAATACAGGTCAACTTATTGAACTAATACAAACAGAAACAGAAGAGGGCAAAACTTTTGGAATTCCCAGCACAATTGCACGGCTTCGACTTTTATATGGAGACAAAGCTCATTTTACTATTAAGCAACTAAATGCAGAAACAGTAGAAGCAAAAATATTGTTGCCAGTGTAGTTTGTTGAATGTTAAACTAATTATTATGAGAGCAATCATTATTGACGACGAAAGATTAGCAAGAACAGAACTTAAGAGATTGTTGCAACAGTTTCCTGAAATTGAAATTGTTGATGAAGCCACCAATGTGGATGAGGCTATTACTAAAATTGATAAACTACAACCCGATCTTATTTTTTTAGATATTCAAATGCCCGGTAAATCTGGCTTTGATTTATTGAGTGAAATGGATTTAGTTCCCTATGTGATTTTTACCACTGCGTATGATGAATATGCTCTAAAGGCTTTTGAAGTAAATGCCTTGGACTATTTATTAAAACCCATTGAGCCTTTACGACTGGCTGATGCCATTCAAAAGCTGCATAATTTAGAAAAGAAAGAAAACAAACTATCTACAGATGTTACTAATAACAAATCACTATCCGAGTACGACCAAGTTTTTGTAAAAGATGGAGAACGGTGCTGGTTTGTAAATCTAAATGAAATTCGACTTTTTGAAAGTGTTGGTAATTATGCCAAAGTGTTTTTTGGCAGCAATAAACCACTCGTATTAAAATCGCTAAATTCCTTGGAAGAGAGATTGGATGATAAAATGTTTTTCCGTGCCAACCGAAAGCATATTGTCAATCTTAGAATGATTGAAAAAATTGAAACTTATTTTAACGGTGGGCTTTTACTTGAATTGAAAGGTGGAGAAAAAATTGAAGTGAGCAGAAGGCAAACGGTAAAATTCAAAGAAAAAATGAGTTTATAATAAATCAACTGATTTTAATGGTAGTACTATGAACGGCGGCGGCTATTTCTGTAATTAAGGAGCTGTCTTTTTCAATTGCATTACCCACAACAATTACATCCGCACCAGCTTTACAATTAAGAAAAGCTTTTTCTGGCTCAGTAATTCCTCCTCCAATAATTAAAGGGACAGTAATATTTGATGCAACCGCTTCAATCATACTTTCAGAGATAGAAATTTTTGCTCCACTGCCCGCATCCATAAAAATCAATTTCATGCCCAACAATTCACCTGCTAAAGCTGTACAGATTGCAATATCATTTTTATCAGTTGGAATTGGTGCTGCATTACTGATATAAGATACGGTGGTTGGCGCCCCTCCATCAATTACCATATAACCAGTAGGCATAATTTCCAAACCGCTTTGCTTTACTAAAGGAGCCGAAATGACGTGCTGTCCTATCAATAACTCAGGATTTCTACCAGAAATAAGAGAAAGGTATAAAAGTGCA
This sequence comes from Chitinophagaceae bacterium, assembly GCA_004322425.1. Lineage (GTDB taxonomy): Bacteria > Bacteroidota > Bacteroidia > Chitinophagales > Chitinophagaceae > VBAS01. The sequence goes on from SCVJ01000042.1 coordinate 126,408, forward strand.
TCGGCTTGATTAGTAATTTGAGAGGGATTACCTGGAAATAAAATAACAGGAATTGAGCAGTTGGTTTTTATTTGAGCTACTACTTTTTCTAATTGATTATTGATGACAAGACTGCCACCGACAAAAAAATAATCTACCGAAGAAGATACTGCAAGTTCAATTAATTTATGCAATTGAGAACTTGTTATTTTATCGTGATCAATCAGTACTGCAAAAGATTTTTTACCAACTTTTTTTTTCTGTTGCAATAAAGAATAAACAGTTTGCTTCATTTGTAGTACTTCTATTTATATACAAAAATGCAATTTTTTTCTATCTTAATTCTTCAAATTATTAGTACAATCAATTAAAATCGACTTTAAGCAGTAATTGGGTTTCAGCTAGTTCATTTTTTTTATATAGTAATAGACTTTAAAAATTATAGAAATGTCCTTCCTTTAAAACTCAAACAGGGAAGGGGTTTTATTACAGTGTCAGACTGCAATATAAGACTAGCAAGGCTTTTCATAATTTTTAATACAAAGAAGTTGATTCGTGTAGTGTTCTGTCTTTTCATTCTTATTGGGACTATTTGTTTAGGAGTCTCAACTTGAATTTCCAAAATTATTTTTGAAATAATTATTTTTTCTTTTTTCAAAAATATAAAAGTGCCTTTGGTAGTGCATTCGGCCTTTGTAATGTCTCTTTTCCACAGAATGTTGATAATTGTTTGATTGAATTACAGTAACTAAAAAATAGTTTCGTCATAGTCCTTTTTATAGAAAGGAAAATTCGAATCAACTAACCTACTACTAATTTTTTTTATGGCTACTAATAAAAACAAAACTGCAAAAAGCGGATTACAATTTCATCGACAGTATACAAAAGAAGAAATTTCTGTTTTCGAAATGTTTGAATATGATTATCGTACTTCTGTAATTCGTAATCCATCTGGAGAAATTGTTTTTGAAATGAACAATGTAGAAGTTCCAAAACAATGGAGTCAAATTGCAACTGATATTCTTGCACAAAAATATTTTCGAAAAGCAGGAGTTCCTCAACCTGATGGAAGTTTAGGAAGAGAAACCTCGGCCAAACAAGTGGCACATCGTATGGCTAATTGTTGGCTTGTATGGGGCGAAAAGCATAACTATTTTGCCTCCAAAAAAGACGGACAGGTTTTTTATGAGGAACTGGTGTATTCTATTTTAAACCAAATGTGTGTTCCCAATAGTCCTCAGTGGTTTAATACCGGTTTATACGAAAGCTATGGTATAAAAGGAAAACCACAAGGACATTATTATGTGGACGCAGTAGATGGTCAATTGAAAAAATCTACCTCTGCTTACGAACGTCCTCAGCCACACGCTTGTTTTATTTTAAGTGTAAAAGATGACTTGGTTAATGAAGGCGGCATCATGGATTTATGGGTTCGAGAAGCAAGGATATTTAAATATGGTTCTGGTGTAGGAACAAACTTTTCTCATTTACGAGGCGCAGGAGAAAAACTAAGCGGTGGAGGAAACTCTTCAGGCCTAATGAGTTTTTTAAAAATTGGCGATCGTGCTGCAGGCGCAATTAAGAGTGGAGGCACTACACGGCGTGCTGCTAAAATGGTTTGTCTTGATTTGGATCATCCGGAAATTGTAGAATTCATAAACTGGAAAGTGGAAGAAGAGAAAAAAGTTGGAGCGCTAATTGCTGCAGGCTATGACAGTAATTATGAAGGTGAAGCTTACAGAACAGTAAGCGGACAAAATTCAAATAACTCAGTTCGCATACCCAACGAATTCTTTTCTGTCTTGGAAGAAAATGGCGATTGGGAACTAAAAGGCAGGATGGATGGAAGAGGAATGAAAAAAGTTCCCGCTCGTGAACTTTGGAATCAAATTGCTTATGCTGCTTGGCGTTGTGCAGATCCTGGTACTCAATACGACACAACCATCAACGAATGGCATACATGCCCCCAAGGTGGTCGTATAAATGCTTCCAATCCTTGTAGCGAATACATGTTTTTGGATAATACGGCTTGCAACTTGGCGTCAGCCAATTTGATGAAATTTTATGATGCTAAAAGTAATTTATTAGATATTGAAGGGTACGAATATAATTGCCGCTTATGGACAGTAGTATTGGAAATATCTGTTTTAATGGCACAATTTCCAAGCAAAGAAGTTGCTCAACTGAGTTATGATTATAGAACCTTAGGTTTAGGATATGCTAATTTAGGTACCATGTTAATGGTAAGCGGTATTGCTTATGACAGTGAAGAAGCAAGAGCCATTGCAGGAGCAATTACAGCAATAATGACTGGAATCTCCTATAAAACATCTGCTGAGCTTGCGGGTAGTTTGGGAACTTTTCCAAGTTTCAAGGAAAATAAAGATGATATGATGCGTGTAATGCACAATCATCGGTTGGCAGCTTATGATGCTGACGAATACGAAGATTTGAGTTTAAAGCCACAAGGTTTAAAAGTCAAGCATTGCCCCGATTATTTATTGAAAGCAGCTTGTAAAGCTTGGGATGATGCAGTAGCGTTTGGCGAAAAATTTGGTTATAGAAATGCACAGGCAACCGTTATTGCACCAACCGGAACTATTGGCTTGGTAATGGATTGCGACACTACGGGAGTAGAACCTGATTTTGCATTAGTGAAGTTTAAAAAACTTTCAGGCGGTGGTTATTTCCGAATCATTAATCAATCTGTACCAACGGCTTTAAAAAATTTGGGATATACAGAAAAAGAAGCAGATACAATTATAAAGTATGCAGTTGGAGCTGCATCATTTTCAGGAGCACCTTTTATTAATCATCAAACACTAAGCGAGAAAGGATTTATTGCTGACGAAATTAAGCGATTGGATTCAGCAGCCGTAACAGCATTTGAAATTAGTTTTGTTTTTAATAAATTCACTTTGGGTGAAGAGTGTTTACTTCGACTGGGCTTTACTCCTGAACAATACAACAATTTCGAGTGGAGTTTATTGGAGGCTTTAGGATTTACAGACGAAGAAATAGATACTGCTAATGATTATGTATGCGGAATGGGAATGATTGAAGGAGCACCTCATTTGAAAGAGGAACATTTGCAAGTTTTTGATTGCGCCAATAAATGTGGTAAAAACGGAAAACGTTTTATCCATGCCAATGGACATATTCGAATGATGGGTGCCACGCAACCCTTTATAAGCGGTGCAATTTCTAAAACTATTAATCTACCGAATGAAGCAACTGTTGAAGAAATTGCCGATGCTTATTTATTAAGTTGGAAATTAGGTTTAAAAGCAAATGCTTTATATCGCGATGGCTCAAAACTTTCTCAACCACTCAGCACTAAATCTGATAAAAAACAAAAAACAAGTTCGGCTGAAAATGCATCAGAAAAAAGTAACAAGGAAATTTCTCAAGAATCAAATATTGTAAATCTGGGCGGATTAACGATTGAAGAGTTGCTTGATGAAGTACAGAAAAGAGTTCAGAATTCTCCCGATACTAAGTTGAAAAGAAAATTAGCAACCATTGTGGAGCGAAGAGCTCTGCCAGCAAAACGTCGTGGATTTACGCAAAAAGCAAAAATAAATGGACAAGCCATTTTTATTCGCACTGGTGAATATAACGACGGTACTTTAGGAGAAATATTTATTGACATGGCAAAAGAAGGTGCAACAATGCGTAGCATGCTCAATTGCTTTGCCATTGCTATTTCCATCGGTATGCAGTACGGTGTTCCTTTGGAAGAGTTTGTAGAAAAATTTGTATTTACAAAATTTGATCCTGCCGGTTTTGTTGATCACCCGAATATTAAATCTACTACTTCAATTGTTGACTTAGTGTTTAGAGCCTTGGGTTATGAATATCTTGGCAGAAATGATTTGGTTCATGTACTTGATAAACCCGAAGTGTTGAATACCGGTAAAGATGAATGGGATGAAATTCCAACGAACTTAGAGTATGAAAAATCTCCTGAACTTTCTAGTATAAGAATTTTGGGAAATAATGCAACGCAACCACAAAAGGTTCAAAAAGTTACTGCTGTTACAACAGATACCTCTGTTTTGCATGCATTAAGTGCTGCTGCAAAGCAAATGCAAATGGATGCGCCTGCTTGTAATGTTTGTGGGCATATTATGATGCGTAGCGGAACATGTTACAAGTGCTCCAATTGTGGTAATCAGGGAGGATGCAGCTAATAAATTCTAAGTAAAATATCAATTTAAACCTCGAATAAAAATCGAGGTTTTTTTTATTGAAAGATTAATCAATAAAATCAGCTTCTTCTTTAGTGTTGTACTTTCCAAACATTTTTTCAATAGCACCAGAAAAAAGGGGCATTTTTTCTTTAGCAAAATCTTTAATAATGGTAATAGAGCTAATTGCTTGCTCTTCAGTAATCCCAAGTGCCATAAGGCGATTGATAAGTTCTTTCATTTAAATTGATAATTAAGTTGAAAACGATGAATTATTTTATTAAGCTACTTTCAGCAGATTTATTTTACTGGTTTCGAATTTTCTTTTTGTATAATCCAAATCCAACTCAAAAGTTTTTTGGTTGGTTCCTGGTAGTTCAAACATAGCATCCGTAAAAATACTTTCGCAAATACTTCGTAATCCTCTTGCGCCTAATTTATATTCAAGCGCTTTTTCTACCATAAAATCGAGCACCTCCGGTTGAATAATTAAATCAATGCCTTCCAATTCAAATAATTTTTTATATTGTTTTATCAGCGCATTTTTTGGTTCGGTAAGAATAGAATGAAGTGTTTCTACATCTAAAGGATCGAGATGAGTAACAATGGGTAGCCTCCCCAGCAATTCAGGAATGAGTCCAAATGTTTTTAAGTCGGATGCGTTTACATAACTCAATAAATTTTTCTTAATTGCTTCTTGGTTTTCTTTATCAACATTGAAGCCAATTGTATTGGTTTGTAATCTTCGAGCAATTACTTTAGCAACGCCATTAAAAGCACCGCCACAGATAAATAAAATATTTTGTGTATTTAATTTAATGAGCTTTTGTTCTGGGTGTTTGCGTCCTCCTTGTGGTGAAACCAACACATCCGTGCCCTCCAATAATTTCAATAAACCTTGCTGAACACCTTCTCCACCTACATCACGAGTAAGCGAGGGGTTGTCACTTTTTCTGGCAATTTTATCTATTTCATCAATATAAACAATACCTTTTTCTGCAGCAGCCACATCGTAGTTGCAAACTTGTAATAATCGTGATAAAATACTTTCAACATCTTCACCTACATAACCTGCTTCGGTAAATACGGTAGCGTCAACAATCGCAAAAGGAACATTTAAAATTCGAGCAATAGTTTTGGCTAACAGAGTTTTTCCAGTTCCTGTTTCGCCAACCATAATTACATTACTTTTTTCAATTTCAACATCTTGCTCAGCCTTTGATATTGTTTTTTGTTGCAATCTTTTATAGTGATTGTAAACAGCAACAGCTAGAACTTTTTTAGCATCCGTTTGTCCAATAACATATTCGTCTAGAAATTTTTTAATTTCAACAGGTTTACGAACAGTTAGTTTAAAAGTTTGAGCAACTTTTGGATCTTTCGAAGTTACTTCTTGTTCAATAATTTCTCGAGCATGCTCAACACAGTTTTCACATATATGGACATCCTGCCCTGCAATGAGAATTTTTACCTCATCGCGAGTACGTCCACAAAAAGAACAATGCATTTGATTCTTAGTCATTTTTTACAAGCAACAGCAGTTTCAAGTATGCTGCGTTGGCACGAAGTTAGAAAATTGTAAGGTATTTTACAATGTTGACGATGACAAAGGGAATAACGAATTAGTTATGAAAACGTTATAATTTTTTCAGAATCCCATCTACAATTCCGTATTCAATAGCTTCTTTTGCATCCATCCAGTAATCTCTGTCAAAATCTTTATGAATTTGCTCTACCGTTTTACCGCAATTTTGTGCAAGAATTTGAGCGCCAATCTCTTTTACTTTTTTTGTTTGAATAGCTTGTATTTCCAAATCTGTACTTACACCTTGAAAATATCCACCCAACGATGGTTGATGAATCATTACTTCTCCGTGAGGGTAAATAAATCGTTTTCCTTTTACGCCACCACTCAGTAAAATACTTCCCATAGAAGCTGCAAGTCCCATACAAATTGTACTAATCGGACTTTTGATTAAATGCATCGTATCGTAAATAACCATTCCGCTGGTTACTACGCCTCCAGGACTATTAATATAAAATTTTATTTCTTCTCCGGGTTTGTCGGCATCCAACAAATGAAACTTTGAAACAATTTCTTTTGCACTTTTATCGTCAACGGGTCCCCAAAGATGGACAGTTCTCTTTTCAAAAAAGTATTTTTCAAGGCGTTTGTTTAGCATTTGCAAGTCATCTCGTTTATCATCTCTTTCCTTTTCTTCATCGTCTTGTCGAGGGGTTTGTAAATAATATTTGTTCGTCATATTCAAAAATTTATTTCAATGGTATTAATCTTTCTTTTGTTTTTTTGGATTTGTAACCAGTACTTCATCAATTAGTCCGTATTCTTTTGCTTCAATTGCAGTCATCCAATGATCGCGATCAAAATCTTTCTCAATCTGTTTTGCTTCTTTGCCAGAATGAATACTTATGACTTCGTACAATTCTTTTTTTAATTTTTTTATTTCGTTTACAGTAATCTCAATATCGCTGGCTTGTCCGCCAATAGATCCACTAGGTTGATGCATCATTACGCGTGAATGTTTTAGAGCTGCTCTTTTTCCGTGAGTTCCGGCAGCCAATAATACCGAAGCCATGGAGGCGGCAACACCAATGCAAATAGTAGCTACATCGGGCGAAACATATTGCATGGTATCGTACAATCCAAGTCCACTATAAACGCTTCCGCCAGGACTATTGATGTACATATTTATGTCACGAGTTCTATCGGATGAATCCAAAAAAAGTAATTGTGCGGTTACAATATTGGCAACTTCGTCGTTGATGGGATATCCCAGAAAAATTATCCTATCCATCATCAATCGGCTATATACATCCATTACTGCAACATTCATGGGGCGTTCTTCGATAATATTGGGTGTAAGTGCAGTTACCAAATGATTGCCGTAGCTGTGTAATGTATTACTGGAAATACCACGATGCTTTACCGCATATTTCTCGAATTCTGAATTAAAGCTCATAAATAGATGTTTGATAGTAAAGTTCATCAAATATCCGTCCAAATACTTAATCAACAAAAATTACTGTCAGAGCGACATAAAAGCAAGTTCAAATTGTAGGATTAGAAATAGTAAGTTTGTTGCAATAAATTTCAATTTTAAAAAATAATGAGAGTAATTGATTTTCTTTCTTTGGTGGGATTTAAAGCAAAAATAAAAGAATATGGATTTGAACTAGTCTCCGTTAATTTACCAACTGAAGGTAATTTTCAATTAGCACAATGGCTTCATCCTATGGCAGGGAAAATGCTGGTTTTTCCCGATGAAATTGAGTCAATTAAAAAATTTCTAAAACCGGGTGATGTGGCTATTGATATTGGTGCTTATACGGGCGACACCGCTATTCCGATGGCGATAGTTACAGGAGGTTCGGGAGCAGTATTGGCCTTGGAACCCAACAAACATATTTTTAAGGTGTTGGAAAAAAATGCAGAATTAATCAGAGAAAAAGGAAATATTATTCCATTGCCTTTTGCAGCAACGCCAGAAGATTGTACAATGAATTTTGAATATTCTGATTCGGGTTTTTGCAATGGTGGTTATCATGAGGGAATCAGCAAATGGAAACACGGACATGCTCATACACTGGAAGTAGAAGGTAAAAATTTGGAAAAATTCCTCCATGAAAATTATAGCCACTTAATATCTCGAATCAAGTATATAAAAGTAGATGCGGAAGGATATGACTGTACTGTGCTGGAAAGTTTGGCAACAATAATCGAAAAACAAAAACCCTATCTGCGTGTTGAAGTTTTCAAACATTCAGAGTTGAATTATAGAAAACGACTTTACTATTTTCTTAAAAAGTACAACTACCAAATATATTATTTTGGTGGTACTGCAAATTATAAAGGGCAACTTATAGAAGAATGCGATTTAATGAAATGGCATCACTACGATATGTTTGCTATTCCGCAAGATGTAGTTGAATAAATGATTTTACTTTTCTGAATGATGCAGATGTTGATGTACTTCCTGCATTTTTGTAAAGTCTTCCATACTGATGGCAACAGCAGTTGTAGTCATTTGCGTAGCCGCCCACTCTACAATTTTTTGACCTTGAATTCTATGGTAAGCATCTTCTACAAATTTTCGGTCTTTCATCATTTTGTCAATGTAATCTTTTACCCACGATTGATTTTCATCCATCATTCCCATGCCGCCCATGTAACTAAAGAGTTGCTGAGATGCAAAATTGCGCAACTCTTCGGGTTGCACTTGAATGTTATTTTCTTTTACGATTTTTTCGGAAATCAAGGTCCACTTTAATTGTGATTGGAATGATGGGAATTCTTTTTCAATTTCTTCATCCGTTTTTACAACTTTCTCTTTTTCGGAATTTTCATTTTGTGATTTCAGCCATTTCTTGAGAAAAATTTCCGGAAATTCAATTTGAGTTTTATCCAGTAATTCGTGATAGGCTGTATGTTGTAATTGGCTAGTGGACTGATTATCCCATTGCAATTGGATATTCTCTTTTGTTTTATTTCTGAAATCAGTTTCAGTTAAAACATCCAATTCGGGATAAAGTTGTTTAAAGAACTCTTCGTTCAATTCTTTTTTTAACAGCAATCCCAACTTGGCAATAACTACTTTAAAATATTTATCAGCAGCCGTGCTATCTTCTTTATTCAATCCCAAATCTCCGATAATCCATTCTCTTTCTTTTTCGTCAAAAGCAGTTTTTAATTGAATCGTTTCGCTGTCATCTTTTTTTCTTCCCATCCATTTGTTGCGAAAATCGGCAACAAAATATTTTACCAACAAAGAGTTTTCTTTACGAATTCCGCCTTCAATTTCAGTACCAGTTTCGTCAGTTTCAATAAAAGTTACATTCAGTACGTTTTCTTCTGAAGTAACTGTTTCGGGTTCCGACATGGTGCCATAACGATTTTGCAAGCGAGCCATTTCTTCATCAATCATCACATCGGTAACGGTTATTTTATAGCGTGTAAAATTTCCTTTAGCAAAGTTGGGAAGTACAACATCACCTTTCATTCCTATTTCGAAATAGAAATTATAATCAGTGGGATTATTCATATCCAATTGACTAAGATTCAAATCAACAGGAAGTGGTTGAGCAAAAATGTTTAATTTTTCAGTTTCCAAAAAATTCGACAAAGATTTATCGACTGTACGCAAAATTTCATCGGTAAAAATAGAAGCACCGTGCATTTTTTTGATCATACCCGTAGGCACCATTCCTTTTCTAAAACCCGGGATGGTGGCTTTTTTACTATATTCTTTCAATGACTTTTCGAAGCCGGGTAAATAATCTGACTTTTCTAATTTCAAATTCAGTTTTTCATGCAATAAACCAACTGTCTCTTTTGTAATTGATGCCATTTTGAATGCTTAAAGTGTAGAAAATATTTGGAGTAATCATCTTAATTGGTAGAAAGAACAAGGTTCACTTGAGCATTTACTAACCAATTCTACTTCTAAATCTGTGCGGGTGGAGGGACTCGAACCCCCATGCCTTGCGGCGCCAGATCCTAAGTCTGGTATGTCTACCAATTTCACCACACCCGCAAAATTGGGGTGCAAATGTAGGGTATTTTATAAAAAGTATCGTATTCGTTGTTTAATCTTTCTTATAGAAATAAATAACAAAACCAAGATTAATAATTTGAAAATATTTCTTTGATTTTCGTTTGATAAAAGGGTTCAAAAAAACGAAGCTGACGATTAGTTCGTAAATTCGTAAGCGATGGAAACCGTTGAACAATTACCCAAATACAGTTTGAGCGATGAACAGGAAAAAAGAATAATCCTGCGCGAATATCGAGGCTTACTTCGTGCCCTAAAAGCAGAACTTAAACTCGGCGATAAGAAACTCATTCGTAACGCATTTGAAATGGCAGTTGAAGCACACAAAACAATGCGACGAAAAAGTGGAGAGCCCTATATTCTTCATCCAATTGCCGTTTCTAAAATTTGCGTTGAAGAAATTGGTTTGGGTATTCGATCAACTATTTGTGCGTTACTGCACGATACAGTAGAGGATACTGATCTTACTTTAGAAGACATTCAAAGAGAATTTGGAACCGAAATTGCAAAAATTGTTAGTGGGCTTACAAAAATTTCGAATGTCATTGATGTGAATGCTTCGAAGCAAGCAGAGAATTTTAAAAAAATTCTTCTGACGCTAACAGATGATCCAAGAATAATTTTAATAAAACTGGCCGATCGTCTTCACAATATGCGAACCCTTGATTACATGAAAAGGGAGAATCAACTAAAGATTTCATCGGAAGCCATTTTTATTTATGCGCCACTGGCCAATAGAATGGGGTTGTATAATTTTAAAACAGAGATGGAAGATTTGGCTATGAAATACTTAGAGCCCGAATCGTATAAATTTATTGCTGGAAAATTAGCAGATTCCAAACGAGAAAGGGGCAGATATATCAATGAGTTTATAAAGCCCATCAAAGAAAAATTAGAATTGGCAGAATTGGATTTCGAAATTTATGGTCGCCCAAAACACATTCATTCTATTTGGAATAAAATGAAGAATAAGGGCGTAAGTTTTGAAGAAGTTTATGATTTGTTTGCCATTAGAATTATCCTCAACTCGTCTCCCGAAAAAGAAAAAGAGGATTGCTGGAAAGTATATTCAATCATCACAGACGCCTACAATCCGTCGCCAGAGCGCTTGCGCGATTGGTTGAGCAATTCTAAAAGTAATGGTTACGAGGCCTTGCATACCACGGTAATGGGATCGCAAGGAAGATGGGTTGAAGTACAAATTCGTACAAAACGCATGAATGACATTGCTGAAAAAGGATTAGCCGCTCATTGGAAATACAAAGAGGGAAGCCCCGAAAACTATAAAGATGAAAGCCGTTTTGAAAAGTGGTTTCAGCAAATGAGAGAAGTGTTGAATAATCACGATACAGATTCGGTAGATTTTTTGCAAGATTTTAAAACTAGTTTTCTTTCAGAAGAAATATATGTTTATACACCAAAGGGCGATGTAAAAATGTTGCCTGTCGGATCTACCACATTAGATTTTGCATTTGCTATTCATAGTGCAGTTGGTTCAAAAACAATTGGTGCAAAACTGAATAACAAATTAGTGCCGCTTAGTTACAAACTTCATAGTGGCGATCAAGTAGAAATTATTACTTCCAATAAACAAAAACCAACAGAAGACTGGTTGAGCTTTGTAGTTACTTCCAAAGCAAGAGGAAAAATAAAAGATTCACTAAAAGAAGAAAAAAGAAAAGTTGCAGAAGATGGGAAATATATGGTTCAAAAAAAATTGGAAGGAATGGGGGCGTCTTTTCAACAATATAATATTGAAGAACTGGTTACTTATTACAAGTTAAGTTCGCCACTCGATTTTTTTTATAAAGTAGCCGTAAAAAATATTGATTTAAAAGAGTTGAAGGATTTTAAACTTCACGGTGATAAAATTGCTGCACCCAAACCTATAAAAGAGAAAGAAGAGAAAGCGGCATCAGCTTCATCTTCGGCGCTTAAAAAAGAAGCCGAGTTAATCATTTTTGGAAATAGTGGTGATAAGATTATGTATCATCTTGCCAATTGTTGCAAACCCATCCCAGGCGATGACGTATTTGGATTTGTAACCGTGGGAAAGGGACTAACAATTCATCGAACCAATTGCTCCAATGCGGCAAAGTTGATGGCAAACTACAATCATCGGGTTGTAAAAACAAAGTGGGCAAAGAGCAAAGAAATTTCTTTTCTTACAGGTTTAAAAATTGTGGGATTAGATGATGTGGGAGTCGTTCATAAAATTACCAATCTCATTTCGGGAGAAATGAAATTAAATATTGCTGCCATCACCATTGAAGCCAAAGACGGCCTTTTTGAAGGAAATATAAAAATTTATGTAAATGATAAAGAAGAGTTGGATTTTTTAATTCAAAAAGTGAGTGAATTGGATGGTATTGAATCGGTAGCGCGATACGATACTGATTTATCATCCTCCTAAGGGTTCAACTTTTTACAGGTATCATGCTTATATTTTTTATATTGCGGGCACCATAAAATTGTCAAATTATTTTCATGAAATTATTGGTTGCATCTATTTTTTCTTTTTTATTCTGTACAGTTAGCCGTGCACAAAGTTGTATTCCGACCAACATTAATAATGCTGTATTTAATTTTTCGTGTGGCATAAATTGTGATACGGTTAGTCTTCAAGTGCCCAATCTTAAAACATCGTCAGATTATATTTTAAATACTATTCCTTTTACTCCATTTCCATTCACTTCACCTACTGGAATTGAACTTCCTGTTTTGTATGCCGATGATGAATACAGTGAAATTATTCCACTTCCCTTTGGATTTTGTTTTTACGATTCTTTATTTTCAAAAGTCGTAGTGGGTTCAAATGGATTGATAACATTTGATACCACAAATGCTTTATGTGCCAATGCTTGGACTATTAATCCATTGATACCGTATGCGCTTGGAACGCAGTGTTCGTCAGGATCAACCTATTATCCCAAAGCTTCTATAATGGCAGCTTTTTCCGATTTAGATCCACGATTGATTGCAAGCCCCAGCGATAGAAAAATAGAATGGAGAATAGAAGGTAGTGCTCCTTGCAGAAAATTAATTGTCAATTTTTATAAAATTGGTGTTTTTGGAAACAATGCTTGCGGATTAAATACTCCCAATGTTTTTCAAATTGTAATTTATGAATCCAGTGGTTTGATAGATTTATATTTTGAAAGAAAAGCGTGTTATTCAAGCACTAATGCAGGGAAGGCAATTCTTGGAATTCAAGATTGGACTAGAACAAAAGCAGTACCAGGAGTTGGAAAAAATGCAACACTTTGGAATCTTCAAAATGAGGCGTATCGATTTACACCAAATGGTGGAGCAACTCGTTTTGTGAAAGCAGAGTTATTCAATCTTAGCAACACATTTATTGCTATTGCAGATACAGCTACTACAATGCTGGGATTGTTGGATATTAGTTTTCCAAATGTTTGCCCTACAACAGCTACTCAACAATTTATTGTTAAAACAACCTACTTGGGTTGCACAGGTCCCGATGTTTTTTTAGTATCATTAGATACGATTACAATAAACAAAACAAACAGTCTTAATGCTACCGTTGTTGCTACAAATGTTAATTGTTTAAGTGGAGAAGGAGGAACAATTATCTACAACGTACCAGTTGGAAGTGGAGTACCGCCCTATCAATTTTCATTAAATGGGGGAGCGTTACAATCAGGAAATTATTTTTCAGGACTTATAGCAGGTAACTATACAATATTTGCTACCGATCCAAACGGATGTAGTTCTACTCAAAATGTTGCAATTGCGCTTACAGGAAATATTGGTGTAAGTGTAAATAGCATACCCACTTCTTGTGCAGGTGTAAATAATGGAGTTATTACAATTTCTCCGAGCGGAGGGATGTCACCATTTCAATATTCATTAAATGGAGGTACGTCGCAAAGCAGTAATATTTTTTCAAATCTTTCACCAGGAAGTTATTCTATTTTGGTAACCGATGCGCTGGGTTGTGTAGGAAATCAAGTGGCAAACGTTTTACAAGGTGCTGGCATTACAGCAACATTTATAACAACATCTACTGCTTGCGCAGGAATCAACAACGGAAGTATTTTGGCAACTCCCACAAGTGGATCAGCGCCATTCCAATTTTCTTTAAATAGTGGTGCTTGGCAATCAAGTCCCAATTTTTCGGGACTTGCTGCCGGACTTTACACTGTTTCTGTAAAAGATGCCAACAATTGCATCTCTAATTTTTCTGTTAATGTTCCAGTTGGTGCTCCATTGAATGCAACTATTGTTTTAACTGACGTTTCTTGTTTTGGTGGTGCCAATGGTTCAATTAATGTAACGGTAACAAACGGAACAGGGCCATTTCAATATTCGTTAAATAATATTGTGTGGCAAGCGAGTAATGTTTTCACTAATTTAATTGCAGGTACCTACACGGTTTATTTCAAGGATAATAATCCCTGTTCCAATTCACTGACGGTTTCTGTTTTACAACCTTCAGTTTTATCAGCAACGACTGTACTGCAACCTGTGGTTTGTAATGGACAGAATAATGGAGTAATTACTATTACGGCTTTGGGCGGAACAGCACCTTATTTATATTCATTGAATGGCACTCTTTATCAAGCTAGTAATATTTTCAATGTATCAGCCGGCTCTTTTACTGTATATGTAAAAGATAGCAAAAATTGTATTCAGACACAAGTAGTAAATGTTTCGCAGCCCAATGCCTTAACCGTTTCTAGCAATATTAGTAATGCAAGTTGCGATGGAGGAAATGATGGCGTAATAACAGTTACTGCAAACGGAGGCAATGGAAGTTTTCAATATTCTGTTGACGGAACTAATTTCCAAGTATCGAATGTTTTTAATGTAGCACCGGGAGGTTTTACAATTAGTGTAAAAGATATAAAAAATTGTATTGCTACACAAAATGTTACAGTTGGACTTAATAATAATCTTACATTAACTCCTGCTGCCGATAAAATACTTTGTGAAGGAAGTTCGGTACAATTAAGTGTAAATACAAATGCCACTCAGTTTTTGTGGACACCTTCAACAGCATTAAGCAGTACTACGGTTCAAAATCCTATTGCAAACCCTGTAACAACAACACAATATTTTGTAACTGCAATTTTGGGAAGATGTTCAGCAAACGATACAATTATTGTCAATGTAAATGTAGCACCCATTCCAGATGCTGGTTTGGATGGTGATATTTGTTACGGGCAAACTTTTCTACTTCGTGGCTCGGGTGGTACACAATTTCAATGGACACCGGCTATGTATCTCAATAGTGTTTTACTTCAGAACCCAACCAGCACTCCCAATCAAACCATAACATATAGTTTAAGTGTGGTAGATGCAAATGGTTGTCCTTCGTTAATTCAAGATCAAGTTATTGTAAAAGTAACACCACCAATAATTGTAAGAACATATCCAAAGGATACAATTGTTTATGCAGGAGATCAGTTTCAACTTTTAGCTACTTCAATTGGAACAAATTATAATTGGTTGCCACCATTTGGATTAAATAATCCCAACACGCCTAATCCGGTATTGACTGTAAGTACTGATATTCTTTTTACAGTTGTTGCTTCTACTTCCGCTGGATGTAAAGGGGAGTCAACCGTAAATATAAAAGTGTATAAAGGCCCTGATATTTATGTCCCTTCAGGTTTTACTCCAAATAACAATGGAAAGAATGATAAATTAATTCCTTTCCCTGTGGGTATAAAAGAGCTAAAATATTTCAGAGTTTATAATCGTTGGGGACAGCTCGTTTATTCAACTAAAACATTGAATGAAGGTTGGGATGGTAGGATTAAAGGAGTAGATCAACCATCGAGCAGTACTTTTGTGTGGATGGTGCAGGGCGTGACAAAAGACGATAAAATTATTACAAAAACAGGAACGGTAATTCTGATTCGATAATGGGGAAGTATAAAAATTCATTTCGTATTTAATTCTTAGCTAAGGAATGAAATGCTAATTTTGTCCATCTAAATAATAATAAAATTTTTTTATGGTTGATGTTATTCTGGGACTTCAGTGGGGCGATGAAGGCAAAGGAAAAATTGTAGATTTTGTTGCTCCTAATTATGATATTGTTGCTCGTTTTCAAGGAGGTCCCAACGCAGGCCACACACTTTATGTTGAGGGAAAAAAAGTTGTTTTACATCAGGTTCCTTCTGGTGTGTTTCATGAAAAAACTATAAATCTTATTGGAAGTGGAGTTGTGTTGGATCCTATTACATTGCGAAAAGAGTGTAATACCGTAACAGAGTTTGGCGTCAATCTTAAAAAGCAACTTTTTATTTCTGAAAGAACACATCTCATTCTACCCACACACAGGGCTTTAGATAAAGCCACTGAAATTTCCAAAGGCAATGAAAAAATTGGATCTACATTAAAAGGTATTGGTCCAACCTATATGGATAAAACTGGAAGAAATGGTTTACGGGTTGGCGATATTCTCGATAAAAATTTTACTACTGCTTATATTAAATTACGATTGAAACATCAGCGAATTTTGGATTCATACGGCTTTAATGAAGATATATCAACGTGGGAAGAAGAATTTTTTGAAGACCTTGAATTTCTGCGAAAATTAAATATTGTAAATGGAGAGTATTTTATCAATAATGGGATTACTGCAGGTAAAAAAGTATTAGCAGAAGGAGCTCAGGGTAGTATGTTGGATATTGATTTTGGAACTTTTCCGTTTGTAACATCTTCCAGTACTATTTCATCGGGTGTTTGCTCTGGACTTGGCGTGGCACCTCAAAAAATTCGCGAAGTATTAGGAGTAACTAAAGCGTATTGCACTCGAGTAGGAAGCGGACCATTCCCCACGGAATTGGAAAATGAAACAGGCGAGCTTTTGCGCAAAATAGGATCGGAGTTTGGAGCTACCACCGGTAGGCCACGCCGTTGCGGATGGATAGATTTAGTGGCACTGAAGTTTGCTTGTATGATTAATGGGGTAACTAAAATAGTAATGACCAAAGCAGATATTTTGGATTCATTTGAAACGCTACAAATGTGTACAGCCTATCAAATTGATAATAAACGGGTTGAGGAAATTCCATTTCAAATGACAAGATTGAATATCAAACCAGAGTATCAATCATTTGCAGGATGGAATACTGACACAACTGCTATAACTTCTGAAAAAAAATTACCAGAATCAATGCAGCGTTATGTTGCTTTTATCAATCAATACTTGGGAGTAAAAGTTAAGTATATTTCCAATGGCCCAGGAAGAGAGCAATTAATAGAATTGGCTTAAAAGTATTTTTAAAAAGTGCTTTGAAAATTTGGAAATTTAAAAACTTCGCTTAAATTTTACATTAACTAACAGTAAAAGGGTATGACTTTTAAATCGGGAAAGACGGAAAATAAAATAGGTAAAGCTGTTTCAAATGAAAACAGTAAGGTTGATAAAAAAGTTTCAACTACAGTTTCCAAAAAAAATAAAGGAGAAAATGAAGATAGTGACAAATGGGAAGAAGTAGAAGGCGATGATCAAGATCCCGACTTTGAGGAATTCGATGTGCCCAAGTCAAAAACAAAAAAAGGGAACGATAAAAATGACGAAGAAGATGCTCTTGAGGTTGATCAGAATTTTGAAGAAGACGATATATATAATGATGGCTTCGAAAAAGAAAATGACGATTACTAATTAACCGAACACTTACCACTAGCTAGTGGTATTTTTTTTCTAACTTAAATAGAAATCATTTTCTGATTGGTTGAAGTCTATTATTATGAACCTTGGCGATCCTTTTCTGAAATACCGTCTTCAATTTCTTTTTTTACATTATTCTTGGCGTCGTTAAATTCACGAATACCCTTACCAAGTCCGCGCATCAATTCAGGGATTTTTTTACCACCAAACATTAGAACTAATACTAATAAAATAACAACCCATTCTCCAACACCTAGGTTGCCAATAAAAAGTAAATTGTTTAAAACTTGCATAGTTATTTATTTACTGTTAAAATAAGAAGCCAAAGGTAATTGTTATTGAATAAAAAAGTGGGGAACTGTTTTATTTTTAACAAGAGGAAACTACTTCTTACTTAGATGACTTTTTTGTAGTATTTGTGCGTTTTTCTCTAATTCTTGCACTCTTTCCACTAAGGCCACGTAAATAATATAATTTGGCTCTACGGACACGTCCAGTTTTATGCACTTCAATTGAGTCGATATTAGGAGAATAAAGAGGAAAAAGTCTTTCTACTCCTACGCCGTCAGAAATTTTACGAACAGTAAAACTTTGCGTTACTCCATTACCTTGACGCTTAATAACATCTCCTTTAAAACTTTGAATTCTTTCTTTAGTTCCTTCAATAATTTTATAGTTAACGGTAATATTATCGCCAGCATTAAATGCGGGAAACTCTTTCTTTGTTGTCAGTTGATCGTGTATAAAATTTATCGCATTCATAACTCAGTGATTAAAATTGGGCTGCAAAGATAAAGGCAGAACACGGACTAAACAAATTTCGGAAGTTCAATTTTGAAATCGATAGGCTTAATTTAATAGAATGACTCTAACAATTTGACTATCGTGCTACATTTATGGCTCTTTTCTCTCGAATAACCGTTACTTTAATTTGCCCTGGGAAAGTCATTTCATTTTGAATTTTCTGTGCTATTTCAAAGGATAATCTCTCCGATTCTTGGTCGGTAACTTTTTCTGCCTCAACTATTACTCTCAATTCTCTGCCGGCTTGAATAGCATACGCTTTTTCTACTCCATTATAAGCCATTGCAAGATTTTCGAGATCCTTTATTCTTTGGATGTATTGTTGCATTATTTCTCGGCGTGCACCAGGTCTCGCTCCACTAATAGCATCGCAAGCTTGAACAATGGGAGCAATTACATATTGCATTTCCATTTCATCGTGATGTGCACCAATTGCATTTACAACTGCCGGGTTTTCGCCATACTTTTCTGCAAGTTTTGCTCCAAGTAAGGCATGGCTCAATTCAGTTTCTTCATCAGGTACTTTTCCAATATCGTGTAATAAACCAGCTCGTTTTGCCAACTTTGAATTCAATCCCAATTCTGCGGCCATAATTCCACAGAGATTAGCGGTCTCTCTACTGTGCATGAGCATATTTTGTCCGTAAGAAGAACGGAAGCGCATTCTACCAACCATACGAATTAGTTCTTTGTGCAAACCATGAATTCCTAATTCGATTACGGTTCTTTCACCAATTTCCATTACCTGCTCTTCAATTTGCTTTTTTGTTTTTTCTACAACTTCTTCAATGCGTGCTGGATGTATTCTGCCATCCGATACTAATCTTTGTAAACTTAAGCGAGCAATTTCTCTTCGCAATGGATCAAATGAGGAAAGTACAATAGCTTCCGGAGTATCGTCCACAATTAAATCCACACCAGTAGCGGCTTCAATGGCTCTAATATTTCTTCCTTCTCTTCCAATTATTTGTCCTTTTATTTCATCACTTTCTAAATTAAAAACGGTTACAGAGTTTTCAATTGCTTGTTCTGCAGCCGTACGTTGTATAGTTTGAATGATTATTTTTCTAGCTTCTTTATTAGCTTTTTGTTTGGCTTCTTCAATAATTTCTTGTTGTAAACTAAGTGCTTGAGATTGAGCTTCGTGTTTCAGACTTTCAACTATTTGTAGTTTGGCTTCTTCGGCACTAAGTCCTGCAATTTTTTCTAACCGGCGGATATGTTCTTCTTGATGTTTTTCTAATTCTGTTCGCTTAATATTAACTAATTCAATTTGTCGGTTGAGGTTAGTTTTTATTACTTCATTTTCTTTAATCTGCTTATCAAAATTGTTTTCTTTTAAACCAATAGTTTGTTCTTTTTGACGAAGCCGATTTTCCGATTCAATAATTTTTCGATTACGATCATTGACTTGGCGCTCATGCTCAGAACGCATTTGAACAAATCTTTCTTTTGCTTCAATCTCTTTTTCTTTTTTAAGAGTTTCGCCCCTTTGCTCAGCTTCCTTTACAATGTTTTTCGAAAGTTGCTCTGCGTCGGCAATTTGTTTTTTTGTATTTTTTGAAGAAAATAGCTTACCCGCTACAATGCCTATAATAAGCGCCCCGCCACCAATTAAGGCGTAAAGTATATTTGGATTCATGCATTTGAGTTTTGATAAATGTCACAAAAAAGGTTTATTAATATTTGAGTTGAAATAGTTACAACTCATTCTTTTCCAAAGAGAAAAGAAACCATGCGAAGATACTAAATAGATGCCATTACAGAAAATAGGAAGAATGCTGACTATCCGTTGTAAAATTAAGAAGTCAGATTTGTGTCTAACATTTTTTCCAACAGGCTTAGTTTGGTGCTAATATTTTCTTTTTCTAGCCAGTTGGCCGATGAAGTATTTTGGTCGGTTGCAAACCAAACCAAAACCATAGCAATGTAATCTTGCGTGTCTTTTCCTGCAAACTGCGTTTTAAAATCAACCACTTTTTCGTTGATTAATTTGATTATTTTTCGAACTACTTCCTCATCCTTAGGTTGAATTTTTATCCGATAACTTCGGTCTGCAATAACGATGGTGATAGGTATGAGTTGGTCTTTCATGTTAGTTGCTTAAATAAGTAATACAACGATCAATTTCTTTTAGATAACTGTTGATTCTTTTTTCGAATTTTAGTTTATCAACTTCATCCCAGTTGCCTGAAGTAATTTTCAAAACTTCCACTTGCTGTTTTAGTGTTTCCATCGATTGTTGGTTGATCAACCCTTTAGAGTTTACTGCCGTCAATTCTTTTTTTAATTGGAGATTTTCTTTTTGTAAAAAAAGATGTTGCTTCATCAACTGTTGAAGTTTTTCCTGAATTCGAATTATTTTTTTTTCCAGTTCGGGCATATCTTATTTGCGAATTTCTGCTTGTAATTCATTTTCCAAAGAGACCATGATTTGATTCATCCAACCATCAATCTCTTTGTCTGTCAATGTTTTTTCTTCATCTAAAAATGTAAAACTTACGGCTAACGATTTCTTGTTTGCGCCCAGTTTTTCACTTTCGAAAATATCGAACAGTTTTTGCTCTTGCAATTTCTTCAGCTTTAATTTATGCACAACATTTTCTATTTCCACATAATTCATATCACGAGCAACCACCAAGGCAAGATCGCGATGAACAGCAGGAAATTTCGATATTTCTGCAATTTGTACTGTTGATGATTTTTTATAATGAAGTAAATTATCCCAATAAAAATTTGCAATAAAAACTTCTTGCTTAATATCAAAAGTCTTCAATGTTTTATTATTCACTGCCGCAATTGTAACAATAGAATGTCCATTAATTTTTCCCGTTATACAATTGCTTAATTTTTTATAATCCGTTTTTTCAAAATGCAAAAGGGGAATGCCCAGTAATTTAAAAACAGATTGCGTTATGCCTTTGATAAAATGAAAATCTACTAAGTTCGATTTTGCTCTCCATCCCGATTCTGAAACATTGCCCGAAACGTAAAGACATAAATGTTCTTGTTCTGTATATTTTCCACTTTCAACTTTCGCATAAGTTTTTCCGAATTCGAAAAATTTTATAGAATTATTTTTTCTATTCAGATTCCACGCAATGGACTCAAGCCCCGTTTCTAACATGGAGGGTCGCAGTATATTTAAACCGGCACTTAAACTGTTTAACATTTTAACCGAAGTCTTCAACTCTTCTTCATCGTAATAAGCATTGTTAGTAATGGAATTGGTTAATATTTCATGAAAGCCCAATCCCGTTAAATAGTTGGCTGCTTTTTCTTTTATTGTTGAAGTAGATAAATGTTCATCTAAAGAAGGTGAATACCTGATGGATTTTGGCATATCAATATTATCAAGCCCGTCAATTCTTAAAATTTCTTCCACCAAATCTGCTGGAATTGAAACATCAGGTTTGTGATACGGAACCGAAACTTGTAGTTCATCAATACTATCTTTGAGAATAACAAATCCAAGACTTGTTAAAATATTTTTTACAGCATCGGGGTGATAATTTTTCCCACTTAATTTTTTAAGATATTGATATTTTAAACCTATTTCAATTTTAGGTAAAGGATTTGGATACACATCTTGAACTTCGGATGCAATTTTTCCACCACACAATTCTGTTATCAGCAACGCGGCTCTTTTTAAAACCTGAACCGTATTTGAAATATCTACATTTTTTTCGAACCGAGTAGCCGCATCAGTCCGTAATCCATGACGGAAGCTGGTTTTGCGAATAGTGATGGGATGAAACCAAGCACTTTCTAAAAAAATATTTTTTGTTTTATTGGTTACACCAGAATGTAATCCACCATAAACTCCAGCAATACACATTGGCTCTTCGCTATTACAAATCATCAGATCTTCATTGTCCAGTTTCCTTTCTTTTTCATCCAACGTAATAAACGAAGTTGCTTCGGGTAAATTTTTGACAATAATTTTTTTACCTTTTATTTCATCAGCATCAAAAGCATGAAGTGGCTGTCCTGTTTCGTGCTGAATAAAATTTGTGATGTCGACTATATTATTAATAGAACGAATGCCTATTGCATTCAATTTGTCTCGCATCCATTTTGGCGACTCCTTTACTTCAATTCCTGCAATACTCACTCCGCTATATCTCTGACAGGCTTCCTTGTTTTCAATTTGAATTTCTATAGACAATAATTTATTATCCGTTTTTAATCCGGCAACAATGGGCAATTTTGGGTTTATTATTTTATTGTCGTGATGATTCAAATAAGCGCAAACATCTCGTGCAATACCCCAGTGGCTCATAGCTTCCATGCGATTTGGAGTAATACCAACTTCATAAATCCAATCCTCATATGGCTGAAAATAATCGGAAGCATCAGTTCCCGCTTTTGCGTTTTTTTCTAAAACTATAATTCCGTTGTGCAATGTTCCAAGGCCAATTTCATCTTCGGCGCAAATCATTCCATGACTTTCAACACTTCTAATTTTTGCCAATTTCATGGTAATTGAAGGACCGTTTGTTGGGAAAATTGTAGTTCCCATTTTTGCTACTACTACTTTTTGGCCTACCGAAACATTGGGAGCACCGCAAACAATTTGTAATGGTTCACTTGTGCCAACATTAACTGTAGTAACAGTCAATTTATCAGCATTAGGATGTTTTTCAGCAGTCAGAACTTCGCCAATTACAAGCCCTTTTAATCCCCCTTTTATGGCTTCAAACTTTTCAAATTTTTCTACTTCAAGTCCAACAGAAGTTAATATTTTTTCCAATCTTTCCGGGGTTACCTCAGTAGGTAAATAGTCACAAAGCCAGTTGTAGGATATAGTCATGGGAAGGGCAACTTAAGTATTATTCAAACAAAGATAATTGTTTGGGTGCATAAGAAAGGATGCTTATTCGGTGCAAAAATTAGCATTAGTTTTTGAAAAATATTAAATAAATTACAGAAGGTTATTGTTAGTAAATGTGGAAAAACCTGTGGAGTAGTAGTTAAAAAAGAAATATTTGTTTAGTTGCGTAATTGCCTTTTATATTCGTGTCTGACTGTAGGTGCAAATTTCGAACTAAATAATTTTTCAAATAATTAAGTTGGACTGCTACCCCGAAAGTCATTGGTATAAAATCAATGGTGTAATTC
The DNA here is from genome assembly GCA_004322425.1 of Chitinophagaceae bacterium. Lineage (GTDB taxonomy): Bacteria > Bacteroidota > Bacteroidia > Chitinophagales > Chitinophagaceae > VBAS01. The sequence continues at coordinate 149,723 of SCVJ01000042.1, forward strand.
TTTTATCCTTTTAAGAACTATGGAACTAACAAATTATAATAAAGACCAAAAGCAAAGAAAAAAAATATCGCCAGACATGAGTACAATGTTGTTTGGCAAAGTACCACCTCAGGCAAAAGATTTAGAAGAAGCTGTATTGGGTGCGATATTAATTGACAAATCAGCTTTTGATGAAGTAAGCGAACTGCTAAAGCCAGAATGTTTTTATGTAGAAGCGCATTCTCGCATTTTTACTGCTATGCAAGGGCTTGCAGTGAGAAGTTATCCCATTGATATTTTAACTGTTTCTGAAGAATTAAAAAAGAAGGGAGAATTGGATATTGTGGGCGGTGCTTATTATATCACCAAACTAACAAATAGTGTAGTTTCTTCAGCTCATACCAAATCTCACACTAAAATTGTATTGCAAAAATTTATTCAACGAGAATTGATTCGTATCAGTGGTGAAATTATTGGAGATGCGTACGAAGATTCAAAAGATGTTTTCGATTTATTGGATGATGCAGAAAAAAAATTGTTTGAGATTACGAATAATCATTTACGAAAAAACTTTTCAGAACTTTCTACTGTTATTGTAGATACAATCAAAAGAATTGATGAACTGCGAAGTAAAAATGAAGACGTAACAGGGGTTCCCACAGGCTTTCCTTCTTTAGATAAAATAACTCATGGTTGGCAAAACACTGATTTTATTGTTTTGGCAGCACGACCCGGAGTTGGTAAAACAGCCTTTGCACTTAACTTGGCAAGAAATGCTGCTCGCCATCCAACCAAGCCAACAGCAGTTGGATTTTTCTCACTAGAAATGAGTGCCGCTCAATTAGTGCAACGACTTTTGTCTGCCGAAAGTGAAATTTTACACGAAAAAATAGCAAGAGGCAAAATGGAAGATCACGAAATGAAACAGTTGTATGTAAGAGGTATTCAACCATTATCACACGCCCCAATTTATATTGATGATACAGCAGCTATTAATATTTTTGATCTAAGAGCCAAGTGTAGACGTTTGAAAAACAAGCATGATGTAGGGATGATTTTTGTCGACTATTTGCAATTGATGAGCGGTTCCAGCGACAACAAAAATGTAAACAGAGAACAAGAAATCAGTAACATTTCTAGAAACCTAAAGGCCATTGCAAAAGAATTAAGTATTCCCATTTTTGCATTATCTCAATTGAATCGCGAAACAGAGAAGAGGGCTGATAAAATGCCACAACTTAGTGATATGAGGGAGTCTGGTGCTATTGAGCAAGATGCTGACATGGTAATATTTCTCGTTAGGCCAGATTATAATGATATAACCACTAATGAACAGGGAGAAGATATAAGAGGTCAGGTTACTGTACGCATTGCCAAACATAGAAATGGCTCAACCGGCGATTTAAAACTAAAAGCTTTATTGCATATTTATAAATTCATCGAGTACGATGATGCCCATGCCAATATACATCTCCCCGGAAATTATAGATCGGTTTCGGATACCGAAGGGAATAGATCGAGTAACTATATTCAAACCGGGAGTAAGATGAACAATTTAGATACAGACGAAGAACCATTCTAGAAATAATTCGAGAACATTTGTAAAAGTTCGATTTTCAATCGGACTTTTTTTTATTTTTACTTCAATCATGGCAGTACCATTTTTTTATACAGAACGCTATCAGCTTTCCAATAAATTTATTGAATTGGATGAAGCAACATCAAAACACATTGTGCAAGTGTTGCGGATGAAAGTAGGGGAGCCATTACAACTGACGGATGGGAATGGGATTCTATTAAACTGTAAAATTTCAATTTCACATAAACATAAATCGGTAGTAGAAATTTTAGAAACTAAACAAGCTGCTCATCGATCAAATAAAATTTCAATTGGAATTTCATTACTTAAAAATACTAGCCGATTTGAATGGTTTTTGGAAAAGGCAACTGAAATAGGAGTTGCGGAAATTATTCCAATGATTTGTGATAGAACCGAAAAACAAAACTTCCGTAAGGAACGAATGCAAAGTATTTGCATCAGCGCGTTATTACAATCGCAACAATGTTACTTACCGAAATTAAAGGCTCCTATAAAGTTTGAAAATTTGATGGCTGAAAAATTTGAAACCTCTCAAAAGTTGATTGCGCATTGTAGTGAAACGCAAAAACAACATTTGAATCAAGCTATCATTTCAACTACAAAAAATAAAATTATCCTCATTGGCCCCGAAGGGGATTTTACGAATAAAGAAATTGAATTAGCGTTGCAACATAAATTTATTCCGGTTTCTCTCGGCGATACAAGATTAAGAACCGAAACGGCAGGAATAGTAGCGGCCACAATGCTTTGTGTTTAAGATTTTTCTTCTGATGGTAACAGGGGCTCATTTAAGCTTACAAGATTTGCTTTGTTTATTCGTTTCCGCATGACCATATTCAATAGTTCCACTACAAATGAAAATGCCATTCCGAAATAAATATAGTTTTTTAAATGAAGCTCATGTGCTGCTGCACCACTCCAACCTTCAATAATCAAACTCAACCCAATCATCACCAAAAAAGATAACGCCAACATTTTTAATGTGGGATGCTGATGAATGAAAGTAGAAATTTTGGCACTAAAAAGAAACATTACGAGCATCGCAATAATTACAGCTGCAATCATAATAGAAACATATTTTGCAGTTCCGCCGGCTGTAATAATACTGTCGAAAGAAAAAACAGCATCGATGAGCATAATTTGAAAAATGGCTTGTGTTAGGGTTAAGGGTTTTTTTTTGTTGCCCGAAGCGTTGGGGTTTTCGCCTTCTAGTTTTTCATGAATTTCTTTTACCGATTTATACATTAAAAAAGCGCCGCCCAAAAGCATCACTAAACTGGCTAAGTCAATCCCTTTGCCAAACCAACTTTCTGGAATAATATAATTTCCTTTTTGGGCTAAAAGCCATCCCAAGCCTAATAATAATATTGATCTTGAAATTATTCCGGTAATCATCCAAACGCGACGAGCTTTTTTCTGATCGTTTTGTTTTTTAAGTCGATTCAAAACAATACTTACAAAAATTACATTGTCGATTCCCAAAACAATTTCGAGTAGTACCAATACAAAAAAACTAATAAGACTTTCGCTCGTAAAGAGATGTTCCATAAATAATATTATTTTATTGTTGCACAAATATTTTTAACAATACTTGGTCCTTCGTAAATAAACCCTGTCCAAACTTGAATTACTGAAGCACCGGCTTCCATTTTTTCTTTAGCATCCGTTCCATTAAAAATTCCCCCCGAAGCAATTATGGGAATTTGTCCGTTTGCTTTTTTAAAAATATAGGATACTAATTCGGTGTTTTTATTTTTCAAAGGTAATCCGCTCAGTCCACCCAATCCAATTTTCTGAATTTGATCAGCAGAAGTTTTCAGCGATTCTCTGGCAATTGTTGTATTGGCCACAACCAATCCGTCTAATTTAATTTCTTGGGCCAGTTCAATAATAGAATCAAGCTGTTCGAAAGTTAAGTCGGGTGCTATTTTTAAAAAAATTGGCTTGAGTAACGTTTGTTGCTCATTTAATTTTTTGAGATGAGATAGTAGATGTTGTAGAAATTCTTTCCCTTGTAATTCTCTCAAACCTGGTGTATTGGGACTACTTACATTCACCACAAAATAATCAACCCAAGGATGAAGTTTAAGAAAACAAATTTCATAATCTTTCCAAGCCAAATCATTTGGAGTTTCTTTATTTTTTCCAATATTTCCTCCAATAATTAAATGACTGTTTTGCTTTTCATTTTTTTTCTTCCAATTTTTCAATCGTTCTGTAATGGCTTCAACTCCATCGTTATTAAAACCCATTCGATTGATGAGTGCTTTATCTTTTTGTAAACGGAATAAGCGGGGTTGTGGGCTCCCATTTTGAGGTAAAGGAGTAACCGTTCCAATTTCTACAAATCCAAATCCTAATACCCCTAACGATTGTAAATAAATGGCATTTTTATCAAAACCTGCTGCAAGCCCTACCGGATTTTTAAGTTGTAATTTATTCAGTGTCCATCGACCTTTGTCAAAGGTTTTGGGATGGAACAATCGTGTTAAAATTCTTTTAGTGATATCAAACTTGCAAAGAAATTGAACCAAGTTCATTGAAAAGTAATGCACTTGTTCTGGCGGAAAAAGGAAGAAAAAGTTGCGAAGGATTTGATACATAGTAGTCATGCAAATATAAGTTGCCAATTTGTAGTGAATGGAATGAAAACTTTATCTTTGAATTATTAAGTTGCATAAACAACCAATAAGATTTCAATCCATAAATTTTTAAAATGCAAGAAGCATATATTGTTGCAGGTTATCGCACAGCTATTACAAAATCGAAAAGAGGAGCCTTTAGATTTACAAGACCAGATGATCTTGCTGTAAATGTAATAAAGGGGCTCATGGCTTCGGTACCACAATTGGAAGCAAAGCGAGTAGATGATGTAATTGTTGGAAATGCAGTTCCAGAAGCTGAACAAGGATTGCAGTTTGGTAGAATTATTTCTGCTCGGGCATTGGGATTTGATGTGCCGGGATTAACGATAAACAGATATTGTGCATCAGGATTGGAATCTATTGCAATTGCTACAGCAAAAATTAGAATGGGAATGGCGGATTGTATTGTAGCTGGTGGAACAGAAAGTATGAGTTTGGTTCCAACTTCTGGTTGGAAAACGGTTCCTTCTTATGCAATAGCAAACGACGATCCGGATTATTATTTAAGTATGGGCTTAACTGCCGAAGCCGTTGCTAATGATTTTAATATTAATAGAGAAAAGCAAGATGAATTTTCTTTTCATTCACATCAAAAAGCAATGCATGCAATTCAAGAAGGGTATTTTAAAGATGGCATACTTCCTATCAAAGTAGAAGAAGTGTACGTGGATGCAAATGGAAAAAAGAAAAAAAGAGATTTTATTGTTGATACCGATGAAGGGCCGCGTGCCGATACTTCGTTGGAAGCACTGAAAAAATTGAAACCAGCTTTTGCACTTGGAGGTTCAGTAACCGCAGGTAATTCTTCACAAACAAGTGATGGCGCAGCTTTTGTAATTGTGATGAGTGAGAAAATGGTTAACGAATTACAATTGAAACCAATTGGGCGATTAGTAAGTTGTGCTGTTGCCGGTGTTCCTCCTCGCATTATGGGAATTGGCCCAGTGGCTGCTATTCCCAAAGCATTAAAGCAAGCTGGAATGAATCTTTCACAAATTGATTTGATTGAATTGAATGAAGCATTTGCATCTCAAGCATTGGCTGTAATTCAAGAACTGGGTTTGGATACTCAAAAAGTAAATATAAATGGAGGAGCTATTGCATTAGGCCATCCATTAGGTTGTACCGGTTGTAAATTGACGATTCAAAATTTGCAGGATCTAAAACGACTGAACAAAAAATATGGATTAGTTTCAGCCTGCGTGGGTGGCGGCCAAGGAATTGCGGGAATTATTGAAAGTATTCAATAACAAGGACGAGTAATTCATTCTATTTTCAACTTATTTTTAAAATATATAGTATTAAATTAAACTATATGTTATATTAGTGGTCTGTAATTTATCTGTCAACTTCCAAAACTCTAGTTATGGAGAGAAGAGATTTTCTGGCGTTAAAGCAAAAAGCGGGTAGCAACGAAATGATTGAACAAAAAGAGGTCATCCGCACTCTTTCTGGTCTTACACCTTACAATGGTGTTTGGACTTACAACGAAGTAGCCCATTTACTTAAAAGAACAATGTTTGGTGCAAAGCCAGAAGATGTAAATTATTTTCTGGGAATGAGTATGAATAGAGCTGTAGATGAATTGCTTACAATACCCGTTACTCAACCGGCACCTCCTGTTAAAAATTATCCTAACACAAATATTCCAGCCACCGACCCTGATTTTAGTTTACCAATGGGTACAACTTGGGTTAACAGTGTATATAGTCCTGCTGCCGACGGGTTAAGAAGAAGTTCATTTAAAGCATGGTGGATGGGACTTATGATTAATCAAGAAAAAAATATCAGCGAAAAAATTTCACTTTTTTGGCATAATCATTTTGCTACCGAAAGTCTTGATTTTTTAACTAGTTGGGGATTTAATAATAATAAACTCTGCCGTCAATACCAGATGGGGAATTTCAAACAGTTTGTACGGGCAATAACCCTTGATGTAGCCATGCTCCGATATTTAAATGGGTATGTAAATATCAGTACCGCACCCGATGAAAATTATGCTCGCGAGCTTCAAGAACTATTTACATTAGGTAAAGAAAACAATCCAAACTATACGGAAGACGATGTAAAAAAAGTTGCTCGTGTATTAACCGGTTGGAAAATAAACGGTACAACCAATACATCTTATTTCAATGCTGGACAACATGATACAGCAAGTAAAACGTTTTCATCTTTTTATAATAATTATACAATTACAGGAAGAACTGGTGCCACGGCAGGCGATTTAGAATTGGATGATTTGATGAATATGATTTTTAGTAAGCAAGCCGAAGTGTCAAAGTTTTTGGTAACAAAACTCTATCGTTATTTTGTTTATTATAAAATTGATTCCGCAACGGAAGCCAATGTAATTCTACCCTTGGCGCAAATATTAGTTGCCAATAACTGGGAAATAAAACCTGTATTAACAGCTCTATTTAAAAGTGAACATTTTTTTGACGTACTTAATCAGGGTTGTTTTATTAAAACACCGGTTGATTTAATTGTTGGTTCTTGCCGAGAATATGGAGTGGTTTTCCCAGCCTCCAGTGATTATGTAAATGCGTATAATATGTGGGGTTATTTACAGAACTATGCCTCACTGTTACAACAAAATATTGGCGATCCTCCCGATGTTGCGGGATGGAAAGCATATTATCAAGAGCCACAGTTTCATGAAATTTGGATAAACACCGATACCTATCCTCGCCGTAACTTATTTACCGATACAATGATTAATACCGGTTATACTCGTTCTGGTGTAAAAATTATTATCGATCCCGTTGCCTTTACAAGTAGATTAACCAATCCATCAGATCCTAATGCTTTAATTGATCAAGCTCTGAAAATTTTGTATCGAATAGATTTAACCAGTGCTACCAAAGCCATGTTGAAAAAGCAAATTTTGTTAAGTAATCAAGATCAAGATTATTATTGGACCAATGCTTGGAATGCTTATTTAGGCAATCCTACTACAGCAAACTATCAAGTTGTTTTTACAAGGCTTAGAGATTTGTATAAATATTTTATGAATCTGGCTGAATTCCATTTGTGTTAATTTAAATATACTCAGATGAAAAGAAGAGATTTTCTAAGAAATACTGTTACGCCTATCGCGGCTACAGCCATTAATGGAATTCCGGTTACTTCAATGGGGATGGAATCGCCGCTGATTCAGGCATTGATGGGAATGGCTACTGATACCGATCACGTTTTAGTACTGATACAAATGAATGGTGGAAACGATGGATTGAATATGGTTATTCCTATTGACACCTACGGTGCTTATCAAGCAGCAAGAACTAATATTGCCATTCCCGAAAATAATATTTTAGCATTATCAGGTACTCCTAAAACAGGTTTGCATCCTGTAATGACGGGAGTTCAAAAACTTTTTAATGATGGAAAAGCAACTATAGTTCAAGCTGTTGGTTATCCTCAACCTAGTTTTTCACATTTTCGCGCTACCGATATTTGGATGAGTGCCTCCAACTCCAATCAATTTGTAAATAATGGATGGGTGGGAAGATATTTAGATCAAGAATTTCCCGGTTATCCAATTGGTTACCCCAATGCTAGTATGACCGATCCATTAGGAATACAAATTGGTTCAGTAACATCTTTAAATTTTCAAGGGCCTGCTGTAACTATGGGAGTTAGTATGACCGATCCCAATAATTTTTACAACTTAATCAATGGAGTTCAAGATCCTGCACCTAATACTCCTGCTGGCTTTGAACTTGGATTTATTCGTTCAGTAGCAAGGCAAACTCAACAATTTGCCGATGTAATTAAATCAGCTGCTCTAAGAGTAACACAACAAAATCCATATCCAACAGGTAATAGTTTGGCCGATCAATTAAAAATTGTTGCTCGATTAATTAAAGGTGGATTAAGAACGAGAGTTTACATGGTAAGTATTGGTGGATTTGATACCCATGCAGGACAAACACAGGCAGATACTTCTACAGGATCTCACGCAACTTTATTACTAAGATTATCTGATGCGATTAAAGCATTTATGGATGACTTGAAATTTTTAGGTGTTCAAAGAAGAGTATTGGGAATGACTTTTTCTGAATTCGGTAGAAGAATAAAATCCAATTCAAGTACAGGTACCGACCACGGTGCTGCTGCACCGGTTATTCTTTTCGGTGAATATGTAAACCCCGGTGTTGTAGGAAATAATCCTACAATTCCTGCGAGTGCATCTGTTAACGACAATGTGCCTTTTCAATATGATTTTAGAAGTATATATGCATCAATTTTAGAAAAGTGGTTCTGTGTAAACAATACTGTTTTGCAATCTGTGTTGCTTAGAAATTTTCAATCGTTGCCGGTAATAAAATCAAATTCCTGTAATTCGGCATTTCCAGACTTGACAGAAAACCTTATCATTAAAAACTATCCCAATCCATTTACAAGTTCAACTACCATTACATTTAAAACCGAAGGCGGGCACACTTCTGTATTAATTATGGATACATTGGGAAGGGTTATTTATACATTGATTGATCAAGATTATGCTACAGCAGGACAATATACGGTTACATTCAATGCCGATCGTTTTGCTGCGGGTGTCTATTATGCTCGTTTGCAAAATGGAGCTGTACAACAAGTTCGTACTATGTTGAAAGTAAAATAATAAATCATTAAGCGCTATCCAAATCCTGACAACAATGTCAGGATTTTTTTTATTTGATGGCTGCAAAGTGTTTGTGGAAATAAGGAATTGTTTCAATGCCTTTGTAATAATTTTCTACATTAAATTTTTCATTCGGACTGTGAAGATTATCACTATCCAATCCAAAACCCATAAACACAATTTTAACTCCTAATTCTTTTTCAAATAAAGCACAGATAGGAATACTTCCTCCACCGCGAACTGGAATTGGTTTTTTCCCAAACGTATCATAAATCGCGGCAGCTGCAGCTTGGTATGCTTTGCAATCCACCGGCGTCATGTACGGTTCGCCGCCGTGATGCAGCGTAGCTTTTAGTTCAATTGTTGGCGGAGCAATTTTTTGTAAATGGTTAATAAGTAGTTCGGTTATTTTATGGCTATGCTGATTAGGAACTAACCGAGCAGAAATTTTTGCAAAAGCTTTTGAAGGCAAAACAGTTTTAGCTCCTTCGCCCGTATAGCCACCCCAAATTCCATTGATTTCAATAGTTGGGCGGATGCCAGTTCTTTCGTTGGTGGTAAATCCAGTTTCTCCCCAAACTTCTTTAATGCCTAAATCTGTTTTGTATTCTTCCTCGCTAAATGGAGCAGAGGCCATCATTTGTCTTTCTGAATCTGTAGCAATAATTACATCATCATAAAATCCTGGAATAGTAATTCTATTATTTTCATCATGTAACGAAGCAATCATTTTTGAAAGAATGGTAATGGGATTAGCAACAGCGCCACCGTAAACCCCACTATGTAAATCTCGGTTAGGTCCTGTTACTTCCACCTCAATATAACTTAATCCACGAACGCCAATATCGATGGATGGGTTTTCCAAACTCAACATCGCAGTATCACTTATTAATATTACATCGGCTTTCAATAATTCTTTATTGGCAATTACAAATTCTGTTAAATGCATCGATCCAACTTCTTCTTCACCTTCGATACAAAATTTAATATTCGTACAAAGTGTGTTGGTTTGTACCATTGTTTCCATTGCTTTTACGTGCATGTAAAATTGTCCTTTGTCGTCGCAACTTCCTCTTGCAAAAATTTTTCCATCTTTAATAATCGGGTCAAAAGGCCCGCTATTCCAAAGTTCCAACGGATCTGGCGGTTGTACATCATAATGTCCGTAAACAAGAACAGTTGGTTTTGTTGGATCAATAATTTTTTCTCCGTACACAATGGGATGTCCTGCGGTTGCAATAATTTCTGCTTTATCAGCACCCGCTTCCAACAAACGCTTTTGTACCATTTCTGCACAACGAATCATATCGGCTTTATGTTCAGTTCTTGCACTAACCGAAGGAATGCGAAGCATTTCTAATAATTCTTCCAAAAAGCGGTCTTTGTGTTTATGCTGATAATCGTTCCATGTTTGTGACATAAAATATAGATTGATGGGAGCGAAGATAAGTACTGGAAATTATTCTTTTTGCTTCTTTACCTCATTATGACTGAAACTGTTTTTGAAAACAGTTCAGCTAGTTTTTAACAACAGCATCATTATTGGTAGGACGATTGATTGCCGATGTAGATTTGTTAGCGGGCTTTGCCGGTGTTTGACTTGGCGGTTTCGGTGCAGAAGCTCTTTGTAAGATTTCCAATAATTCTTTAACCGAATTATTGGCGGTATCAAATTCCAAAGCTCTTTGTAAATATCCAATTGCAATGCCGCGTTCATTGAGAACATTATTGTAATAGCCTGCCAAAAACTTGCTTGCCTCTATGCCGTAATTTTTATATCGCAATTTATCTAAAGCAGAAATTTCTAATGTTCTTTCATAATGAGGAATACAAGAAACCATTGTGGTATCAACTGCGTAATTAGCTCTTGCGCTCCACAAATGTCCAAAAATACTATCCGGATTTTTAGTGGCATATTTTGAAAACAGTTCAATTGCTTTTGGAAATTCAGCGGCTTGATGATAGGCTAACGCAATATTGAAAAGTTCGCCATCGCTTTGATATTTTTTATTATTGTACGACAATTCTCTTAGTTGAGCTTCTTTTTTTCTATCGCCTTTACGTTTAAAATAAGCAACTCCTTCTTGGAAAATTTTAGTTCTTGATTCAATCACAGAATCCAGCATGGCAGCTTGTACATAACTATTAAATAAAATATTGTCATCACCGGTTAAAGTGCCATAAATTTTTCCCTTTAGAATAATATCATTTGGAATTATTCCTTCTGCTTTTTCTTTTTCAAAATAGCTATCGATATATTTTTTTGCACCCATTGTGTCTCCTTTATCTACATGGGCATACGCCATTAGCTTATAAACGCGCGGTTTAGTTTTTTCGCCCATTTTAGCAATTACCGATGATCCCTTTTCAATAGCACAGGCATAATTCTTTTTTGCCCAACAAAGTTGACCAGACAAATAATCATTTTGTGGATCGTTTTCATCTTTTTTGCTTGCTATATATTTATTTAAAAAGTATTCGGCAGAATCAAATTTTTGATCGAAAAAATAGAAATAGAAAAGTTCGTAATAAGCAGGAGAAAAATTGGGATCTTTTGCAATGGCACTGTTTAAGTTTTCCAAAACAAGAGACCAATTTCTTTGTGTTTCAAAAAGTTTTGCAATTCTTATATGAGGGAACACAAACAAAGGGTTTAATGCCAATGCTGCCATATAATTTGTATAAGCCATTCCTCCTCCTTGTCCGGGATTGGCTTTGCGGTAAGCATTTCCTAAGTTTAAAAATATGTTTGCATTTTTTGGATCTCGTTGAGTTGCCAATTCTAATTTTTCAATTGCATAAACAAGGTTTCCTGCTTTGGCATCAACATGGGCTCTGCCAATTGCATTTAAGATAATAGGATCGTCGCCTTTTTTAGTTCTTGTCATTGTTAGTGCCATTTCAAAAAGTTGGCGTGCTTCATTTACATTATTATCCAAAAGCTCAACATGGCCTTTGCCAACAAGAATTAACGCAGTATTGCCAATAGTAGCTGGCAAGCTTTCATATATTTTTCTTGCTGCTTGATTATTTCCTTCACCAATTTCAATAGCCGTTTGTCCCACCCAATAAGCGGCTTCAACTGATGTTGGTATTGTAACTAAAATTTGTTTAAATGTTTTTTCAGCAGATAGTAATCGCCCAGCATACAAATGAGTGATCCCTTCCTGAATTGTTTGCCCTTGAATAGTTGTTGCCGATAACAATATGAACACAAGCATTGATAATAAAGACTTCATCATTTATATTACACTTTAGGTTATTACAAATATAATTACTTATTCATCTCATAAAGTTGCACTCCGAACAATGAATTGCATCTGTCCGGGTACTAAATATGCCCGACGAAAAATCAATTGTCCTAGTTCTCCCGACATAAAGTTTTTAAATCCATGGCCTAATCCTTCTTTGTGATTTTCTTTTAATATGCAAACTAATTCTCTTGTCATCGGATATCGTCCTTCATAAATATTTGCCTGCACAGGCTGAATATATTTCTCAGGCAAATCTATGCTCTCAATCTTTGCCAGCCTCACTTTCGTCAAAAAACTTCTTTGTTGTTGGTCTTCTTTATTTCCTACCCAACTAATACCAATAAAGCCAACTGTATTTGAATTTTTCGCAACATAATCAATAACTTCTTCACTATTTTTTGCAGCACGTGCTTTGCTTGTTAAGGTATCTCCACGTAAAACTGAATCAATAATAAAACGAATGGTAGAAGTTGCATTTAGTCCGTCAAAAACAGGGGTTAAACTTTTCTTAAATTTCCCTTTTAGGATGTCTTTTATATCATTTAATGTAAAAAGTGAGTCGGCAGATTCTGTACTCACAATAACTGCAATTGCATCATAAGCCAAAATCATTTGCACGGGAACCACGTGTAATGAATCCAACATAAAACGTTCTTCGTCTTTTGAATATTTTCTTGTGATGATAATCATTCTTGTACTATCTGCTGCCATATCTCTAATGCAATCGGCTTCAGGTTTGTACTCAACAATCAATTTTGTATTGGGATACTTAGCTTCATAAGATTTAACTTGTAAATCAATAATCGGTTTAAAGGATTCATCGGCACTAATATGGATTACGCCATTGTTGTATTTGTCTTTTGGAGATTTTGTTTTGTTGGAAGTACAATGACTAAAAACAATAATTAACGTAAAATAAATTAAAAAGGAAACTACTCTTGCCATTCAGAATTGTGTTTTTGTTTCTTTTATTTTTTTTTATACCCTCTGTATATTCTGAAAAAGCCGTATAAAATTGCAATGGTTCCAAATAAAATGTTAACTACTTTATTTGAAGAACCAAAACTTAAAAAGTCTTCGGCAACAAGAAAAAAAATACCAACACCCGTCCATAACAATCCCATAATATAATTATAAATACTACGTACGGATGATGCTTGTTTATTTTGCGATTCTTCGTTTTGCATGATTGCTGTTATTTCAATTAAGTGTGGCAAGATAATACTTTTGAGCCTTCAGATTCCATTAAAAAATTCATAATTTCTATGCAACAACAAATTCTTTAATTCTCAGTAAGGCCTTGTGCCTTGTGGCTTTTCCATTATTTTTGTTTTATGAAAATTTTGATGGTTTGCCTTGGTAATATTTGTCGCAGCCCTTTGGCAGAAGGTATTTTGAAGCAGAAAGCTATTGCTGCTGGTTTAGATTGGGAAATTGAAAGTTCTGGTACCAATGGTTATCATACGGGAGAGCCTCCTCATGTTTTAAGTCAAAAAGTTGCATTGTTGAATCATATTGATATTGGCGCTCAACGATCAAATCGATTTATTGCAGAAGATTTTGAACGATATGATAAAATTTATGCTATGGCTGAGGATGTACTTTTAAGTATGAAAATTATTGCTAAAAATAAATTTGACGCCACTAAAGTTGAATTACTTTTGAATGAACTTTATCCCGGAAAAAATATAGATGTTCCCGATCCGTGGTATGGCGAAGAACCAGGTTATCACGAAGTATTTAATATTATTGATGAAGCTTGTGAAAAAATTATTTACAAATATGTTCATGCAACTCATTGTAAATAATTTATTTCATTTCAAAGAAAATTATGACTAAACCATCACTTCCACAAGGTACTCGAGATTTTGGACCAGAAGTAGTTCGTAAAAGGAACTATATTTTTAGTTGTATAAAAAATGTATTTGAACTCTACGGATTTCAACCTTTGGAAACTCCTGCTTTTGAAAATCTAGATACATTAATGGGAAAATATGGAGCTGAAGGTGATAAGCTTATTTTCAAAATTCTCAATAATGGGTTGGATAATGTAGAAAAGCAAGTACAAATAAAAGAAGACTTTGAAAAATTGTTACAAGGCAAAAGCTCAAAAGGATTAACCGAACGAGCATTACGTTACGACCTTACAATTCCTTTTGCCCGTTATGTAGCAACTAATCATAGCCAAATGTTATTTCCTTTCAAACGCTATCAAATTCAACCAGTTTGGCGCGCCGATCGACCTCAGAAGGGAAGGTATCGGGAATTTTATCAGTGCGATGTAGATGTGGTGGGAAGTAATTCTTTGCTGAACGAAATTGAATTTTGTTGTATTTATCACGATGTTTTTTCTCAATTGGGAATTAAAGATTACACAGTAACAATTAATCATAGAAAAATATTAATTGCATTGGCAACCATTTGCGGAGATGCCGATAAGATGTCAAGTATTGCCAGCAGTATTGATAAGTTGGAAAAAATTGGTTTGGAAAAAGTAAAAGAAGAATTGCAAACAAAAGGGTTTAGCAAAAAGCAACTTGATTTAATTGAAAAGTATCTTTTAATTTCCGGGACCAACGAAGAAAAATTAATTTCATTAACTGAATTAATTGGGGAAACAGAAACGGGTAACAAAGGAATCGAAGAAATAAGAAAAGTAATTTCAGAAAAACCAAAGGAACAAAATATTCAATTGGATGTAACACTAGCTAGAGGATTGAATTATTACACCGGAATTATTTTTGAAGCCAAAGCCCCCGAACAAGTTAAAATTGGCAGCATCAGCGGTGGCGGACGCTATGACGATCTTACTGGATTATTCGGTGTGCCCAATATTCCGGGAGTAGGCATTTCTTTTGGTGTTGATCGTATTTACGATGTGATGGAAGAATTGAATCTATTTCCAACAACAGTTCATTCTGGCACACAAGTTTTGTTTTTCAATTTGGGTGAAAAAGAAAGTAGTTGTGCTTTTCAGCTCATGCAAGAATTACGGCACAAAAATATTAGCTGCGAACTTTTTCATGAATCCGTTAAGTTCGATAAGCAATTCAAATATGCTGAGAAGAAAAATATTCCTTACGTTGTTATTATTGGAAGTAAAGAATTAGAAGACAAAACTTGCACTATCAAAAATTTACAAAAAGGTTCTCAGGAAAATTTATTGCAACACGAAATAGTGACCTATCCTTTTTAATTATCTTCTTTTAGTCATCAACTCCTTATTTAAGATACGAGTTGATGTCGATAATAATTTAGCAGGAGTTTCTTGTTTTTGACCGATTAGCACATATTCCATCGCCCGAATATGAACAGCAGTTACTATTCCTGAATCATTTCTTTTAAAAACGGCTGTTCCATAAAATTCAACAATCAAAAAAGAATCAACTCCCAATTTGGTAAGATTTGAAGCCCCCACTTGCGATTGCATTACTAAATTACTGTCTAAAACTACCACTTCAATTTCCGGTACAGGACTATCTTCTTGTGCAATTATATATTTTCCAGCATATTGTTGTAAACTGTCTTGTGCTTTCAAATTTTCAGTTAGTGCAAAAAAAGCAAGAAGTATTAATATCTTTTTCATTTGTGTAAAAAATTTAGTGACGCAATATAAATAAAAAAAGGCTGCTCAAAAGAGCAGCCTAGAATAAAATAGTTAGCTATTAGTTTTGTGCAATACTCAAACCAACTTTTGCATAATTCACACTGGCTTTCAATCCTGCA
>SCVJ01000282.1 GCA_004322425.1 Chitinophagaceae bacterium
CGACGCGCTGCGCATCTCGACCGTTGGCGATGAACAGGGCCACGGCGATATCGCCTATCAGGCCGTCACCGTTTCGCCCTCAGACATCGAGAACGCGGTGGTCAACCTGCTGCGCTTCCACGAGGCGGAAACTGCGATGTTGTTCTGCGCCACGCGCGACAATGTCCGCCACCTCCACGCCACCCTGGTCGAGCGCGGCTTCGCGGCCGTTGCCCTGTCGGGCGAGCACAGCCAGAACGAGCGTAACCAGGCGCTGCAGGCCCTGCGTGACAAGCGGGCCCGCGTCTGCGTGGCGACTGACGTTGCCGCCCGCGGGATCGACATCGCCTCGTTGAGCCTGGTCATTCACGTGGAGATTCCGCGCGATGCCGAAGCGCTGCAGCACCGCTCGGGCCGCACCGGCCGCGCTGGCAAGAAGGGCACCGCCGTCATCGTCGTCCCCTACCCGCGTCGCCGCCGGGTCGAGATGATGCTGCGCGGTGCGCGGATCGATGCCGAGTGGATGGAAGTTCCCGGCCCCGACCAGATCCGCGCCCAGGATCACGAACGCCTGATCGCCACGCTGACCGCGCCGATCGAGGCCAGCGAGGCCGAGAGCGAACTGGCCGGCCGCCTGCTGGCCACGATGGGACCGGAAGAACTGGCACTTGCCCTCGTCCGTGCCCACGCCAGCCGCTTGCCAGAGCCGGAAGAGCTGATCGACATGTCGGCCCGCACCAAGCCTTCGGGCGAAGCGCGGCCCGTGCATCACCGCGAAGGGTTTGACGATACCGTCTGGTTCCGCATGGACATCGGCCGCCGCCACAACGCCGATCCGCGCTGGCTGCTGCCGCTGCTGTGCCGCCGCGGCCACGTGACCCGCAACGAGATCGGCGCGATCCGGATCACCCCGAACGAAACGTTCTTCCAGATCCCCCGCGCGCTGGAAGCCAAGTTCCGCGCAGCTGTCGCCCGCACGGCCCAGCCGGGCAGCGAGGACGAAAGCGGGATCACGATCGAC
>SCVJ01000283.1 GCA_004322425.1 Chitinophagaceae bacterium
GCTCTTCCGATCTGCAGGTAGCTGCCGCGCGGCGCGGACGTGGAGAAGTAGTCGTCGTTGCGGCAGTCCAGGATGCGTACGCGCTCCTTGCCGCAGACCGCGCGCTGCGTGCTGCCGGCGGTCCGGTCGTCGTAGCACATCACGTCGAGGCCGTCGCTGCAGTGGAAGCCGGCCGTGCCGTTGGTCGCCGAGCTCTGCACACCGCCGAGCATGTGCACGAGCTCGTGGGTCTCGACCTTGCCCCAGCAGCGCCGGTCGATCCGGGCGTACGACGGGAGGCTCCCGTTGTTGAGGTTGTCCAACCCCGGCGAGTCGTCGACGAAGCTCGTGGCGAGTCCGCAGACGCGGTCGGTGTCCGCCCAGACGAGGTACTTGGAGTACGACTCCTTCAGACCGCGCTGCTCGAGCGCGTCGACGGTGGCCTGGAACGAGCCGAAGGCTGCGTCCGGCAGCGTCACGGACAGGACGACCAGCGTGCAGGACGGGCCGGGGGTGGTCGCGTAGCGCACGTGCCGGCGGCCGCCGGTCCGGATCGCGGACTCGTCGAACTGGGCGCTGACGCCGGCCGCCCAACCGCGGATCAAGGCGAGCGACTCGGCGTAGCGGTCCGGCGAGCTCTGCGGTCGGGCGTAGACGGCACGCACGCGCCGTCCGTCGTTGCCGTTGCCGTAGCAGCCGATCTCGCCGGTGGTGCCGGTCGTGCCGTTCGCGCCGCTCGCCGCCTCCACGCCGTCGGGCGCCGCGTCCTCGCCGTGCAGGCACAGCGGGACGTCGCCGCGGCTGAGGGTGCAGTCCAACCCCAGCGAGATCTGGTCGCGGACGAGCTGGGCGGCGGACAGGGCGGCGACCGGGCGCACGGCGGCTGGCGCGGCGACCCCGGGGAGCGGTGCCGTCGACGGCAGCGCGCTGACGGCGGCCACGGGGACGAGCCCGGCGACGGCGACCGCGCCCG
>SCVJ01000284.1 GCA_004322425.1 Chitinophagaceae bacterium
ACGCCGAGAACGACCTCGCGCTGCTGCAGTACACCGGCGGCACCACCGGTGCGTCCAAGGGCGCGATGCTCACGCACTACAACCTGGTCAGCAACGCGTACATGAACCGGCTGTGGGACACCGGCGCGACCGCGGGCAAGGAGGTGTGCCTGGGGGTGCTGCCGCTGTTCCACGCCTACGGCCTGACCGTCGCGATGAACGCGACCGTGCTGCTCGGCGGCACGCTGGTGCTGCTGCCTCGCTTCGACCTCGACCAGGTCTTCGCCGCGATCGACCGGTGGAAGCCGACGATGTTCCCGGGCGTCCCGCCGATCTACAAGGCGCTGACCGACAGCCCCAAGGTGCGCGACCACGACCTGCGCTCGATCCGGCTCTGCGTGTCCGGCGCGATGAAGCTGCCGGCCGAGATCCAGGAGCAGTTCGAGCGGGTGTCCGGTGCGTCGCTGGTCGAGGGCTACGGCATGACGGAGACCTCGCCGTCGACGCACTGCAACCCGGTCGGGGGCACGCGCAAGCCCGGCTCGATCGGCGTGCCGCTGCCCGGCACAGCGTGCAAGCTCGTCGACCAGGACGACCCGTCGAAGGAGGTGCCGGTCGGGCAGCCGGGCGAGCTCGCGATCGCCGGCCCGCAGGTCTTCCGCGGCTACTGGGGACGGGACGACCTGACGGGGGTCTTCACCGACGACGGGTACGTGCTGACCGGTGACATCGCGGTGATGGACGCCGACGGCTTCTTCACGATCGTGGACCGCAAGAAGGAGCTGATCATCGCCGGCGGGTTCAACATCTACCCGTCCGAGGTGGAGGAGGTGCTCTTCCGGCTGCCGGGTGTCGCCGACTGCGTGGTCGTGGGGATCCCTGACAGGTACCGCGGCGAGACGGTCAAGGCGTACGTCGTGACGGCACCGGGCTCGACGCTCTCCCCGGCGGAGGTCATCGAGCACTGCGCCCGTGAGCTGACGGCCTACAA
Source organism: Chitinophagaceae bacterium (assembly GCA_004322425.1). Taxonomy (GTDB): domain Bacteria; phylum Bacteroidota; class Bacteroidia; order Chitinophagales; family Chitinophagaceae; genus VBAS01. The sequence goes on from SCVJ01000284.1 coordinate 971, forward strand.
GGTGCCCAAGCTGGTCGAGTTCCGCGAGACCCTGCCGCGCACGGTCGTCGGCAAGGTGCTGCGCCGGGTGCTTCTCGAGGAGGAGCGCGCGAAGGCAGCGGCGGCAGAGAGCGAGCCCGCCTCGGTGCCGGGCGGGCAGCGCCGGC
>SCVJ01000143.1 GCA_004322425.1 Chitinophagaceae bacterium
GCGAGGCGCTGCGCGGCGCTGCCCTCGTCGCGCAGCAGCCGGAGGTACCAGGGCGTCGAGCCGAGCGCGTCGGACACCTGGCGGAAGGCGAGCAGCCCGGCATCGGGGTCGGCGGCGTCGGCGAACCACCCGAGCATCGCGGGCAGCAGCGTCTGCTGGATCGCGGCCCGGCGGGAGACGCCCTCGGTCAGGGCCGACAGGTGCTGCAGGGCGACGGCCGGCGAGGCGAAGCCGAGCGCCTCCAGCCGCTCCTTGGCGGCCGCCGGCGTGAGCGACGCCTGATCGGCGGGGAGCCGGGCAACAGCGCTGAGGAGCGGTCGGTAGAAGAGCTTCTCGTGCAGGCGGCGGACCTCGCGGCCGTAGCCGGCACGCTCGCGGGTGAAGGTCGCGACCGCGTCCTTGCGGTAGCCCGCGGCGCGCGCCACTCGTCGGATCCCCTGCTCGTCGTCCGCGGCGGGGAGCAGGTGCGTGCGGCGCAGCCGGTGCAGCTGCAGCCGGTGCTCGACGGTGCGCAGCCACCGGTAGGCCTCGGCGAGATGGCGCGAGTCCTCCCTGCCGACGTAGCCGCCGTCGGCCAGCTGCTGGAGCGCTTCCAGCGTCGTCGGGCTCCGTACGGTCTCGTCGGTGCGCCCGTGCACCAGCTGCAGCAGCTGCACGGCGAACTCCACGTCACGCAGCCCGCCCTTGCCGAGCTTCACCTCGCGGTCCGCGCGATCGGCCGGCAGCGTCGACTCGACGCGCCGCCGCATCGCCTGCACGTCCTCGACGAAGCCCTTGCGCGTGCCGACGCTCCAGACCATCGGCGCGGTCATGCTGGTGAAGTCCTCGCCGAGCGCGATGTCACCGGCCATCGGCCGCGCCTTCAGCAGCGCCTGGAACTCCCACGTCTGCGCCCAGCGCCGGTAGTAGGCCGTGTGACTGGCGAGGGTGCGCACCAGCGGCCCGGCGCCGCCCTCGGGACGCAGCCCGGCGTCGACCGGCCAGGCGACCAGGCCGCAGACGCGCATCATCTCGGCGGCCAGCCGGGTCGCCGCCCTGAGCGCGGCGTCGTCGTCGCCCGCCTCGAGCGGCTCGGCGACGAAGACGACGTCGACGTC
>SCVJ01000285.1 GCA_004322425.1 Chitinophagaceae bacterium
AAGCCACCGACTGGCACCTGCGCAAGCCCACGGCCCTGGCCTGAGCCGAACGCCCCGCCCAACGAGACACACACCATGAGTTCCAAACACGTCCGGGGTTACGAGGTCGTCATCGGCATCGAAACCCACGTCCAGCTCTCCACCCAGTCGAAGATCTTCTCGGGCGCCTCGACGCAATTCGGCGCTGAGCCCAACACCCAGGCCTGCCCGGTCGACATGGCCCTGCCCGGCACGCTGCCGGTGATGAACAAAGGCGCGGTCGAACGCGCCATCGCGTTCGGCCTGTCGGTGGGCTCGACGATCGCGCCGCGCTCGATCTTCGCGCGCAAGAACTACTTCTACCCCGACCTGCCCAAGGGCTACCAGATCAGCCAGTACGAGATCCCCGTCGTGCAGGGCGGCTCGGTGAGCTTCTTCGTGGGTGACCAGCCGCACACCGTGCGCCTGGTGCGCGCCCACCTGGAAGAAGACGCGGGCAAGTCGCTGCACGACGACTTCATCGGCTTCAACGGCGAGAAGTCCTCGGGCATCGACCTCAACCGCGCGGGCACGCCACTCATCGAGATCGTCACCGAGCCCGACCTGCGCTGCAGCGCCGAGGCCGCCGAGTACGCGCGCGCGCTGCACACCCTGGTGGTGTGGCTGGGCATCTGCGATGGCAACATGCAGGAAGGCTCGTTCCGCTGCGACGTGAACGTGTCGGTGCGCAAGCCTGGCGCGCCCCTGGGCACGCGCCGCGAGATCAAGAACCTCAACAGCTTCAAGCACATCGTCCAGGCCACCGACTACGAGATCAACTGGCAGATCGACCAGATCGAGGACGGCTACGCGATCCAGCAGGCCACGGTGCTGTTCAACCCGGACACGGGCGAGACGCGCGCCATGCGCACCAAGGAAGACGCGCACGACTACCGCTACTTCCCCGACCCCGACCTGCCGCCGCTGGTGATCGCGCCCGAGTGGATCGAGCGCGTGCGCGCGCAGATGCCCGAGCTGCCGCGCTTGATGGCCGAGCGCTTCGTCAAGGACTACGGCCTGCCCGAGTACGACGCGACGATGATGACGCAGTCGAAGGCCTTCGGCGCTTTCTTCGAGGCCGCAGCGAAGGCCTGCAAGCAGCCCAAGCTGGTGTCGAACTGGCTGATGGGCGAGGTCTCGCGCCGACTGAACGCAGCCGAGCAAACCATCGAAGCTTCGCCCGTGTCGCCCGAGCTGCTGGCCGCGATGATCTCGCGCATCGGCGACGGCACCATCTCGAACAACGGCGCCAAGCAGGTGTTCGACGCGCTGTGGGGCGGCGAGGGCTCGGGCGACGGCATCGCTCGCATCGACTCGCTGATCGAGGCCAAGGGCCTCAAGCAGATGAGCGACACCGGCGAGCTG
>SCVJ01000043.1 GCA_004322425.1 Chitinophagaceae bacterium
GCTTCAAAATGTTTTTCGGGATACCCGGCTACGCCAATGCAAAATGTTGTTCCGTTATTTCCCTTCAACTCTTCTTCTAAATAGGTTCCATGATTTAAATTAACAACCTGTTGTAAAAGATCAATCGCATATTTATGTCCGCCCGGTTCGGGCTCAAACGAGGTTTCATTTTTTTCAGCATCTCCGCGCAACACCAACACGTTGTCAATTCCTAAATAGCTTAAAGTTAGTAGCGCGTCTTCGGTATCTTGAATATTAAACCCTCCGCAAATTAAATGCGGAACCGTGTCCACATTATAGCGATTCATAATAGACGCACAAATGGCTTCTGTTCCGGGGCGCTTGCGAACTACAATTTTTTCAAAACTGCCATCGGCTTTTTTTCTAAAAATATGCTCGCTTCGGTGATAGGTAACATTAATATATGAGGGATTGAATTCCATCAATGGATCCAAATGCTGATAAATAGCACCAATCCCCTTCCCCTTTAATGGTGGTAAAATTTCAAAAGAGATTAGGGTGCCTTGTGATTGATTAATATGTTCAATTACTTTCATCTTTTTTTAGAAAATATCTTGCAAACTTAATATAGCCAAACGACAATAAAACAAATTCATAAAAAATGATCCCTGATAACATCCGTCAATAAGCATCCCTTATTTTTGCTAATCATGGCTGTTGCAATTCAAACAAATAATTTAGTAAAACGTTACAACCAACGAACGGTGGTTGACAATGTTTCCATTGAAGTAAAACAAGGAGAGATTGTTGGACTGTTGGGGCCCAATGGTGCTGGCAAAACAACAACATTTTATCAGGTTGTTGGACTCATAAACCCAGATGGGGGATCTGTTTTTTTAGATGACAAAAATATTACCAACTTACCAATGTATAAAAGAGCTCAGTTGGGTATTGGATATTTACCACAAGAACCGTCTGTGTTTCGAAAGCTAACTGTGGAAGATAATATTTTAGCCATTTTAGAAATGACAGATTTGACAGTAAATGAAAGAAATCAAAAATTAGAGTTGCTGTTGCAAGAGTTTCGCTTATCGCATGTTCGAAAAAATATGGGCGATGTATTAAGTGGAGGCGAAAGAAGAAGAACAGAAATTGCAAGAGCCCTTGCGGTAGACCCCAAGTTTATTTTATTGGACGAACCTTTTGCAGGTATTGATCCTATTGCCGTTGAAGACATACAAAGTATTGTTGCGAAATTGAAATTTAAAAAAATAGGAATTCTTATTACTGATCACAACGTAACAGAAACACTTTCTATTTGCGATAGAGCTTATTTATTGATTGAAGGAAAAATATTCAAACACGGTACTGCGGAAGAATTGGCGGCCGATGAAGATGTGAGAAGATTATACCTCGGCAGAAATTTTGAACTAAAAAGAAAAGATTATCTCCACCAAGAAGCACTTGGATCAATTCTCTAATTTTCTACTTAAATAATTTATCTTGCTACGCACAGATGAATCTGCTTAGTCCCGCCATATCATCACTTGCCCGTATGCGTATGTGGCGCATTGAAGCATGGAAAGAAAATCCTTTCGATGTGCAACGAGATGTTTTGCAAAATTTAGTAACTGCGGCACAATACACTGAGTTTGGTAGAAAGTATAATTTTTCTCAGCTCTCCACAATTCGAGATTTTAAACAGGCTATTCCAATTCAAGAATATGATGATTTAAAACATTACATCCATCGTATGATGAATGGTGAACAAAATGTTTTATGGAATACGCCGATTTATTGGTTTGCAAAAAGTAGCGGTACTACCAGCGATAAAAGTAAGTACATTCCAGTAAGCGACGAGAGTTTGCAGGACTGTCACTACAAAGCGGCGAAAGATGTGCTAACGCTTTATTATAATAATAATCCCAACTCCGAATTATTAACCGGAAAAGGATTAATTATTGGTGGAAGCCATACAATAAATCCTATGAATGAAGAAGCACAATACGGAGATTTAAGTGCTGTGCTTTTGCAAAACAGTCCCTTTTGGGGAAATTGGTTTAAAACTCCCGATTTAGATATTGCGCTAATGGATGAATGGGAATCAAAAATTGAAAAGTTAGCTATTACCACATCAAAAGAAAATGTAACTTCTATTTCCGGAGTACCTACTTGGACTTTGGTTTTGTTTAAACGTATTTTAGAAATTACCGGAAAAAAATGTATGGCCGATGTTTGGCCTTGTTTGGAATTGTATTTACACGGCGGCGTTTCTTTTACACCATATAAAAAACAATTTGAAAAATTAATTGGAAAAGATATTCATTATTTAGAAATGTATAATGCCAGCGAAGGATTTTTTGCAGCATCGGAAACTCCAGACGACGACGGCATGTTATTGTTTTTAGATTATGGAATTTTTATGGAATTCATGCCTGTGAGTGAATATGGGAAAAAAGATCCCCAAACAATTGGATTGCAAAATGTAGAATTGGGTAAAAATTACGCCTTGGTTATTTCCACAAACGGAGGACTGTGGCGGTATTTAGTAGGCGATACAATTCAATTCACTTGTTTGTCGCCATTTAAAATAAAAGTGTCCGGCAGACTGAAACAATATATCAATGCTTTTGGAGAGGAACTAATGGTGGACAATACCGATAAAGCAATAGCAATAGCTTGCGAAAAAACAAAAGCAACCTTAGTTGATTATACAGTTGCTCCACTTCATTTTTCTGAAACCACAAATGGCGCACATGAATGGCTTATTGAATTTGAAAAAGAACCCGACGATTTAAATCAATTTACAATTGAATTAGATGGCGCTTTAATAAACATTAACAGCGACTATGAAGCCAAGCGATATAAAAACATTGCACTTCGTTTGCCGATTATTAACAAATTACAGAAAGGTATTTTTACAGAGTGGTTGCGAAGCAAAGGCAAGCTTGGCGGGCAACATAAAATTCCGCGCCTGTCAAACGAAAGAATTTTTTTAGAAGAAATATTAGTACTTAATAAAAGTACATTTGTAAATCATTAATAAAGTTGTATGAAACTATTAGAAGGAAAAGTTGCTATTGTTACTGGCGCAGCTCGCGGTATTGGCGAAGCTATTGCTACTAAGTTTGCCGAACAAGGTGCTTTTATTGCTTTTACTTATGTCAGTGACAGCAGCACCGAACGTGCAAAGAGTTTAGAAAGCAAACTGCAAGCAATGGGTGTAAAAGCAAAAGCATATCAATCCAATGCGGGAGATTTTTTGCAGTGCGAAAATTTTGTAAACGATGTTTTAAAGGAATTCGGCACAATAGATATTTGCGTTAACAATGCCGGCATTTCAAAAGATAATTTATTGCTGCGCATGAACGCGGAACAATGGGATACTGTAATCAACACAAATCTTAACAGTGTTTTTTATATGACCAAACATGTTATTCGTCCGATGATGAAAGCAAAAAGCGGAAGTATTATTAATATGAGTTCTATTATTGGCGAAATGGGAAATGCCGGACAAAGTAGCTATGCCGCCAGCAAAGCGGGTATTATTGGTTTTACAAAATCTGTTGCAAAAGAATTAGGCAGTCGTAATATTCGTTGTAATGCTATTGCCCCCGGATTTGTAGAAACCGACATGACCAGTTATTTGAAAGAAGGCGAAGGGGCTGAAAAATATAAAGCTGGAATTCCATTAGGCCGTTTTGCTTCCACCGATGACATTGCCAATACAGCACTTTTTTTAGCAAGCGATTTGGGAAATTATATTACAGGACAAACTATTAGTGTTTGTGGTGGATTAAATATTTAATTAAAACAGAAGAATTGAAACCTTTTGAAAAGATATTACAAGACAATAAAACTTGGGCAGCAGAACAAAAAGCAGCAGATCCCGAATATTTTAATCGATTGATTAAAATTCAAAGCCCCGAAGTTTTATGGATTGGTTGCAGCGACAGTCGTGTACCTGCCGATAAAATTACCGGCACACAACCCGGCGAAATTTTTGTACACCGCAATGTTGCCAATCTTGTTGTTCATACTGATTTGAATTTATTAAGCGTGTTGCAATATGCTGTAGATGTTTTGAATGTTAAACATGTTATTGTTTGTGGGCATCATAATTGCGGCGGCGTTCGGGCAGCACTCAGCAATCAAAGTCTTGGCTTAATTGATAAATGGCTGTGGCATATTAAAAATGTGTACCGACAATACAAAAAGGAAATCAATGCACTTGCAGACGAAGATGCAAGAGTAGACTTATTAACCGAATTAAATGTAAAGGAACAAGTATTGAATTTGGCGAAAACATCCATTATACAAAAAGCATGGAAAAGCAGAAATGGTCCCGACTTACATGGCTGGGTTTATGATTTAAGAGACGGCATTATTTCTCCCGTATTTGATATGCCCGCCGGTAGTAGAGTAGATGAAATTTTTGAATACGAAAACTTATAGACCCTCAACTCTATATCAATCTTTTTGTTTTTGATTTATACACTGTGTAAACTTCCCCGTGTTGTTTTTCTAAAAATTCTTCTTCCAGTCTTATGTGAATTTGAATTATAAGATATGTTGCTGCTGAAAGAAAAAAAGTAAGTGTATTTGGAAGTATTAAAAATATTCCCCAAACAGTTGCAATCATTCCTACATAAATAGGATTTCTACTAACGCTGAATAGACCTTTTGTAATCAATTCTGTTTTATTGGCGTCATCAATTCCTATTCTCCAACTTTTCTTCATTTGGCTTTGAGCAACAATTACTAATAGTAGCGCTATGTTAATTACAGCAATGCCAATGTTGACAATAATTTTATTTTGTAAATAATTTATAGGAACCAAATAGTTATAAATGTTTGTACTGAAAGAAAACAAAAGAACAACTAAAAATAATGCGGCTATCAACAATTTCATTATAAAACCAATGTAATTGTGGGCAGTATCTTCTTTACCAAATGTTACTGGATTGATGCCTGTTTGTTTCCTAATCCTGTACGACGGTACTACAAATGCGGTTGCCAAATAAATTAGGAAATAAATAGGCAGATATATTTTCAAAAAACTATCCATATATTGATATTTTTTATTTTGATTTAAATTTTTCAATTGCTTTTTTTGTAAACTCGCTCAGCACCAATCGTCCACTTATTTTTGCCCGCTCTGTTAAAAGTCGATCCCAATTATCAGTTCCACTCCAAAATGTTTTTTTCATTTCTTTCATCGCTTCCGGACTTGAACTTTCTAATAATTGACTTAGCCGTATAATAGAATCATCCATTCCTTCTGTATTTGCATGAACTTCTGCAAATAACCCTTTCCGCCTTGCCCAGTCTGCACTGCGCCAATGTGTAGCATCCATTGATAATTGAGAAAAACAAGATAGTCCTATCTTTCTTTCAACAGCAGGACCCACCACAAACGGACCGATACCCACAGCAAGTTCACTTAATTTTATTTCTGCAGCATCGGTGGCAATAGCGTAATCTACTGAAGCGGCAAGTCCCACACCTCCTCCCACACATTTTCCTTGAATGCGCCCAATTATAAACTTGGGACAAAGTCTCATGGCGTTTATTACTTGGGCAAAGCCACTGAAAAATTTTAGTCCTTCTTTTTCATTTTTTATTGCAGCCAATTCTTCAAACGATGCGCCTGAACAAAAAACTTTATCGCCCTCCGAACGCAGAATAATTACGATTGTATTAGGATCTTCTCCCGCATGCTGAATTGCAGCCGCCAATTCTTGCAAAATTATTGAAGGCAAAGAGTTGCTTTGCGGATGAAAAAATTCAATGGTAGAAATTCCTTTATGTGTTTCCGATTTTACAAATCCATGTTTTAATTCAACCGACATAAATAAATTTTTAAATTATTATTTCGATAGAGCTCTGCGTTGCACCATAGTAAGAATTGTAGCAATTCCTACAATAGGTTCATTCGTATCGTCCATCATTTCCACCAACCATTTTACAATTCCTTTATCAATATCTGCTTCTTCTTTTTTATCTGACGGCAGTTTTTCCTTACAAGTAAATCGAACATAAATACTAGCTCCCGGATAAACAGGTTTTGTAAATCGAAGTTCGTCAATTCCGTAGTTTAGTAAAACAGGGGTTTTTTCATAGCCTTCCACAAATAATCCAGCGGCCATACTCATTATAAAATAACCATGCGCCACTTGTTGCTCAAACATGGTGCCCGTAAAATCGGTTGTTTTAATATGCGCATAAAAATGATCTCCACTCAAATCTGCAAATCGATCAATGTCTTCGCTAGTGATAATTCTTTTTTCAGTAACAATTTGGTCTCCTATTTCTAACTCTTCAAAATATTTTGAAAAAGGATGTTTTTTAGAAATTTTTCCTGTTGCATTGGGTTGAAAAACATTCGTGATTGCTGATATCATTGTGGGAGAACCCTGTACTGCTGTGCGTTGCATATAATGTTTGATACCACGAACACCACCCATTTCTTCGCCGCCACCAGCACGGCCGGGACCTCCGTGAACCAACAATGGAAGTGGAGAACCGTGTCCCGTACTTTCTTTTGCACAGTCGCTATTCAACACTAAAATTCTTCCATGATATGTAGCTGCACTTATAACATATTCTTTCGCAATTTTTGTATTAGCAGTTACGATGGACGAACAAAGACTTCCTTTTCCTTTTTTGCTTAATTCAATTGCCTCTTCCAAATTTTTATACGGCATCATGGTGCTCACTGGACCAAAGGCTTCAATATCGTGAACATCATTGCATGCAAAAGGTTTTTCATTTAATAATAATAACGGAGAAATAAAAGCCCCTTGCCTTGCATCAGCATCAATAACAGAAACACTATCCAATGAACCATAAATTAATTGAGAGGACGCTAATAATTTTTGAACATTCAACTTCACCTCATCTCTTTGTTCTTGTCCGGCCAAACTTCCCATTCTTACTTTTTCATTCAGCGGATTGCCAATTGTTGTTTGAGATAACGAAGTGGAAATAGCCTTCCACACATCTTCCATTTTATTTTCCGGTACAAAAATTCTTCGAATAGCCGTGCATTTTTGCCCAGCTTTTATGGTCATTTCTTTTCTCACTTCTTTAATAAAAATATCCCACTCTGGTTTTTCGGGTGACACATCATCTCCTAAAACAATGCAATTCAAACTATCCGCTTCCATGGTAAATGGAACTGATTCACTTAAAATTTTTGGATGGGATTTTAATAACAACCCCGTGGATGCACTTCCCGTAAATGTTACAACATCTTGCGCTGTAACATAATTCAACAAATCGCCAGCACTACCACAAATCAATTGCAAGGCACCTTTCGGCAAAATATTGGCAGCAATAATTTCTTTTACAACAGCTTCAGTCAAATACGAAGTAATAGTAGCGGGTTTTACAATGGCAGGCATTCCTGCTAATAAATTCACGGCAATTTTTTCCAACATTCCCCACACCGGAAAATTATACGCATTGATATGAATGGCAACACCTTCTTTAGGTGTAAGAATATGCGTGCCCATAAATGTATTGTTCTTGCCAAAACTGTGTGCTTCGCCATCCACACAAAATGATTCGTCGGGAAATTTTCTTCTTAGCGATGCATTGGCAAAAAGATTACCAATACCGCCTTCAATATCAATCCAGCTATCCGCTTTTGTAGCTCCGGTTTGATAGCTGATTGTATAAAATTTTTCGAGATGATTGCGCAAATGAAATGCCAATGCTTTCAACATTCTACCCCGCTCGTGAAAAGTCATTTTTCGTAAAGCAGGATTACCAACGGATCTTCCAAATTCAAGTGCCGCATTAAAATCAATTCCTTTAGTAGAAGCAGCAGCAATGCTTTTGCCCGTTACAGCATTGTAAAGAAGTTGTCCATCGCCTTCTCCAGTTATCCATTTTCCAGAAACATAATTTTCGAGCTTATTCATATCTCCGAAATAATTTTGGATAAAGATAATTTAAACAACTATCATCCTAATAAACCAAACTGTTTCAAATGATGGATGACGTGTTTGTGATGCAACTGAACCCATTCTAGAAAACTCAAATCGCCAAAAACGGGATGTGTTTTTTTATGATCTTCGTTTTGTTCGTAGTAAGAAAAAAAATCGTTTATTGTTTTTTGTAAATCATTCACCGCTTCTTGCATGGACGCTTTTCGAACTGGTAACGGTTCGTCTGGCAATATGCCATCAGGTGCTTTGGTGTTGGGTAAAAATTCTTTTTCGCTCTGTAAAAACTCCTTGAGCTTGGGCAATTTATCGATGGGAGTAACTAGCGGAATTTGTATTTTACCGATGGACACTTTAAAAAATCCGGTTACATGCTCCACCATTTGTTGCCCATTCATTTTACCCCATTTACCTTTTGCTTCGGTAGGCAAATCTTTTAACAGCGGAATAAAATCGTTTTTTAAAAACTTAATTTTTTCTGGCGTCATGATAAGAATTTCATGAAAGATAATAAAAAAGAATGCAGCGCCTTTGCAACTCGTGTTTAACTTTTTTGCATACGCAAATCCACTTCGGCACACAAAAGATGAAAGATATTATCCAAGTCGCCTTCTCCTTTTATAGTAAAAAATTTTTCTTTAGCGTTATAATAATTTGCAACGGGACTGGTTTCTTCCATATAAACCGAAAAACGTTTTCTAATCACTTCTTCGTTGTTGTCATCGCTTCGTCCACTTGTTTTACCACGATGTAATAGTCGTCGTACCAGCTCATCTTCGGTTACTTCCAACGCAAGCACGGTAGCTATTTCTGTATTTTTCTTAACAACCAGTTCATCCAAAGCTATTGCCTGTGCTACTGTACGCGGGAATCCATCAAATAAAAACCCTTTTGCTGCTTTGTGTTTATCAAAAAAAGAATCCACCATTCCTATCACTACTGAATCTGGAACCAATCTTCCTTTATCCATAAAATTTTGAGCTTCTAATCCTAATGGTGTTTTGTCAGTAATCTCTTGGCGCAATAAGTTACCAGTTGACAGATGAACCAATCCATATTTTTCCACCAACTTATCGGACTGTGTTCCTTTGCCGCTTCCGGGGGGGCCAAAAAGTATTACATTAAACATTTTCTAAAAACTATAAAAATGAGCGGCAAATATACTGCCTGCCCCTCAAACACTTTTAGCATTTTTTGTGTTAAATGATTCGTAGCTTTAATACCCATGAAAAAACTGAAACAGGCTTTTGCCCTTTTGTGCTTTGTTTTCATAGGTATTCAATGTCAATCACAAACGACTTCTTCCACAACTTTAAAAAAAATGAAAAATTCAGATAGCGCCAAAATAAACAAGACGAATGAAGAATGGAAAAAAATTCTTACCAATGAAGTTTATTATATAGCACGAATGAAAGGAACGGAAAGACCGTGGACGAGTAAGTATGAAAATTTTTACGACAAAGGAACTTATGCTTGTGCGGCTTGCGGTAATCATCTTTTTCAAAGCGACACCAAATTTAATAGCGGATGTGGTTGGCCCAGTTTTTTTGAACCAATTACAAAATCATCTATTATTTATACACCTGATAATTCTCACGGGATGAAACGAACCGAAGTACAATGCGGCAAGTGTAATGCCCATTTGGGACATTTGTTTGAAGATGGTCCGCCGCCAACTGGACTTAGATATTGTATTAACGGCGTGATACTTGATTTTACCAAAGCTCAACAATAGGCATTACTTCAACCACTCATCAATTATTTTTTTTGCCTTTCTTTTTTTAAGTATGTTTAGATTTCCAAAATCAACAGATATGAGAAAAAATTTATTACTTACAGCTTGCTGTACTTTAATCATCGGATTTAGCGCGGCTCAAAAAATAAGTCTTGAACAATTTAAAAATTGGAAGCCAAGAAATATTGGTCCCGCTGGAATGAGTGGTCGCATCACCGCAATTGATGCGGTAGTTTCCAACCCCAATACAATTTATATTGGTGCTGCCTCTGG
>SCVJ01000044.1 GCA_004322425.1 Chitinophagaceae bacterium
TAACATGTGGTGCCATTGGAATTTCTCCCCAAACACCACTACCTCCTTCGATAATTTTTTTAGCTAAAATTTCTTCAACACCTTTTACTCCCGAATATTTATTAGCGACATCGCGCCATGCAGGTCCAATATTTTTTTCATCAATTTTATGACAAGTAAAGCAATCGCTTTTGGCTGTAAGTTCAAGCCCCTTTTGATAATCGGGGTTTTTCGTTATATCTACAACTACTTTCTTTGCTTCTTCTTTTTTTTGATCTTCCCCACTTTTGCAAGCAACAATTGTAGCCCCAATTATAAAAAAAGTAACTATTTTTTTCAAAAGAAAATGTTTTTAAGGTGTGGTAAAGATATTAATCTAACCCTAAAATAGATCGATTCAATTTTTCATTTTTGGGTGTTCCAGCAAAATCATCAAAAGCCCTATCTGTAACGCGGATGATATGCTTTTTTATAAATTCTGCTCCCTCTTTTGCTCCGTCTTCCGGATGTTTTAAGCAACATTCCCATTCCATTACTGCCCATCCTGAATAATTATATTGTGTGAGTTTGCTGAAAATGCTTTTAAAATCAATCTGCCCATCCCCAGGAGAACGATACCTTCCTGCACGATTTATCCAATTTTGATAGCCACCAAAAGTTCCTTGTTTTCCAGTACTATTAAATTCAGCGTCTTTTACATGAAACGCTTTTATGCGTTCATGATAAAAATCTATATATTCTAAATAATTTAATTGTTGTAAAACAAAATGTGAGGGATCGTAAAGCAAGCAAGCTCTCGGATGATTATTTACTTTTTCCAAAAACATTTCAAAAGTTATTCCATCAAACAAATCTTCGCCCGGATGAATTTCATAGCAAACATCAACACCACACTCATCAAAATAATTTAGTATGGGTAGCCACCGTTTTGCTAATTCTTTAAACCCATCTTCCACTAAGCCTTCCGGCCGTTGTGGCCACGGATGAAATGTATGCCATAATAAGGATCCACTAAAAGTGGGATGAGCGGTTAAACCAAAATTTTGAGATGCTTTTGCGCCATACTTTAATTGTTGGATTGCCCATTCAGTTCTTGCTTTGGGGTTGTTTCTAAATTTTTCTGGTGCAAATCCGTCAAATAAAATATCATATGTCGGATGTACTGCAATCAATTGACCTTGCAAATGAGTTGAAAGTTCACTGATCTCCAAACCACATTCTTGAACCAATCCCTGAATTTCATCGGCATAGGTTTTGCTTTCTGCAGCTTTTTGCAAATCTATACAACGAGAATCCCAAGTAGGAATTTGTACAGCTGTAAATCCAAGAGATTTCGCCCAAGTACAAATTGATTTCAAATTATTGAATGGTGACGTGTCACTTAAAAACTGAGTTAAAAAAATTCCAGGCCCTTTAATTGTATTCATTCGTTTGTAATATTAAATACTTTTGTTTTAAGAATTTAGATTAAAAATTTTGTCCACTTTTGATTTGATTTTGAAGAGGCCACAGCATTTTCTATAAAAGCCATTCCCCTAATTCCTTCATCAACACTCGGAAAATCGAGCCATTCTTTTTTTGGTTGTTCATTATTTTTTTGCGCTTGAATAGTTAGCATAAAATTTCGATAATGATTGGCAAATGCTTCTATATATCCTTCGGGATGCCCAGCAGGAGTTCGACAATTACTAGCTGCAAAAGAACTGAGATATCCACTTCCTGCTCGATAAATTTCAGCCGGTTTATTCATCCATTTTATCAATAAAGAATTTGCATCATCCTGTTTCCATTCCAATCCCCCTTTTTCTCCATACACACGAATCTTAATATTATTTTCTTCACCGGCTGCAATTTGTGTTGCGATTAAAACACCCGTTGCTCCTCCTTCAAATTTTAAAAATACAGCACCGTCATCATCCAAGTTTCTTCCTTCAACAACTGTGTTCAGCATGGAACAGAGTTCAATTGTTTTCAAGCCTGTTACATATTCAGTCAAATTAAATGCGTGTGTACCAATATCACCCATAGCGCCGGAAATTCCACTTTTTTTAGGATCGGTTCGCCACGCAGCTTGTGGATTTTTATCTTCAATAAAACTACTCAACCATCCTTGAGGATATTCAACAAAAACTTTTTTTATTTTTCCAAAAATGCCTGATTTGATCATCTCCTTGGCTTGTTTCACCATTGGATAACCTGTGTACGTATGTGTTAGTAATAGAGATAACCCAGTTTGTTCCACTTTTGCTTTCAACTTTTTTGCTTCTTCCAAGGAAAAAGTAATTGGCTTTTCTACCACCACATGAAACCCTTTTTCCAAAGCCATCATGGCAGAATCGAAGTGTACAAAATTTGGTGTTACAATACTTACAAAATCAATTCTTTTATCAGTTGGTAACTGGGATTCTCTTTCCAACAGGATTTTATAATCGGTATAAATTCTATCCTCATCTAAAAATAATTCCCTTCCTGATTGTATTGCAATTTCGTGGTTAATGCTTAATGCTCCTGCTACCAATTCCACCTGTCCGTCAATATTTAAAGCAAGTCGATGAATAGCGCCGATAAAAGCGTCTTTGCCACCACCAATCATTGCCATTTTTAATTTTCTATTCATGTACTAAAATGTTAGTATTTAATTCCATGTTTAATCTATATTTATAAAATACAATTTTCTAAAAATAGTACATTTAGAGATTATAAATATACTATCAACAAATTACAAAATATGCAAACAACGGTGCGATTCAAACTTTGGACGATGATGTTCTTCAATTTTTTTATATGGGGAATTTGGTTTGTTACAATGGGAACCTACTTAATGAAAGGAAATATTGGCGCCTCCGGCGAACAGACAGGACTAGCTTATGGCACACAATGCTTAGGAGCTATCATTGCTCCCTTTATTATTGGTTTGATTGCCGATAAATTTTTTGCAGCACAAAAAATACTTGGATGGCTTCATATTATTGGAGCCGTTGTTATGTACTTTATTTCTTCGCAGCAGCATTTTGGATCATTTTACAGTTTACTATTAATCTATATGATTTTATATATGCCTACATTGGCATTGGTAAATGCTATTTCATTAAAACAAATTGCAAGTCCTGAAAAAGAATTTTCCGGAATCAGAATGTGGGGTACTATTGGATGGATTGTTGCCGGATTAATTATTGGTTGGATGGCTTGGGAAAGAAATCCAATGAATTTAAACATAACATTCAAAGTGGCTAGTATTATTTCTGCTCTCTTTGGATTGTTCTGCTTTTTTCTACCAAATACACCGCCACCAAAAGCTGGGCAAAATGTAAGCATAGCTGAAGTATTGGGTTTAGATGCTTTGAAAATTTTAAAAAACAAAAATTATCTTATCTTCTTTATTGCTTCCATTTTGATTTGTATTCCACTGGCGTTTTATTACGGACAAACCAACCTATTTTTAAATGAACTGGGAATGGAAAAAGCGGCCGCTAAAATGACAATGGGACAAATTGCAGAAACTATCTTTCTTTTTTTAATGCCATGGTTTTTTGCACGATTTGGTACAAAACAAATGCTATTGATTGGAATGCTAGCGTGGATTATTCGTTATGCCTTATTTGCTTATGGAGATACAGGTTCTAATATTTGGATGTTGTTTTCTGGAATTATTTTGCATGGCATTTGTTACGATTTCTTTTTTGTAACCGGACAGATTTACACTGATAATATTGCCGGGCCACGAGTTCGTGCTTCTGCTCAAGGACTAATTACATTTGCCACATACGGAATAGGAATGTATATTGGTTTTTACTTCGCTGGATTATATGTTGATAACTACAAAACAGCCACTGGCCATAATTGGGAGCAGATTTGGATTTTCCCTTGCTTGTTTGCAACTGGTGTTGCACTCTTATTTTTTAGTCTTTTTAAGAATCTAAGAAAACCACTTACTGCCGTTTAATTTTTATTTATGAAAAGATCAGATTTTTTAAAACTAAGTGGCGGAATTGCACTGACAGGATTTGCATCGAATGGCATTCTAGCATCATTAATTAATTTTGAAGACGAAAACAGAATTAAAAATTTTGGACTACAGCTTTATACGTTGCGAGATGATTTTCCAAAAAATCCGAAAGCAGTTTTGAAACAAGTTGCTGAATTTGGATATAAACAAATAGAATCTTTTGAAGGCCCGAAGGGAATGTTTTGGGGAATGGGCAATAAAGAATTCAATTCCTATCTTGATGAGTTGGGAATGAAAATAGTATCGAGCCATTGTGATATTTCTAAAGATTTTGATCGCAAAGTGGAAGAGGCCGCAGCAATTGGAATGAAATATCTAATTTGTCCGTGGGTAGGACCTCAAAAAAAAATAGACAATTTCAAAAAGATTGCTGATGATTTTAACGTAAAGGGTGAACAATGCAGAAAAAATGGAATTCGTTTTGCTTACCACAATCACAATTATTCATTTGAATTATTAGAAGGACAATTACCGCAAAATGTTTTAATGGATAATACTGATCCCAATTTAGTAGATTTTGAAATGGACATTTATTGGGTGGCAACTGCAAAATCTGACCCCGAAGTTTGGTTGAAAAAATATAAAAATCGTTTTCGACTTTGCCACATAAAAGATAGAAAGAAGAACTCCCATGAAAGAGATGCTAGTTGCGATCTAGGAACGGGCAGTATTGATTTTTCAAAAATTTTAAAAACGGCAAGTCAAAATGGAATGAAATATTTTATTGTAGAACAAGAAAAATATGAAGGCACTACACCTTTACAGTCTGTTCAAACTGGTGCTTCTTTTTTGAAAAATTTAAAGCTTTGAATTTTATAAAGATTGTAAAGCGGCTTTCAATTCCCTAACCTCTTCCGGCTGAATGACGTTATTCCAATAACTTTCTTCTGAATGTTCGAACGATGGTTGAATAAACTGCATTGGGCTCTTTGCTTTTTTTCGAAGAGAAGAATGAAATTCTGTACAGCCCGATTTGTCGGCTAAATTTTTAATGTTATCAGTGCGCACTCCACTTCCCGGCATGATGATTATTCGATGATTAGCTTTTTTATTTAACTCCATAATCAAATCAATTCCATCATTAACATTTGGTGTTTGACCAGAAGTAAGAATACGTTCACATCCAGCTTCAATCAACTCTTCCAAAGCATCAAAGGGATTTTTACATCTATCAAATGCCCGATGAAAAGTTACACCCAGGGGATATGCCAATTTTACAAGTTCAGCAGTTCTTACAATATCAATGGTTCCATCCATATTCAATAAGCCAATTACAACTCCATCACATCCCATGTTTTTTGCTGCTAATAGATCTTGCCGCATAATTGAAAATTCGTCTTTATTATACAAAAAATCACCCCCTCTTGGGCGAATAATTGGATACAATAAAATGTCAAATTCTTCTCTACATTGTTTCATCAATCCATAAGAAGGAGTAGTTCCTCCCTCAGCAAGATTGGCACAAAGTTCAATCCTATCTGCACCACCCTTTACCGCATTTTGGGTTGTTAAAAAATCTGAAGTAGCTATTTCAATGATGTATTGATTCATGAATTCAGTAATTGTTAAAACCAACTTTTTGAAACAATTAATTTTTCAGATACATTATTTCTAATCGCAAAACTAAATCCCGGTTGAATGCAAAAAGATCCAACGTTGCCTTGTTTGTCTAAAGCAAGTAACGCGACTTGAATATTTTTTGCTTTGTCACCTTTTATTTTTACAATTCTTTCAATAATTTTTTTACACGATTGTTCTGGTGAAAATCCTTGTCGCATTAATTCAATTACCGCATGTGCTCCAGAAACTCGAATAACGTCCTCTCCTTGTCCTGTTGCTGTACATGCACCAACTTCATTGTCTACGTAAAGTCCTGCACCAATAATTGGTGAATCGCCAAGTCGTCCGCGCATTTTAAAACCCATTCCACTTGTAGTACAACTTCCACTTAAATTTCCATTCATATCCATGGCTATCATTCCAATTGTATCATGATTTAAATCACCATTTTCTAGTGTTGATGGAGCAAACAGTTCATTTTCTTTATTGTTTTTGTTAGGTTGATAACCTGAAGTTTTCAACCAATTATTATACGATTGTTGCGCCTCTTCTGATAATTTCTGTTCTTCCAATGGAAATCCTTCAGCTATTGCAAATTGCTGCGCTCCACTGCCCACTAACATCACATGTGAAGTTTTTTCCATCACTCGTCGTGCAACAGAAATAGGATGTTTAATCCTTTCTAAAAAAGCGACACTACCACAATTAAAATTTTCATCCATGATGCAAGCATCCAAGGTTACAAATCCATCTCGATCAGGATTTGCGCCTAAACCTACACAACAATTTTTAGATGACTCTGTAACCATTACCCCTTGCTCAACTGCATCCAATGCCCTTCCATTATTACTCAATATGTTCCAAGCAGCTTTATTTGCGTTCAGTCCTTCTTCCCAAGTGGAAACTACAATTGGATAATTTTTTAAAGTGCTATTTTTTTTATTGGCTAAAACATCTTTATCCGCTAAAAAAGCCATTGAAGTAATAGCTGCACTTTGTACGAATTTTCTTCGATTAATCATTATTACTTTTTTAGTTTTGCTCAAAATATGAATTTCAATTGAATAGTCTAAATTTATTACAATGAAAACAGTGTTGCATAAAGCTGAATCTCGTGGAAGTTTTGATTATGGTTGGCTGAAAACAAATTATAGTTTTAGTTTTTCCTCTTGGCAAAATCCTGAAAAAGTTCATTTCGGAGTTTTACGAGTTTTAAATGATGATACCATCGCTGCAGGAATGGGCTTTGGTACTCATTCGCACGACAATATGGAAATCATAACTATCCCAACTAGCGGACAGTTAGAACATAAAGATAGCATGGGGAATCACGGAATAATTAGCAAAGGAGAAGTGCAAGTAATGAGTGCGGGTTCGGGTATTCAACATTCTGAATATAATAATAGTAAAGAATTTCCTGTTTCACTTTTCCAAATTTGGCTTTTTTCGAATAAAAAAAATGTAGCCCCAAGATATGATCAACGTTCATTTGATTTTGATTCTTTGAAAAACGAATTTTGCACAATTGTTTCTCCGATGGGAGAAAACACAGGACTGAATATTCATCAAGATGCATGGTTTTCTTTAGGAAAATTGGACAAAGATTTTAGTTACAACTACAATCTAAAAAACAAAAACAATGGAGTTTACCTTTTTCTCATTGAAGGGAATATTACTTTAAATAAACTTCTGTTGAAACGACGTGATGCAGTAGAAATAACGGAATTTGAATCATTGGAAATAATTTCAAACAGTAATTCAGAATTGCTATTATTGGAGATCCCGATGTAATAAGGTCAAAAAGATGCACTAACTTTAATATTGAAACTACTATTTATGAGAGCATTTACTTTATTTCTATTTTGTATTTTTTCATTCTCTTTATATGCCCAAGTACATATTATCCCTCAGCCTTCAAATATTAGCATTCAAGACGGCTATTTCATCTTCAATCCTAAAATTAATATTTACTATAAAGAAAAAAATGCTAGTGAAATTGCTCAATATCTTTCAGATCAATTAAAGAATTTATATGGTGTTCAGTTAAATATAAAAAATGCTGAACCCGATCCAAGTGAAAAAATTATTTTAATTAGTGAAGATCTTTCTTTTCCAAAAGAAGGTTATGAATTAACGGTAACTGCTACAACTATTCAGCTTAAAGGTACAGCAAATGGACTTTTTTATGCTGTGCAAAGCCTTCTTCAGCTATTTCCAGCAGAACGTATTACAACCACAATTTTGATTCCGACTTTACAAATAGTTGACAACCCTCGTTTTCAATATCGCGGTCTGCATCTTGATGTTGGCAGACATTTTATGCCGGTGAGTTTTATAAAAAAATATATCGATTATATCGCTTTTCATAAAATGAATTATTTCCATTGGCATTTAACGGAAGATCAAGGTTGGAGAATTGAAATAAAGAAATATCCCAATCTTACAAAAATAGGTTCAATGCGAAACGGAACAATTATCGGCCGTTATCCAGGAAAAGGAAATGATAATATTAAGTATGGCGGATTTTATACACAAGAACAAGTAAAAGAAATTGTAAAATACGCAAGTGATAGATTTATCACTATTATACCAGAAATTGAATTACCCGGGCATAGCAGCGCTGCTATTGCTTCCTACCCTTCTCTTAGTTGTTTCCCGGATGAGCCTACAAAGATTTTGGAAAACATGATTTCAGAAGAAAGCAAAAAGTCAAAAGGCAAATTAGTTCAGGAAACATGGGGTGTTTTTGATGATGTTTTTTGTGCAGGTAAAGATGCAACTTTCGATTTTTTACAAAATGTTATTGACGAATTAATTCTTTTATTTCCTGGAAAATATTTTCATGTTGGTGGAGACGAATGCCCCAAAGCAAATTGGAAACGTTGCCCGAATTGTCAACAAAGAATGAAAGAAAATAATTTAAAAGATGAACACGAATTACAGAGTTACTTTATTCAGCGAATGGAAAAATATTTAAACCAAAAAGGGAAAACATTAATTGGTTGGGATGAAATACTAGAAGGTGGGTTAGCACCCAAAGCAATTGTAATGAGTTGGCGAGGAGAAGCAGGTGGAATAGCCGCTGCAAAAGAAAAGCATGAAGTTATAATGACACCCGGAAACCCTGTTTATTTTGATCATACACAAACACGTACTGAAGATTCAGTAACTATTGGTGGATATAATCCCTTAACTAAAGTTTATGCCTACGAACCCATTCCCAAAGAATTAACTGAAGAAGAAGCAAAGTATGTGTTGGGCGCTCAGGCTAATGTTTGGACTGAGTACATGAAGAATGAACAAAAAATTGAATACATGCTTTTCCCTAGATTAAGTGCGTTGAGTGAAGTACTGTGGAGTCCGAAAGAAAAAAGAAATTGGAATGATTTTGAAAACAGATTAAAAACTCAATACAAAAGATATCCATTGCTACAAACAAATTATAGCAAACCTTATTTTTAATTCAACTATTGATTTAATTAGCATTTACTTTTTAACAAATACCTAATTCATATTACAGAATTGATTTTGTATTTTGTGATACCAATCAATCCAACATGGATCTTACCGATAGTTTTGAACGTATTCCAGTAAATATTTTTTCTAATCTTACAGCAGGCTCAGTAGAAGTTGCGAAACAAATTGCTGCGTTAATCCGTAAAAAACAAGAGAAAAAAGAAAAATGTGTTCTAGGCCTTGCTACGGGTTCTACTCCGAAAACTTTATACGCAGAATTGGTGAGGATGCACAAAGAGGAAAATTTAAGTTTTAAAAATGTTGTCACATTTAATCTTGACGAGTACTATCCGATTACTAATAATTCGTTACAGAGTTACAATCGATTCATGCATGTACAATTATTTAATCATATTGATATTCACCCAAAAAATATTCATTTCTTTAATGGAGAAATAAAAAAAGAAGATATTAAAAAACACGGCGATGAGTATGAAAAATTAATTACGAAACTTGGGGGCATTGATTTACAAATTCTTGGAATTGGCATAAATGGACATATTGGATTTAATGAACCCGGCTCCAGTTCCAATTCAAAAGCACGTTTGATAACGTTAGATAATTCTACTCGAATCGCTAATGCATCTGAATTTGCAAACATTTCCAACGTTCCTCGCTTAGCTATTACATTAGGGATTGGCGGAATTCTTGCGGCTAAAAAAATAATATTGATGGCTTGGGGAAGTAGTAAAGCAGGCATCGTTAAATCTTCAGTTGAAGATGATATTACAGATTATGTTCCCGCCTCTTTTTTACAAAACCACGAAAATGTTACTTTTATTTTAGATACTGCAGCTGCTGCTGAATTGACAAGAAATAAATCGCCTTGGCTTACAGGCGATTGCGAATGGACTCCAAAAATGATTAAAAAAGCTGTAGTAAATATGGCTTTGAAACTTAAAAAATCGATATTACATTTAACCAATAACGATTACAATGAATTTGGATTAAGTGATTTATTAGTTGAAAAGGGCAATGCTTATGAAATAAATCTTCAAGTATATTATTTATTGAGAGATACAATTACAGGATGGCCCTCAGGAAAACCAAATGTTATTCTTCCAAATCATCCAGAACGGTCGTTGCCATTTCCCAAACGTTCTCTAATTTTCTCTCCTCACCCAGATGATGACATTATTAGTATGGGAGGTACTTTCCAACGATTGGTTGATCAAAGAACTGAAGTGCATGTTGGTTACCAAACAAGTGGGAATATTGCTGTAACCGATGAGTTTACTACTCGTTTTTTGGATTTTACTGTTGGCTTTGAAGAAATTGCTGGTATTGATACAAAAAAATCAAGAATAATATTAGCAAAAGCGAAAAAATTTCTTTCCAATAAAAAATCAAACCAAAAAGATACAGAGCAAATTCGCGCCATTAAAGGATTAATCAGACGCTGCGAGGCAAAAGCCGTTTGTAACTATATAGGATTAAAAGATGAAAATATTCATTTTATGAATCTTCCATTTTATGAAACAGGTACCATTGAAAAAAAACCAATCAGCGAAAAAGATATTAAGATTACCATTGACTTACTCCGAAAAATAAAACCTCATCAGATTTTTTGTGCCGGCGATTTTACGGATCCACACGGCACACATATTACCTGTTTTAATTTGGTTTTAGAATCTTTACAAAGGATTAAAAAATTAAAAGAAACCTGGATTAATGAATGCTGGCTTTGGCTTTATAAAGGTGCGTGGGAAGAATGGAATATGGAAGATATAGAAATGGCAATTCCGTTAAGTCCCGATCAAGTTATACAAAAACGTCATGGTATTTTTATTCACCAATCACAGAAAGATATGGTTCCGTTTCAAGGTGCAGATTCAAGAGAATTCTGGCAACGAGCGGAGGAAAGAAACGCTACTACTGCAAATAATTATGCTTTTTTGGGATTAACTCATTACGCTGCGATGGAAGCATTTGTTAGACATCCCATTTAATATTATTCTTACTTCATCAATATCGAACACTCGGCTAAAAGTTTTTTTCTATCAATTGCAATCGTTCCGACCTCTTCGCAAACAAGCCCTCCGGCAATATTTGCAATGACAGAAGCAGTTACAATATTTTTGGTAACCGCAAACATTAAAGATGCTGTAGCAATAACTGTATCACCAGCACCCGAAACATCTGCAATATTTCTCAAATAGCCCGGAAGAATTGCTGCTTCTTTTCCCTTCATCCAAAAAATACCTTTTTCTGAAAGTGTGATTAATGAAATTTTATGGTTCAACAATTTACCAATTGCAGCATGTACTTGTTTCAATTGTGAAAGATCTGAATTATCCATTATTATATTAAGAGCTTCATTCACTTCTTTCAGATTGGGTTTAAAAATATCAACCCCTTTATAGCTAAAAAAATTTTTTCTTTTTGGATCGGCCGCAGTAATGATCCCCGCTTCCTTGCAATAGGAAATTGATGCTTCAATAATTTTATTAGTCAACACGCCTTTGTTATAATCTTCGAAAATCATTACGTCAGGTTTTTCTTTGATGATAAAATCTTTCACACGACGTAAAATATTATTTTCATCCGTTGCGTTTAATTCATTGGTGACTTCAGAATCCAATCGCATCATTTGCTGATTACGACAAATTATACGCGTTTTAGTAGTTGTAATTCTATTATTACTATTAGAAATATATTTTGTACTAATTCCTTGCT
>SCVJ01000286.1 GCA_004322425.1 Chitinophagaceae bacterium
CACCTGTCGTACAAGGGCGGCAAGGGTGCGAAGACCAAGGTCGCCCTCGTCGGGAAGGGCATCACCTTCGACTCGGGCGGCCTGTCGCTCAAGCCCGCCGCCTCCATGGAGGAGATGAAAAGCGACATGGGCGGTGCGGCCGCGGTGATCGCCACGATGGCCGCAGTCGCCGAGCTCGCGCTCGCGGTCGACGTCGAGGCCTGGGTCCCGATGGCGGAGAACATGCCGAGCGGCACCGCGATCCGGCCGTCCGACGTGCTCACCCTGCGCGGCGGCAAGACCGTCGAGGTCAACAACACCGACGCCGAGGGCCGGCTGATCCTGGCCGACGCGATCGCCCGCGCCTGCGAGGACGGTCCCGACGTGGTGCTCGACGTCGCGACGCTCACCGGCGCGCAGCTGGTCGCGCTCGGCGCCCGCACCACCGGCGTGATGGGCAACGACGACGAC
This sequence comes from Chitinophagaceae bacterium, assembly GCA_004322425.1. Taxonomy (GTDB): domain Bacteria; phylum Bacteroidota; class Bacteroidia; order Chitinophagales; family Chitinophagaceae; genus VBAS01. The sequence continues at coordinate 451 of SCVJ01000286.1, forward strand.
CTGCGCACCGCGGTCGTCGACGCGGCGGGGCGGGCGGGCGAGCCGTCCTGGCCCATGCCGCTGCCCGCCGAGCTGCGCAAGGGCCTCGACTCCGAGATCGCCGACCTCGTCAACACCGGTCCCCGCGAGGGCGGGATGCTGACCGCAGGGCTCTTCCTCAAGGAGTTCGTCGCCGAGGGGGTGCGCTGGGCGCACCTGGACATCGCCGGCCCGGCCTTCAACAGCGGTGACGCCTACGGCTACACCCCGCACGGCGGGACCGGCGCGGCGGTCCGGACGTTCGTCCAGCTGCTCGAGGACCTGTCGACAGGTACTGCCGCCGAACGGCTGTAACGCGGGGGGTCCATCTGCCGATGACTGAGGGGAAGCCTGCCCCCTAGTGCACCGGAGGATGACGTGTTCGACCCCTTGCTGACCTTGATCGCGGCCAAGACCAAGGCGGTCGGCCTCGTCGCCGGTACGGCCATGGTCACCACCGCCCTCGTCGGCGGCGGCGCCGTCGCCATGACCACCGTGAGCAGCGAAGGCGCTGTCGAGGAGACCGCCGTGGTCGCGGA
>SCVJ01000287.1 GCA_004322425.1 Chitinophagaceae bacterium
CGGTAGTCGAAGGCGAGCTTCGCGACGCGCACGCACGCCTCGGGGTCGTCGCCGTTCACGTGGAAGATCGGCGCCTGCACCATGCGGGCGACGTCGGTGGCGTAGAGCGAGGAGCGCGCGGAGTGCGGGCCGGTCGTGAAGCCGACCTGGTTGTTGATGACGACGTGCACGGTGCCGCCGGTGCGGTAGCCGCGCAGCTGCGCCATCTGCAGCGTCTCCGCGACGACGCCCTGGCCGGCGAAGGCCGCGTCGCCGTGCAGCAGCACGGGCAGCACGGTGAAGCCCTGCTCGCCCTTGTTGATGACGTCCTGCTTGGCGCGGACGACGCCCTCGAGGACGGGGTTGACGGCCTCCAGGTGCGACGGGTTGGCCTGCAGGGAGACCGCCACGCTGTCGCCGTCGGGCGTCTTGAAGCCTCCCTCCGCGCCCAGGTGGTACTTCACGTCGCCCGAGCCGTGTGCGGTCCGGGGGTCGAGGTTGCCCTCGAACTCGCGGAAGATCTGCGCGTAGCTCTTGCCGACGATGTTGGCGAGCACGTTGAGCCGGCCGCGGTGGGGCATCGCGATGGCGACCTCGTCCAGGCCCTCCTGCGCGGCGCGGGTGAGGATGCCGTCCAGCAGCGGGATGACCGACTCGCCGCCCTCGAGCGAGAAGCGCTTCTGCCCGACGTACTTGGTCTGCAGGAAGCTCTCGAACGCCTCGCCGGCGTTGAGCCGCTCCAGCACGTGCAGCTGCTCGTCGCGGTCCGGGGCCTGCGCCTTCTTCTCCACCCGCTCCTGGATCCAGCGGCGCTCCTCGGGGTCCTGGATGTGCATGTACTCGATGCCGACGGTCCGGCAGTAGGAGTCACGCAGCACGCCCAGCACGTCGCGCAGCTTCATCACGCGCTTGCCCGCGAAGCCGGCGACCGGGAACTCGCGGTCGAGGTCCCACAGCGACAGCCCGTGGGTGTTCACGTCCAGGTCGGGGTGGCTGCGCACCTTGAACTCGAGCGGGTCGGTGTCGGCCATCAGGTGACCGCGCACGCGGTAGGCGTGGATGAGCTCCATGACGCGGGTCGCCTTGGCCAGGTCGCCCTCGTGGTCGGCCTGCTTGTCCGGCACCCAGCGGACGGGGACGTACGGGATGCGCAGGCTGCGGAAGACGTCGTCGTAGAAGCCGTCCTCGCCGAGCAGCAGCTGGTGCATGCGGCGCAGGAACTCGCCGGACTGGGCGCCCTGGATGATGCGGTGGTCGTACGTGCTGGTCAGCGTGATGACCTTGCTGACGGCGAGCCGGGCGAGGGTCTCCTCGGCTGCGCCCTGGTACTCCGCGGGGTACTCCATCGCGCCGACGC
>SCVJ01000045.1 GCA_004322425.1 Chitinophagaceae bacterium
ATTTACGATGTGATGGAAGAATTGAATCTATTTCCAACAACAGTTCATTCTGGCACACAAGTTTTGTTTTTCAATTTGGGTGAAAAAGAAAGTAGTTGTGCTTTTCAGCTTATGCAAGAATTACGGCATAAATATATCTGCTGCGAGCTGTATCATGAAACGGCAAAATTCGACAAACAATTCAAATATGCCGAAAAGAAAAACATTCCTTACATCATCATCATCGGTAGTAAAGAAATGGCTGAAAAAAACTGTACTGTTAAAAATTTAAAATTGAGTACACAGGAAATTATTCCACAACAGGATTTACTCAACTATCGATTTTGATATTTGTTTTTGCTGTATAATTCTCTATTGAAAATATGCGCTGCGGCCATGGTTAATTTCGGATCGGTTGCTTGCTTTTGTCCAATCAAAAAATATTCCATAGCTCGAATATGAACGGCCACTATGGCTCCCGAATCATTTCGTTTAAAAACTGCCGAGCCGTTAAATTCAACAAGTAAAAAAGAATCGACTCCCAACTTGGTAAGATTTGAAGCTCCTACTTGAGACTGCATCATTAAATTGCCATCTAAAACTACCACTTCAATTTCCGGTACAGGACTATCTTCTTGTGCAATAATATATTTTCCAGCATATTGTTGTAAACTGTCTTGTGCTTTCAAATTTTCAGTTAGTGCAAAAAAAGCAAAAAGTATTAATATCTTTTTCATTTGTGTAAAAAATTTAGTTGGCGCAATATAAATAAAAAAAGGCTGCTCAAAAGAGCAGCCTAGAATAAAATAGTTAGCTATTAGTTTTGTGCAATACTCAAACCAACTTTTGCATAATTCACACTGGCTTTCAATCCTGCATTATCAGTTAATTGAATCACCAAAACTTTGGGCCCTGTTGTTGTTGCGCCGGGATTCAAAATTGTAATCGGTATTGTTGCAAAACTGGAATTTGCAGGAATTACTCCTGTTCCGGATACAGCCGTAAAATGAGTTCCTGCCACAGCAGTAGACTCAGTTGCAACCTGATACGTAAATGAAAGATCAGTTGCTTGCTGGGCGCCTATCAAGTTTACACGTAAGGTAACGCTACCACTCGATCTTGTTAGCGATGCTTGTGCTGTACTGGTGGCAATTCCAACAGACGGAACTCTTGTAATAACCGGATAGGTCAAACCAGCTGCATTAGCGTTCCAAACAGCTGCATCCAATTCAATTTGCGTGTTTTTATAAGTTACAAGCTCGTTTTTTATACAACTGCTTAAAACTATTACGCTGAGTATTGTTAATATTGAAAATACTTTTTTCATAAATTAATTATTTATTTTATTAATACCCTGTGTTTTGTTTAAGATTAGTATTTCCATCCACATCAGATTGGGGAATGGGAGGCAACATTCTAATATCTGTAAAAGCAACAGTAGTATAGTGAGGAGTTTTTGTTAAATCTCTACCCAATCTCTTGAGGTCAAAGAATCGATGTCCTTCAAAAGCAAATTCAATTCTGCGTTGTCTTATAATTTCTTCAAAAAGCTGCGCTGCTGTCATTGCATTGTCTGCAGTTTCTTGAGCCGATCCAGTATAATCTGTATAACGTCTCGACTTTATTGCTTTGAGGTCAGCAAGTGCATTAGCAGCATTTAGTACGGCAGAACCCGCTGCAGCTTGTGCTTCTGCACGAATTAAATAAGCCTCTGCAATTCTTATTACAGATACATTATCTAGGTTGATAAATCCATTTTTGCCGATATATTTTGTGCATTCTACTTTTATATTACCACGACCAGCAGAACCCGGTTCGAACAATAAATTTCTTACATCTGTACTTCTAGTTGCTACTGAATGATTTAATCCAAAATTAGCTGTTGTCATCCCTCCATTTAGTGTAATGCCTAAATCTGTAAGCAGGGTTAAGGTTGGTACAAGGTCGCCAAATCCACCAAGAGTTCCTTGATTACCCGGTGTTACCAGTGTTGTAAAAGAAGTTTGTAATGATTCATTTACACCAATGTTTTCACCGCTCGATGCAAAGACGATCTGAAACAATGATTCCCCACTCGTAGCAGCTCTCCAACTGGCAACATGTGTTGATGCTGAAGATAGTTTATTGCCAGCTAGCCCAATACATGAATCGGCCCATCTTTTAGCGTCGTCATAATTTTTTCTGTACAAATTTACTCTCGCTAATAAACCTTGTGCTGCGGCCTTATTGGCAAG
>SCVJ01000288.1 GCA_004322425.1 Chitinophagaceae bacterium
CCGGGTGGGCCCACAGCGCGTCGCGCGCCGCGGTGCCGCCCTTCTCGGCGACGGCCGTCCACAGCGCGGCCGCCTCACGCAGCCGGCGCGGGCGCAGCTGCAGCCCGACGAGGGTGGCGAACGTCTGCTCCGCCGGTCCGCCGGAGGCCCGCCGCCGGCGGATGGTCTCGCGCAGCGCGGCGGCCGAGGGCAGCGTGCCGGACGCAGCGGCGTCCACGACCTGGTCGACCCAGCCCTCGACCAGCGCGAGCGCGGTCTCGAGCCGGTTCAGGGCAGCCTGCTGAGCAGGGGTCGGCTCGAGGTCGAACAGGCCCTCGCCGACCGCGCGCTGCATCGACTCGGGGTCCGACGGGTCGATGGACCCGACGGCGCGCTCGATCGCCGAGGGGTCGACCTCGATGCCGCGCGCGTAGGCGTCGACGGCGTCGAACAGGTGCGCCTTCAGCCACGGCACCCCGGCGAACAGCCGCTGGTGCGCCAGCTCGCGCAGGCAGACGTAGAGGCGGACCTCGTCGACCGGGATCTCGAGCCCCTCCGAGAAGGCCGCCAGGTTCGCCGGCACGATCGCCGGCCGTCCGGGGGTCGACAGCGGCAGCCCTACCTCGCTGGCCGACAGCACCTCCTTGGCCAGCGCACCCAGGGCCTGGCCGACCTGCGCGCCGAAGACGAAGCCGCCGACCTGGTCCATCACGCCCTTGAGCGGGCCGAGGCCGGCCCCTCCGCCGAGGCCGCCGAGCAGCCCGGCCAGCTCCGGAGGCGCGTTCTCCATGCCGCCGGCGAGCCCCTGCTCCAGCGCGCTGCCCATGGCGGCGACCACGCGCCCGGCGACCGGGTCGACCAGGGCGCGCCAGGCCGGCGTCGTCGCCTCCACCCAGCCGGTGCGCGACCACGCCTGCGGCGCCGCGCCGGACGCGGGCAGCTCCGTGACCGGGTCCAGCCACAGGTCGGCCAGCCGGCACGCGTCGGCGAGCTCGCGCTCCTCCTCGGCGGTCACGGGGCGGTCGTCGGCCCGGGTCGCACCCGTCGCGACCTCGCCGGCCAGGTCCCAGTTGACCGGTCCGCCGGTCCAGCTCATCAGCCGCTGCAGCTGCGCGAACACCGCCCCCATGTCCCCGCCGGCGGGCCCTTCGGCGGGGAC
>SCVJ01000046.1 GCA_004322425.1 Chitinophagaceae bacterium
ATTGGCGATTTATGATATTCAACATTGTGAAGAACCCATTGCCCGTTGGGATTTTATGAATCTGCCAAAAGTAAAAAATGCAAGCCCAATAAAAATTATGGCCGATGAATGTTGTGGCGATGAACACGATGCAGAAAGATTAATACAACTGGGCGCTTGCGATTATTTTAATATCAAATTGGGAAAATCGGGCGGTATTTTTAAAGCATTAAAAATGGTGCGGCTGGCAGAAAAAGCCAGTATTCATTTACAAGTAGGTGCTATGATTGAATCAAGATTGGCCATGACAGCATTTACCCATTTTGCTTTGTGTAGCCCGCAAATTATACATTATGATTTTGACACTGCATTAATGTTTAAAGAAGATCCTGTAACCGGTGGAATTGCTTATGAAAAAAATGGCAGAATAAATGTTCCTGAATTACCAGGACTTGGTGCAACCATTGGCGAAAGCTGGCTACAAAAGATGGAGGAAATTAAGATTTGACTTCTCCGATAAGTAGTACACTTTTTTATGTTGCAACCCTCTACCTTTAGTTTGTATTGTGATAAAAATAATAAAATTGAAGATTGTATTATCAACTGAGATTTATACACATGTGAGTACTAAAAGTATTCAGCAAATTAAAAGTCCTTTTGATGACCTATAAACTAATTATTATATATTTAATCTTAATTAGATTGAAGCCATTCTATGGCACAAAGCCAACCAAAATTGGGTGGATATGGGTAAGTTTATGGCTCCTATAATCAAGTTACCAGCAATGTTAGACGACCACATAATCACGACAAAAATGAATTCTGAAATACAATCATACAACGACAAACAAAGCCTTAACGACAAAGAAATTTGCGACCAACTTGCAACAATTATTGACGGCGAACTGACCGAAGCAGAAAGTAAAATTTGGCACTCCCACCCTGTTTGGTTTTTAGACGGCAACCCAATTGTTGGTTATAGTAAACAAAAGCTAGGTATCAGACTAATGTTTTGGAGTGGTGCAGACTTTGAAGAAGAAAATTTAAATGTAAGGGGAGAAAAATTTAAAGACGCTTCCGTTTTTTACAATAAAATTTCTGACATTAAAATAAAGGACTTGAATAGTTGGTTAAAAAAATCCAGAGAAATTCAATGGGACTACAAAAACATAGTGAAAAGAAAAGGACAATTAGAAAAACTAAAATAGTATGAAGATAACCCCTGAACACAATGAGCGAATAGCTAAAATGACATTTGCTTCAGTTTATCCGCACTACATTACAAAAGTTGAGAGTAAGGGCAGGACAAAAGATGAGTTGCATCAAGTAATAAAGTGGCTGACTGGTTTTGACAATAAAAAACTGCAAGAACTCATTGACAAAAAAGTAACTTTTGAAACATTTTTTGAAAGAGCTCAATTAAATCCAAATGCACATCTCATTACAGGGCTTATTTGCGGTTATCGGATCGAGGAAATTGAAAATACTTTAACAAGACAAGCGCGGTATTTAGACAAGTTGGTGGATGAGTTGGCGAAGGGACGGAAGATGGAAAAGATTTTAAGAAGCTAACTATTAAACCAAACAAACAATTGATAATTATGAAAAAGTTACAATTCAAAGTAAGCATTAATGCTTTGGCAAATAAAGTATATGATGTAATGCTAGGCATTAGCAACAAATCAACTTACGAGCAATGGACTGCTTTATTCAACCCGACATCTACCTACGAGGGGAGTTGGAATAAGGGCAGCAAAATGTTATTCGTAGGAACTGATGAGAAGGGAGAAAAGGGCGGTATGGTTTCGGAAATATTTGATAACATTCCAAACGAATTTATTTCAATCCGCCATTACGGACTCGTTAAAGCGAATGTAGAAATAACGGAAGGACCCGAAGTAGAAAAATGGGCAAACGCATTTGAAAACTATAGCTTCGAAGAAAACAATGGAACTACTACCATTACTATTGACTTAGACACTGCAGAAGATTTTTTAGATTATATGAACGAGACCTACCCGAAAGCTCTCGTCAAATTGAAGGAAATATGTGAAAAATAAAATGACACTAAAATATAACAATGACGAAAGACGGAAACACTGCTGGTAACATAAAGATTAAAAGAAATAATTTTTTTGAGGGCTTTGTTCGGTAATCAAACAGTGGTGCTTCTAATAAACAGAGGTGCGTTAACGAACAGTGGTGCTTCTAATCCCTTCTTCGTTATAAGCAACCCTAAAAAGACGACAACATAGTGCCAGGGAAATATCAAAATAACATTTCAGAATTTCTAAAAATAGACAATGAAACTGTTGTTGGTCTTAAAAGTAGAGCCAGTGAGATATTAAATAAAAAACGAAAGTTGACACTGGAAATGATTCGCAGTTTGCACGACACGCTTAAAATTCCTACTGCTGTATTAATTCAAAGTTATTAGCGGCAAGTCTTTCATTTCTTCCGCTCTTGTTGGTTTTGATACTATGTAACTTTCTCCGTCAACTTACTTTTCTTTACAGTGGGTGCATTATCTTTCCATTGCCAAAGATGCAAACAGGCATAGGTTCTGTATGGGCTCCATTTATTTGAAAGTTGAATCATTTTTTCTTTTAGTTGCTTTTTATCGGTGTTATCTATTTTATAAATTTTTGCCATTGCTATTTGAACACCCAAATCATCAACAGCAAAAACATCTTCTCGGCACAAGGCAAACATCAACAGCATTTCGGAAGTCCATCTTCCCACACCTTTGATTTGTGTCAAATACGCAATCACCTCTTCGTCGTTCATTTTATTAAGCTTTGTAAACGCCATTCCTTGTTCCAATTCAAAGCGAGCCACATTTTGTACATAATTGGTTTTTGCATTACTCATTCCAATGCCTCGTAGTTTTTCAACAGGAGTTTCTACAATTTGTTGTGCTGTGGGTTCTTGCCCATTGTATAAATCTAAAAATCGTTGAGAAATAATTGCGGCAACTTTAGTAGATAATTGTTGACTGATGATGGAATAACAGAGATAAACGCAAATATTTTTTTCTTTTTTCAAACGCACCGCAGGTTGCTCATCAATAATTTTCTTCAGCTTTTTATCCTTGGATAGATGGGCAACATAAAGCATAACAATCAGTTTATCTTATTTGATTTTTTCCAGCGATAGTAAATATAACCGGCAAGCACAAATGGTGTGAGTGCAAGATAAATGATACCGGCATTCATTCCCTTAGCCGGTTGCTCGCCTAATTGCTGTGCTGTTTTGGTGCAGATAGAACATTGAGCTGCTGTAACCAGTGTGCTAATTTGAAAAAGCACAAAAATTAGTATTTGTAATTTTCTTTTCATCCCAATCTCAAATCCGAAATTACAATCTTATACAGCTGTAGACTCAAATCTTTTTTGAACTTTTTTACGATCATCTTCATTCAATATCAGTTTTCTCATTCTGATATTATTGGGTGTTACTTCTATGCACTCATCTTGTTGAATGTACTCCATGCACTCTTCCAATGTCATCTGAGTTTTTGGTGTGATACGTGTAGCATCGTCACTTCCACTGGCACGATGATTCGTCAATTTTTTTGGCTCTGTAGCATTTACTACCAAATCGCCCGGTTTTATGTTTTCAGCTATGATTTGTCCGGCATACACTTCTTCGCCAGCATCCACAAAGAAACTTCCTCTGTCTTGTAATTTTTCGATGGAATAGCCAGTTGTTTTTTCTGTATTTTTTGATAATAACACGCCGTTGCCTCTTCCAGGAATTGGTCCTTTCCAAGGTTTATATTCGCTGAAACGATGCGCCATTACTGCTTCACCAGTTGTAGCTGTTAACATTTGTGTACGTAATCCAATCAATCCGCGAGAAGGGATATCAAATTCCAAATGTTGCATTTCACCTTTAGTTTCCATTATCAACATTTCTCCTTTTTTACGACTTACCAAATCAATTACCTTGCTAGCAAATTCTTGTGGCACATCCACTACAAGCGTTTCAAAAGGTTCGCATTTTTTTCCGTTGATTTCTTTTACAATTACTTGCGGCTGTCCAACCGTTAATTCATATCCTTCTCTTCGCATGGTTTCAATTAGAATTCCTAAATGCAAAATTCCACGGCCATACACTTCCAAACTATCGCCATCTTCACTATCCATTACTTTTAGTGCCAGATTTTTTTCTGTTTCTTTTATCAATCTATCGCGCAAATGACGACTCGTTACAAATTTTCCATCACGTCCAAAAAAGGGAGAATTATTTACAGAAAAAAGCATGTTCATTGTCGGCTCATCCACACTAATTACGGGAAGCGCTTCTGGATTTTCGGTATCTGCAATGGTGTCGCCAATATTAAAATCGTCAATGCCAACAACAGCGCATAAATCGCCGGCAATAACTTCTGCTACTTTCTTTTTTCCCATTCCTTCAAACACATACAACTCTTTTACTTTTAATTTTCGAATTGTACCATCGGCTTGCATCAAACTTACTTGTTGATTTTCTTTTATGCTGCCTCTATTAACTTTTCCAATAGCAATCCTTCCCAAAAAAGAAGAATAATCCAAAGAAGTAATTTGCATTTGCAAAGGTCCTTCACTCACTTTTGGAGCAGGAACATATTTAAGAATACCATCTAATAATGGATTGATATTGTCAATTTGTGTTAATGAATCGTTGAACCACCCGTGCTTTCCGGAACCGTAAAAAGTGGGAAAATGTAATTGTTCTTCGGTGGCGTCTAAACTAAAAAATAATTCAAACACCGCATCGTGCACTTCATCGGGGCGGCAATTGGGTTTATCTACTTTATTGATAATAACAATGGGTGTTAAATTTAATTGCAATGCTTTTTGGAGTACAAATCGAGTTTGTGGCATTGGACCTTCGAATGCGTCGACCAATAACAAAACACCATCTGCCATTCTCAATACACGCTCTACTTCTCCACCAAAATCGGAGTGACCAGGAGTATCAATAACATTAATCTTTACATTTTTATAAAAAACAGAAGCATTTTTTGAGAAAATAGTAATTCCTCTTTCACGCTCCAAATCATTACTGTCCATTATCAAATCACCAGTGTCCTGATTATCGCGGAAAACTTTTGTGGTGTGTAAAATCTTGTCCACTAATGTAGTTTTCCCGTGATCAACGTGAGCAATAATTGCAATGTTTCTAATATTCATAATCCGTTCTTTTTTAATTGTACGAAAAAGTCGTTTCAAAAATTTATTTTCCGAACAATCCCTTTTCTAAAATGGCGGCAAAGGTACGTCAATAAATACTGTAGTCAAAGGAAAAGAGTATTTTTAATGTGTTATATTTTAGTACTTTACAATCCTTTAATAATCAACAAATGGCATCAAAATTATCGCGCCGCAATGCACTGAAGCTTTTTGGGTTATCCTCTTTGGCTCCTCTTTCATTTACCTCGCTAGCCACAACTGAAAATGGTGAAAGAATCATTTTGCCCGATAATGCCCTGTATTCACCACTTTTAAAACCAATTACTGCCATTATTTGTGGTGCCGGAAACCGAGGAAATGTTTATGGAAATTACGCTCTTCAATATCCCGAACAATTGGATATTGTGGGAGTAGCCGAGCCTATTTTATTGCGTAACGAACGATATGCAAAAAAACACAATATTGAATCCGATAATCGATTTACAACCTGGGAAGATGTTTTTAAAAAACCAAAGTTTGCAGATGCTATCATAATAACTACTCCCGATAGTCTTCACTACGGCCCTTGCATGCAAGCGCTTAAAATGGGTTATGATGTGTTATTGGAAAAACCAATTTCTCCGAGCAAAAAAGAATGTAGCGATATTCTAGCACTAGCAAAAAAGAACAATCGAATAGTAGCAGTTTGCCATGTGCTTCGCTATGCACCCTATTTTATTAAATTGAGAGAAATAATTCAAAGCAAAGTAATTGGCGACGTAATTAGTTTACAACACTTGGAACCAATTGGGCATCAACACATGAGTCATTCGTATGTGCGCGGAAACTGGCATAACAGTAAAGAAACTACACCAATCATTTTAGCAAAATCTTGTCATGATCTTGATATTATTAAATGGATGCTCGGTGAGCAAACAAAAAAAATTCAAGCTTTCGGAGATGTAAAATGGTTTAGAAAAGAAAATGCTCCAGAAGGAAGTACTGATCGATGTACGGATGGCTGTAAAGTGGAAGCTACTTGCCCATATTCAGCTTTAAAAATTTATCATCGAAGCAGAAAGTATTTGCATCATTTTATTTTACCCGATGACAGTGAGAAACATGGCGAAGCTATAATGGACTATTTGAAAAACACACACTATGGAAAATGTGTGTATCGTGCGCAGAACGATCAACCCGATCATTATGTATGTAATATTCTTTTCGAAAAAAATATCACCGCCTCTTTTTCTATGGAAGCTTTTACTTCCTATGAAGGAAGAAGAACCCGTGTGATGGGAAGTTTAGGAGATATTGTTGGCGATATGAATTCATTTACACACACAGATTTCCATTCAGGGAAAAAAATAGAATGGAAACAAAGCAGTGACGGGCATGGTGGCGGCGACTGGCGTTTAGTGGCAGATTGGATTCAAGCTGTTGCACAACAAGATGCTTCGTTGCTTAGTTCAACTATCGAGGCTTCCATTGAAAGTCATTTTATGGGATTTGCTGCAGAAAAAAGTAGGCTTACTAGTAAAGTAATAAATTTGTAAAGTTTTTGTCCTCGTTAAAAAATAGATCACAATAATTTCTATCTTTTATTAAATTTATTTTTATGCTCAGAAGCAAGATTGCCGGAATGGGTAAGTATCTCCCAAAAAATGTTTTTACAAATAATGATCTGACGAAGTTTATGGAAACTTCAGATGAGTGGATTCAAGAAAGAACTGGCATTAAAGAACGCCGTTATGCAGACAGAACAGGTGAAACAACAACAACAATGGCTATAGAGGCATCAAAAATTGCAATTGAACGTGCCGGAATAACTCCACAAGATGTTGACTTCATCATCTTTGCTACACTCAGTCCGGATTATTTTTTTCCAGGTTGCGGTGTTTTGTTACAACGAGAAATGAACATGAAAGAAATTGGTGCAATGGATGTAAGAAATCAATGCAGTGGATTTTTATACGCATTAAGTGTAGCTGATCAGTTTATTAAAACAGGCATGTATAAAAATATTTTAGTTGTGGGTGCCGAAAAACATTCTTTCGGACTTGACTTTAGTACAAGAGGAAGAAATGTATCTGTTATTTTCGGAGATGGCGCCGGTGCAGCTGTATTGCAACCATCTGAAGATAATAGTCGTGGAATACTAAGTACACACTTACATAGTAGCGGAGCGCATGCCGAAATATTGGCACAATATAATCCGGGTACGCATGCTAATCATTGGATGAATGAACAAGTAGTGGCTGATTTTGACGAAGCTGAAATTGGAGAAATGTTTATGAGCCACTCCATGATTGATAAAGCCCAGCTTTTTCCAACCATGGATGGAACGTCGGTTTTTAAAATTGCAGTAGATAAATTTCCTGCAGTAATTTTAGAAGCACTTCAAGCCAATAACTTACAGCCAACCGATATTAAATTATTGGTTCCGCATCAGGCCAATTTGCGCATCAGCCAGTTTATTCAAAAAAAATTACGATTAACAGACGACCAAGTAAAAAATAATATTCAGAAATACGGTAACACTACCGCTGCTTCTATTCCTATTGCACTTTGCGAAGCATGGGAAGAAGGAAGAGTGAAAGATGGTGATTTGATTTGTTTAGCCGCCTTTGGCAGTGGGTTTACATGGGCCAGTGCATTGATTCGTTGGTAATAATTAATTGTGGTTGATTATTTTTGATGCCTGTGCACCGTTCAATAATTTATATTATCAATCCTATTTCAGGGAATAGTTCAAGAAATAAATTGTTTGCTCTAATAAAAGAGAAATCAAGTCAACAAAATATTCCTTGCCAAATTTTTTCATCCGTTGCGAATGGAGATTATTCTTTTCTACATCCCATAATTCAAAAGCAAGCAATCACCGATGTAGTAATTGCTGGAGGAGATGGAACGGTAAATCAAGTAGTAGATTCTTTAAAAAATTACGATATAAATTTTGGCATCATTCCTTGTGGTTCAGGAAACGGCCTCGCCTTGGCTGCAAACATTTCCACTAATCCCTCAAATGCACTTGACATAATTTTCAATAATAAAACAAGTTGGGTTGACGGCATTATCATTAACAACCATTTTTCGTGTATGCTTTGTGGTATTGGCTTTGATGCACAAGTGGCCAAAGATTTTGCCAATGAAAAACAACGCGGTTTATGGACTTATATAAAATTATGTTTGAAAAACTATTGGACGATGCGTCCTTTCGTTTTTGATTTACAAATTGGTTCTGAACAACTACAAACAAAAGCCTACTTTATAAGTATTGCCAACAGTAATCAATTCGGAAATCATTTTACAATTGCACCAAAAGCAAGTCTGTCTGATGGATTGCTGGATATAATAATTGTATTTCATCAAAATAAAATTGAACTCATTTTTCAATTATTAAAACAACTAGCTGGATGGAATCCAATATCCTCTTTAACTTCTATTTCAAAGCAAAACGGTGTTTTATATATACAAACAGAAAAACTTATTATTCGGAATCCTCAATTAGCTCCACTTCATATTGACGGTGAACCAAAAACCTCGTCAGAACTTTTTTCAATAGAAATTAAGAAAAAATGTTTTCGACTTATTCAACCTGCTTGCTAATTGCTGTATCTTTTTTAGTAAACAACTTCAGAATTTCTTGAAAACTTTTTTGATTGTGAGGTGAGTCGGACGACTTGAGGATCTGTACTTTTTCTCGTTGAGTAAGATGAAAACTTAATGCTACTTTATCTTCTGTGCCTTCTTTTTCATATTGAAAACTAATTTTATTTACAAGATAGTCATTATGCGCTGCGTACAAACTCAACATATTATTTTGGCTATACTCTTGCATCTGAGACCATTTGTGTTGCAACACAAGAAATGGTTTTGTAAAATGATCTGAAAGATTATTGGAAGCATAAGCTTCACCCCATCCACCAGTTGGTCTATCTCGAATTTGTAATAATAACACGCCACCCGTATTTTGTTTTATCCAATCATGAAAGAATTCTAGAAATCGAAGTGTGGTTTCTGTCCCGTAATTGTCTCGTATTCCCGCATCCATTACATCTATTATCGGATTGGAAGGAAGCCATACATTGGGTAATGCTATGGGGAAAGTAGCATTCATGCGCAAAGCAGACAAAACACGAAGATTGTAGGAATCTTGTTTTTTAAAAAATGAAACAAAGTCAATAACATCTGGTTCCGCCTTTATAAATTGTGATGATTGGAAACGGCTCCTCATCATAAAACTAACCGGCTGTGTGCTGATGAGCATTTGTTTCCCATCGCGGGTAATAACTGAATTAAAAAAAGCTAATGGAATTTCAGCCTTTTCTTCTACTTCTTTATAGTCTTGTAAACGTTTATCTAAAAGTCCATTAGTGCTTTCGTTTAGTTTTGATTCGAATGAATATGCTCGGTCTTTTACATATTGATAAGAACCAATCTTAAATTTAAACGCCGGCGAAATAATATCTCTTGCCACAAAAGCAGTAAACAACGGATTTAATAAATCGCTTGAAATATCATCGATATATTTACTCGACTGTAAATTTATATTCTCATTTTGTTGTCGCCGCCAATACAACTCTCTGAAATAAGAAGCGCCAATCATACCTCCCGATGCACCCGTAATAAGAAAAGTTTTTTTCATCAAAGCGCCATTCGTAATACTATCTAATAGCTGTAAAATATTTAATGAAAAGCTAGCACTTCGATGTCCACCTCCGCTACTATTGATCAGCACCAATAATGGTTTTTCATCTATTTGCTTTGCCTTCCATTTTTCAAGAATTTGAATCATGTTTAAGCTGTCGGCTCTACTATTTTCATCCGACGAAAGTGCAAGTAGCGTTTCACGATTATACAATGGCCGCTCGTTTTTGTTTTCATAATTCAATCCATAGGCTTTATTTCTAGGATCAATCCATCCTTGCTGGTAAAAAATATTTATTGCTAAAAGCAGAAGCACAAAAAACGGGATACTCCAAGTTTTTAAAAAATAACTTAAAACACCAAAGACGCCCATCAGCACAGTGAAAAGAATAGTAATGCAAGCCGCAGCAGGAAGTTGAAAAAATCGAAAATCTTCTAAAAAACCAATGACAATTAAAAATAAAAATGCAAAAAGAATAGTAAGGATAGCAGCAAAATGATGCCGCTTTAAAATACTTTCAATAAAATTTTGAGTGTAATGCGTTACGTCTCTGGCGGGCATTACACGCCAAGGCGAATCTAAATACCAGCGCACCGTAATTAGATTTGAGTTTGCGGAAGCACCAATTTCTGGATTTAAAAAAGCACTGAACTCTTTCGGATCATTAATTTTTGGCATCATTTTTCGTAGGATAGATCTGTCTGTTTGAAAAAAATAAATAAATGAAACAGCAAGCAGAAATATAAACCCACTTAGAAAGCCAGCGGCTAAAAATAAAATCTCCGTACCGGAAATCAATTCCTTGTATCTATCAAACTCCCATGCTTTTAAAAAATAAAAGATTAAAAAGAATAATGGAATACAAAAATTATTGACACAATATTTTAAAAATGGATTGGTTGTAGCAGCCAAAAATTTGATATGATTACTAAAAAGTATAAACCCTGTAATATTCCAACTCATAACAAACATACCTATGGAAACTCCCACTATAGCGGCACCAATAGCATTGACATCGCCCAAATATTCGGGAGCTAAAAAAAGAGAATCGGCACCAAACTGGCGCAGGAATCTGCTACCGACAGTAAGAAATAAAATAACCCAAAAAAAAAGCAACACCTGATGTTTTCTGAAATGCAGAAACAATAGTTGCACAGGAAAAGAAAAATAAACACCTCTTATATAATCTTTCATAATGAAGAGAAAGGGCAATGTAAAATCAATAACTTAAATATAAAACAAAAAATGTGTGCCCTCTAATTCTGAGATACTTATTTTGTAGTTGGACTAATTTTCGATGTTAGAAAAAGCATCCAAACTAAAGAGAGCAAAAATAAAATAGCCATCAATTGATGGAGTTGAGCCACCCATTCAAATACTCCCCACCTATTAGGAATTATTTGTGGGCTGACGATAACACAAAAAATTCCTAAACCAAGTTGAATTATTACAAGCAATAGTGGAATGAATCGTGTTTTTGTAAAAAGTAGATTTTCTTTTATTCGATAAGATTGCGAAGTCCACACAGCAACTAAAATAAAAATAAGATAAGCAAGAGTTCGATGAATAAAATGAATACTGATCTTATCCTCCATCAGTTCTGCCAAGCCAAAACTTAAATTTTCAGGAATGAAGTAACCGTTAATATTGGGCCAAGTTGGTGCTGCTGTAGCGGCTTTATGCCCTGCCATTAATGCTCCAAAAATTAATTGAATCGAAAGAATAAGCAAAATTATCAATGTAAGTTTACGAAGTAAACTATTGATCACAATTTGTTTTTCTGAAATTAAGAGTTGTAATGCAAACCAAAAAGTATAACAAAGAAGACCTATGGCAAAAATAAAATGTAAGGCAAGCTTTACGGGTTTTACATACAGCGCATCGCCTGTAAGTCCACTGGCCACCATAATCCAGCCCACAGCACCTTGCAATGCACCAAAAAGAAAAAGTGCAATGAATGGTTTTACCATTGTTGAATTAAATCTTTTTTGAAAAAGGAAAACAAAAAATGGAACGATAAAAACAAATCCCATAAATCTTGCCCAAAAGCGGTGTAACCACTCCCAAAAGAAAATAAATTTGAAATCGTTGAGTGTAAAATCAAAATTCAAAAACTGAAACTGCGGTGTTTGTTTATATTTATCAAATTCAATCATCCACTGCTGTGCATTCAATGGCGGCAAAGTGCCTGTAATCACATTCCATTCCGTAATGGATAATCCAGAACCTGTAAGTCTCGTAATGCCGCCCAGCAAAATTTGAACGACCAACATTATCACACCTATTATCAGCCAAATAGCAACTGGTTTTGAGGAACGATTCATTCGTATTGTTTATAAAAATGTAAAGTTAAGTAGCCAGATTATTGAAAATAATTTTATATCCTTACTATTTATGAAATTGCATCGAAATGTTATTGCCCTTTTACAAAAAAGAATGGAAAGAAGCCGGTTGCGATGAAGCGGGACGCGGTTGTTTTGCAGGCCCTGTATTTGCAGCTGCCGTTATACTTCCTAAAAAATTCCAGCATTCTACTTTAAATGATTCCAAGCAATTAAACGAAAAGCAGAGAAATGAAATGCGAAAAATAATAGAAAAGGAAGCTATTAGTTTTGCCGTTGCCCATGTAAGTCATAAAGAAATTGACAATACCAATATTTTAAAAGCTTCCATAAAAGCTATTCACCTTGCCGTATCTCATTTGAAAACTACTCCGGAATTTTTATTAATTGACGGCAATCGATTTACTCCTTACAAAAATATTTCGCATCAATGTATCATAAAAGGTGATGCTATTTTTTCGTCCATTGCGGCTGCTAGCATTTTGGCCAAAACATATCGCGATGAATATATGTTGCGATTGCACGAGGAGTTTCCGCATTACCATTGGAATGCCAACAAGGGTTATGGAACAGTGAAACATAGAAACGCTATTAAAGAATTTGGAATTTGCAAATATCACCGAATAAGTTTTCGTATATTACCAGAACAGTCTTGATAATTTTTACTTAAACACCACTGTATGAAATACATTTTTTATTTTACATATGTACTACTACTTTTTGTAGCTTGTAATACACAGCCATCAAATTCAGTTAAAGATTATTTTAATTATAATGAAACGGGAGTAAAAACAGCCGGCGTAAAAATGATTCCTATTAAAACTCCTGTTGGAACTTTTAATGTATGGACAAAAAGATTTGGCAATAATCCGCGAATCAAAGTTTTATTGTTGCACGGTGGGCCTGCTTCAACACACGAATACCTAGAAGCTTTTGAAAGTTTCTTTCCACAAGAAGGTTTTGAATTTTATGAATACGATCAACTCGGTTCTTATTATAGCGATCAACCTACCGATAGTTCCTTGTGGACTATTGATCATTTTGTTGAAGAAGTAGAACAAGTGCGTGTGGCGTTGGGATTAACCAATGATAATTTTTATTTGTATGGAAATTCCTGGGGCGGTATATTGGCTATGGAATATGCTTTTAAATATCAAGATAATTTAAAAGGATTAATCATCAGCAATATGATGTCGAGCTGCCCCGATTATGGGAAATATGCAAACGAGGTTTTATCAAAACAAATGAAGCCGGAAGTTTTAGCAGAAATTAGAAACATTGAAGCAAAACAAGATTTTGCAAATCCTCGGTATATGGAATTATTGCTTCCAAATTTTTACAAAGAACATTTATGCCGATTGGAAGAATGGCCTGATGCTGTGAATCGCTCATTCAAACATTCTAATTCGACTATTTATACAATGATGCAAGGCCCTAGTGAATTTGGTGTTGGGGGACGACTTGTAAACTGGGATCGCTCAAAAGATTTACCACAATTAAAAATTCCTACATTAACAATTGGCGCACAACACGACACGATGGATCCTAAACACATGGAATGGATGAGCACCCAAGTTCAAAATGGGCGATATTTATTTTGCCCCAATGGAAGCCACCTGAGTATGTGGGACGATCAAGCCGTTTTTTTTAACGGACTAATTAACTTTATCAATGATGTAGATAAGGGAAAGATGGATGCTATTGCAAAAAAATAAACTACCAATTTTTGTATGTCAATCTTTTTCTACCCAGCATCAAATAAACAGCTCCGGCAATTCCAGAAAAAAATATGAATGAAATCGTCCACATAAACTTTTCATTTTTACTAAATCGGCTCGACTGTGTAACCTCGTAAATAGCCAATGAAATAAAAATAATTGCGGAAAAGACCGTAGCAATAAGCAGCTCATTACCCAATGGCAAATGATCTAATTTGAAAATTGCAGTAACGGCTGTTAGAATTAAGTAAACCGCAAAACTGAGCTTGAGAGCAATATTGAATTTTTGATTCATACAAAATCGAAGATACTATTTTTATTATTTAGTACAATTGAAATCAAAAACCTAAAGCCTTTCATAAATTTGTAAAATCATTTTTTTATTATGAAAAAGAAAATATTAATTTCTGTTTTCGTTTTACTGCTATTAGCTGCAACTTTAGTTTGTATTTATATTTTTTCTGATTATTCCCATAGAAATAATATTATTTTTTATGGAGGAACAATTCTTACAATGGACGATAAAACGCCAACTGTTGAAGCCGTGTTTGTAAAGGATGGTAAAATTGAAGCGCTCGGCAATCAAGATCAAATTTTTAAATTAAAAACCTCAAAAACAGAATTAATAAATCTTGACGGCAAAACATTAATGCCCGGATTTTTTGATGCACACGGTCATAACGACTTGTCTTCTTTTCTATATGGAATGACCGACATTAGTGGTTTTAATCATAAAACACCAGCTGCTGTATGGCAAGCCGCCGCCGAAAAAGTAAAGGTTACACCTTTGGGAGAATGGATTATTTGCAAAGGTTTTGATCCAATCTTAACAAAAGGATTGCACTCTCCCACTATTCAATTTTTAGATTCACTTTCTCCAAAAAATCCATTGCTGCTGATTTCACAAAGCTTACATTCTTTTTATGGAAATTCTTTGGCATTTAAAAAAGTAGGGATTACGAATAAAACCAAAGACCCCACCGTATCTAGTTATTTTGAAAAAGATAAAGATGGAAACCTGACTGGATTAATTGCAGAGCAAGAAGCTTTTGAACCTTTTAGAGTCAAAATATTAGAAGTATTCAAAAAATCGTTGGCGGAAAATGCAACTAATGTAATGTTTGAAAATGCAAAAGCTGGCGTAACCAGTATTTCTACATTAGGATTATCCGCTGCCAATAAAAATATTTTGATGCTTTATGAACATCTTTCAGCCGGCACCTCTAAACCTCTTTATAAATTTTTAGAACTAATTGGAAAACTTCCAGAAAGGAAACCTAATGTGCGTCACTTTATTTATTTACGTTATGATGCTCCAAAAATTTTAATTCCTGAAAGCGTTAACAATGGCGATGATTTTAATAAAATTCTCGGAATTAAATATTGGTACGATGGCTCGCCCTATATTGGTTCTATGTATTTGAAAGAACCCTATTTACATTCCGAACTTACTGAAAAGGGTTTTCATCTTCCTGAATTTCATCGCGGAGAAGCACTTATTAAACAAGAAGATTTGCTATCAAGTTTTGATTCCATGCAATCAAAAGGTTTTCAAATTTCTATTCATGCACAAGGCGATAATGCAATTCAAGAAGTGGTTTCCGTTTTTGAAAAATTAAATCAAAAATATCCGATTGAAAAATACAGAAATCGCTTGGAGCATTGTTTGCTTTTACCAAGAGAGTTGATGCCCCAAATGAAAAAACTCAATCTTACATCAAGCTTTCACATTAATCATATTTTGTATTATGGCGATGCGCTGAAAAATGATATTTTAGGAGAGTCCCGTAGCGAAAAAATTCTACCCATCAACTCTTTTGTTCAACAGCAACAACCATTCTCACTGCATTCAGATCAGCCAATGTATCTATGTATCCCGTTGCTTTTATTAAACACAGCTGTTAATCGGACTTCTGAAAGTGGAACTGTATTGGGAAAAGAAGAAAAAATTTCTGTGCTAGAAGGATTAAAAGCGCTTACTATTTATGCAGCCTGGCAGTTTCATTGCGAAGACAAGCTGGGAAGTTTTGTAAAAAATAAATACGCCGATATGGTTTTGTTGGATAAAAATCCGTTGCTCGTAAATCCGAAGGAACTTAAAAATATTCAAGTACTGAAAACCTATGTTGCGGGAAACGTGATCTATCAAAAAGATAGTCACTAATTAATCGACCACACTTCATTTCCCCGAAGTAGCTTTTCCAAATCAGCCGGTCTTTTTGCTTTGGCTTCAATAACTTGTTGTTGCATTACATCTTCGTAACATTTACGCTCTGTTTGAAAGAAAACGCCAAACGGTCTAGGTAAGTGGCCTTCTATTTTTGGATCATCAAAAATGCGAACCAATATCTGTGCTTTGTAAATATCTTTTTCGTCGTGTATCCATAAATCATCGGCACTATGTCCATCAGCAAGATTTACAATTTTGGGTGTAAATCCATCCAACTTTATTCCTTTATCGTTAGCTGCTCCAAACAACAATGGTTTGCCTTGTTCCAAAAAGAGAGTTTGTTCCGATTTAGATGATTTTTCGGTAAACGTTTCAAAAGCACCATCGTTAAAAATATTACAGTTTTGATATATTTCTAAAAATGAAGAGCCTTTATGTTGATTAGAACGAATTAACATCGCTTGTAAATGTTTCGTATCGCGATCCATGGTACGAGCCACAAATGTTGCATCGGCTCCCAATGCCAACGCCAGTGGATTAAATGGATGGTCAATACTACCGAAGGGAGTTGATTTAGTTACTTTATTTTCTTCTGAAGTTGGAGAATATTGCCCTTTGGTTAAACCATAAATTTGGTTATTAAAAAGTAAAACATTCAAATCAAAATTTCGGCGAAGCAAATGAATGGTATGATTACCGCCAATACTCAAACCATCTCCATCGCCTGTAACAACCCACACACTTAATTCCGGTCTCGATGCTTTTAATCCACTAGCAACAGCAGTTGCCCTTCCGTGAATGGAATGCATTCCGTACGTATTCATATAATAGGGAAAGCGGCTACTGCAACCAATTCCCGATACGATTACGATATTTTCTCTTGGAATACCCAAAGTGGGCATTACTTTTTGTACTTGTGCTAAAATTGAATAGTCCCCGCAACCTGGGCACCAACGTACTTCTTGATCGGTTACAAAATCTTTGGCTGTTAGAACTGGAGCTGTTTTTACGTCAATCATAATAAAAATTTCATAACAAATTTAACGATTATTTTATAGAGGAAAAAACATTAAAAACAATAGCTTTTTTCAGTAATCATTTTGTCGGCAATTCTTCTTCTTGCATTTTTACTATTTAACGGTTCTGTTTTTGTAAAGCGCTTCAATCCTACTAACATCATTCGCTGCTCGTCCCCTTCGGCAAATGCATTAATCGCATCCTTTCCATTTTTTTCAATGCGATTGGCTGCATCATATAAATACGTTTGCAGCATATCTACATAAACCCCACAAGCGGCTTCTCCTTTTTCATTTACCATTTTTGTTACTCGCAATAAAGTACTTTCCGCATTAAATGTATCAATGGCCATGTCGGCAATAAGCATTAATATTTCTTGTTCACTTTCGATTTTCATCATTAATTTTTGCACGGCCCCGCCGGCTGCCATCAATATTGCTTTTTTAAAATTTTGAATCAACTTTTTTTCTTTGATAAATAAACCATCCTCCAAATCAGAAAAGTCGGGAATACTCATAAGCTCTTTTTGAACAGCCATTGCTGCTCCCATTATATCCAACCTCCCTTGCATGGCACGCTTCAGGGTCATATCAAGCGTAAGAAGTCGATTGATTTCATTCGTTCCTTCATAAATTCTATTGATGCGACTATCGCGATAAGCTCTTGAAATATTATATTCTGCACTAAATCCATTTCCTCCATGAATTTGTACCCCTTCATCCACAATATAATCTAACACCTCACTTCCGTACACTTTCAACATAGCACATTCAATGGCATACTCTTCTGCTGCTCCCAATAATGCTTTACTAAAAGGTGTACCATCTGCTAATAACTCATGTTCTTTTTTATCAATCCAATTGGCAACGCGATACAATGAACTTTCGCAAGCAAATATTTTGATGGCCATTTCTGCCAACTTATGTTTGATAGCTCCGAAGTTAGAAATCGGTTGCTTGAATTGCTCTCTCGAAACGGCATACTTTACTGACTCGGTTGTGGCTGCTTTTGCTCCACCAATTACAGCAGCGGCTAATTTTAAACGACCAAGATTAAGTATGTTAAATGCAATTTTGTGTCCCTTTCCAATTTCTCCTAATACATTTTCTACTGGCACTTTACAATCTTGAAAATATAACTGAACAGTTGAAGATCCTTTGATACCCATTTTGTGTTCTTCGGGCCCAAGTGTAAATCCTTCAGTTCCTCTGTCCACAATAAATCCAGTAAAATCTTTACCCTCTACTTTAGCAAAAACAGTATATACATCTGCAAAACCTCCGTTGGTAATCCAACATTTTTGTCCATTTAATAAATAATATTTTCCATCGCTACTTAACTTGGCTGTTGTTTTTGCTCCCAATGCATCACTTCCACTATTGGGTTCAGTAAGGCCGTAAGCTCCCGCCCATTCTCCACTAGCAAGCTTTGGAATATATTTTTGTTTTTGCTCTTCTGTTCCAAAATATAAAATAGGCAACGATCCAATGCAAGTGTGTGCAGATACAGCAACAGAAAAAGAATGACCCGCTCCCAAGTATTCACATATAATAGTAGCGGAAACAAAATCTTTTCCTAAGCCGCCGTATTCTTCGGGGAACGTTATTCCCAACATACCTAGTTCGCCAGCTTTGGTAACTAACGATTTCATCAGACCGGGTTCAAGATTATCAATCCTATCCAGATTGGGAAAAATTTCTGTTTCCAAAAACTGCGTGCACATATCCCGAATCATTTTTTGTTCCTCGGAAAAATTTTCGGCAGTAAATGTTTCTGTTTGTGCTGATTCTTTTACTAGCCACTCGCCGCCTTTTATTGTAGTAGCTATTTTTACTTGACTGCTCATAACAAATTTTATTAAATTGATTAAATATTTTACTTAAGATTATCGTAAACAACTTGCAATACTTCTTTACAGATTTCAATTTTTTCGGGAGGAACAGATACTAGGGATTCGTTTAAGGTTTCTTCTGCTAACAACATAGTTTGCTCCTGCAGTTTTTGCGCTTGTTTTGTCAACGTGATTTTATTAATCCTTCCGTCATTTTCTGAAGGCACACGTTTTACTAAATTCAATTTTTCTAAATTATCTACTAATCGTGTGATGCTCGGTTTATCGCGAAAAGTAGCATTACATAATTCTTGTTGGCTTTTGCCGTCATCTTTCCACAAATGATATAAAACACTCCATTGCTCAATGGTAAGATTCATACCGGCGGCATTTAGTTTTTTTTGCAACCGTCTTGCAATAGCAGTAGATGCTTTTCCTGTAATAAAACTGTATAACTCACCTTTCTTAAAATGTTGATTTGACATATAGTTGTTTATGCAACTATTCAAAAATAGCATTATATAAGAATCCACCAAATTATTTTTAAACCCAACTGCACTTGGGTAATTTCTATAGCCACTGTTTTGTTAGCTTTGTCTTTATATGTTGTTGTTTTACATACTTCTAGGCCTACTGATTGTTTATGGAATACTAATTATTTATTACCGTATGGGCTGGAAAACAATTCCGCCATTCATTGCAGATCAGATCATTCCTCAACTTCGAATTTCAATAATAGTTGCTGCCCGTAACGAAGAAAAAGTTATTGGTCGTTTATTAAAATCACTAACTGAACAAACTTATCCATCAGAATTATATGAAATAATTGTAGTGGATGATCATTCAACCGATGCTACAGCAAAAATTGTACAGCATTTTTCAAAAGTGCGATTAATTCAATTAGAAGAAAATAATTTAAACTCCTATAAAAAGAAAGCAATTGAAACTGGCATTGCTGCTGCTACCGGAGACTGGATTGTAACCACCGATGCCGATTGTGTAGCACCACCCAATTGGTTGTTAACAATTGCCTCATTTAAAGAAAAAACAAATGCCGTATTTATTGCGGCCCCTGTTGTAATGGAGACTAATCGAACTATTTTGCAAAATTTTCAAGCCTTAGATTTTTTAACAATGCAAGGAATTACCGCAGCCTCTGTTCAACATAAATTTCATACTATGTGCAATGGAGCAAATTTATCTTTTGAAAAAAAAGTATTCGATGAGGTTGGAGGATTTACAAATATCGACCATATTTCTTCCGGCGATGATATGTTTCTTATGCATAAAATTGCTCAGATACACCCGAGCGGGGTTTCTTATCTGCAGTCAAAAGATGCTTTAATCAATACAGAGGCACAAGTAACTTGGAATGATTTTTTTCAGCAACGCATTCGTTGGGCAAGTAAGGCTACACACTACAAAGACATAAATATTTTTGTTGTTCTACTATTGGTTTATGTGTTGAATCTTTTTTTATTTTTTATTTTTCTTGTAGGTTTTTGGCAACAAAAGTTTTGGATATATTTTGTGTTTGGCGCAACAACAAAAGCAATCATTGAATGGTTACTGGTGCATCCCGTTGCAAAATTTTATGGAAAGCAGCATTTGATAAAATTTCTATTTCTGTATCAACCCCTTCACATAATTTATGTGCTCTTAGCCGGTTGGCTTGGAACGTTTGGAAATTTTGAATGGAAAGGACGAACCGTTAAATAATTTTTTACGGCTTTCTTGAGTAGCGGTAGGTACCAGTCCATTTATTATTCGCATCGGTACGAGAAGTAACCGTAACAGTAGTAATACAAATTATACTTACTGGAGTTCCCGTGATTGTAAAATCATTCACAGCAACTGTACTGTTTTGACTGGCAGTAAAAAAAGCAGGATCCACAGAGCCGTCATCTTTTTTACTCGAAATAGCAATCGTTACACCTTGCGCTGGCATAGTAGAATTGATGGTAACTTTTAAAGGAAATGTTGCTTGCGGAGCAGGGGGCTGAACAGAATTAGCTGCTGGATCTAATGTTACTTGTAAACTCGCTTCGGCAGGCGGCGGCGGTGTTTTTTTCTTACACTTGCCGGCTACACCCAATAATAAAGAAGATACAATAAATATATATATCAGTAATTTTCTCATAATGCTACCCTTTAAAAAACTAAGATAAGAATTCTACAACTAACATATTAAACTTCTACACACTATCTTTCATTTTTTATCTTTGCACGTTATGGCACAAAAAAAATTGCAACGATTTGAAGATTTGAAAACCTTGCAAAATGTATTGCAATATCCCCTAAACATGGGCGGGAATTGGAAAACTTTTTTTAATAACAAAAATCCCATAACACTTGAACTGGCCTGTGGTAAAGGTGAATATGCCATAGGGCTTGCAGAATTATATCCGCAAAAAAATTTCATTGGAATAGATATTAAAGGAAACCGCATTTGGGTGGGAGCTAAAAAGGCTTTAAAGCTCGGCCTTAGCAATGTTGCCTATCTTAGAATTCAAATCGATAAAATAACTGAGTATTTTTCTGCTGAAGAAATTGAAGATATCTGGATTACATTTCCTGACCCTCAATTGAGAACCGGAAAGGCAAAAAAAAGATTAACCCATCCAAGATTTTTACGCTCATATAAACACGTATTGCATCCAAAAGGATGTATTCATTTAAAAACAGACAGTACGGCTCTTTATAAATTTACCAAACTAGTTATTGAAAGATATCATTGCTTCTTGTTAGAAGATATTGCCAATGTCAATAATGAAAAAATAGTTCACGAAGAACTAAAAATAAAAACATATTACGAATCGTTGGATATTGCGAAGAGCAATCAAATTTATTTTTTAAAATTTTCACTGCCAGAATTTTTTCCAGATATTTCTGCTGATAAATTATTGCAACAATTTTTAAAAGAATATGAACACGTTGATTGAAGGAAAAGATTTTTATTTTAATGAAAATGGCCTGATGGTTATGACGGAACATTACCATCTTGAAAAAGGTAGCTGTTGTGGTTTGGGCTGTTTGCATTGCCCCTACTTGTACAAAATGGTTTCCGAGCCAAATCGTACCCATTTACTTAATTCGAAAATTGAAAAATAATAATTTGTAATTTCAATTCATGGCTATTCCAAAAAAAAATTCATACAAACTGCCAACGTTAAATATATCAGGGAAAAAAGAATCAAATTTTTTTGAACAGGTGTATGAAATTACTCGACAAATTCCAAAAGGAAGAGTAACTAGTTATGGTGCTATTGCAACTTGCCTAGGCACAAAACTTTCTTCTCGGATGGTAGGATGGGCTATGAATGGATCGCATAAAGTAAAACCTAAAGTACCAGCTCACAGAGTTGTAAATCGCAAAGGACTACTTACAGGTAAATTAAATTTTGAAACTCCTACACGTATGGAAGATCTTTTAAAAAAAGAAGGAATAAAAATTAAAAACGATTCGGTAGTGGATTTCGAAAAAATATTTTGGGACCCTCTTGAAGAATTGCATTTTTAAACCTCACCTTAATAATACGGACTAATCATAATATACACCAACACTCCTGTGATGGCTACATACAACCAAATGGGCCAAGTTACTTTTGCCAATTTTTTGTGTTGAGGCCATTCTCCAATTAAAGCTCTATACGCTGTAAATAAAATAAATGGTAATATTAATCCAGCAAGTGGAATATGGGTGAATAAAATAATATAGTAGATAGTCCGCATTGTTCCGTCGTCTCCAAAACTTGTTTCTCCTGCAAATAAATGATGGCAGATATAACTCACCAAAAACAAGATTGATAAAATCATAGCGGCCATCATCATTCTTTTATGCGCTAAATATTTTTTGTTTTTAACGGCCCACAAAGCAGTAACTAATAAAATAGCAACAGTAGAATTAATGATTGCATTGGCTCTCGCAAACCAGTGTATGTCAAATCCAAGATTGACCTCCAGCTTTACTCGGCTTAAAACAGCAACTGCTACAAATACAATAGCAGAAACTAAGAAAATAAAAAAGCGAGCTTTCGCGTCATTTTTTTGCCAGGCAGCAGATAACATAAATTATTTATTTTTTATTTTTCGTATCCCGATTAAAAAAATACCAAGTGCAACAAGTGTCAACAAAAAGACAACTCCTATCAACTCCAACTTATCAGAAAAGTAACTCGGTCGCTTTTTATTTTTCTCCAACGAAAGTATAACAATGTCTTGAGAAAGTTTTGCTAGAGAAGTAGAATCTAGTCCATGATAATAACCACGAATAATTCGTTCTCCATCAATCAACACAAACCGATCAGTATGAATGAACGAAGTATCAATTCCCTCCCCATCCACTACACCCAGCTTCATTTCATTAATACATAAATCATAAATCGATTTTTTTTCGCCAGTAAGCAACCACCAGTTCATAGGGTTTACTTGAAAACGATCGGCCCATTTTTTTAGTTCAGCAACCGAATCCCTTTCCGGATCAACACTGAACGAAAGAAACTGAACATAGTCGGCTGTTCTATCTCCAACCTTTTGTGATTTTTTAAGTGCGTCTTGCAACCATTTCATATTTCCCGTCAGTGTGGGACAAATAGTTGGACAGTGTGTAAAGAAAAAATTGGCAACAATAATTTTATTTCCCAAAGAGCTCTTCATATTTTCCCATCCAATGGTTTCTCCCAATTGATTAGTGAGTGCAATTTTTGGAAGTGAATGCCAAACTGTATCTGTTTCTATTTTGCCCTTATTTACTTTATCAATAACTGAATCAACAAAGTATCGCGGAGGAATATCAATAGCGTTTTTGCTAAGAGATTTGACAACAAAGTAACTACCCAATGGCAGCAACAAAGCAATAAACAAAGCAGATAGTGCAGTTTTATTCAAGCTGATACATTTTAAAAAATAGTCCCGCCAAAAAGCGGGACATCTAATTAATTATTAATTCTATGAAATTATTTTTATTAAAATCAATGCCCGGTTTTGCTTTTTACTTCCACAGAAGTTCTTTCTTTAAAATGTTTATCATAATTATTACGAAGATTTTTATAAGAATTTCCATCCAATAAAAATGCTGCAATAAACCAAATAAACAACATCAGAGGAACTGCAATAGTCATAATCATGTTTCTTATTTCATCCCCGAGGTGCATAAAAATTGAAACTATATAGAAAGCTTTTGCTAACGAAAGAATTACAATAACTCCTTTGATGGCCAAGTTGAAACTCGATTGCCAATCAGTAGCGTAAAGCAACAGTCCAAGTCCTAATTCAATTAAGGTAATGAAAAGCAATACCCAAAATGTTGACCAAATCCGCTTCGTGTCATTGGATGGTTCATGATGAAAAGTAATTTCTGATGCTACTGCATGATCTTGATGTTCCATATACTATTATTCAGATTATTTAAATTAGATAAAAACAAAGAAATACAAATACCCAAACCAAATCTACAAAGTGCCAGTACAATCCAGCCTTTTCAATCATTAGATAATGTCCTCTTCTTTGAAATACTCCTTTTTGTGCCATGATTAACATAACAATATTAATGATGACTCCAGAAAAAACGTGAAAGCCGTGAAAACCTGTAATGCCATAAAAATAACCTCCAAAAGCAACAGGTCCTTTTTCACGAATATGTAACTCGGCCACATTCAACATTCCAGTCAGTTGCTCGTGAGACATTCCCATTAGTTGTTCATGTGTAAAATTAGAATGTTGTTCGTGCACAATTGCTGCTACCGTTTCATGAGAGGTCGCTTTCAATGCATCAACAACCTCGGTTCCTTCAACCAATTTTCCCCATGGATTTTCTCTCATGGTTTGACCAATCAATTCAAGCTTACCTTCTGCAAGCACTGCATGTGTGCCAGTAATTAAGTGATGCCATTCCCATGCTTGACAACCAAGAAATGCAAGACCTCCAATAATGGTCCAAAACATCCATTTTACTACAGCTTTTTTATTGCCATGATGACCAGCATGAACGGCTAACACCATTGTTACCGAACTCACGATAAGTATAAAAGTCATGACGCTTACAAAAGCCAATGGAAGATTTGCATGTCCAGCTCCGGGCAATGCATTAAAAACCACATTCGGATCGGGCCAAAAATTTTGAGAAACACGAATTGTACCATAAGAAATTAGAAATGCTCCAAAGGTGAAGGTGTCACTCATCAAAAAATACCACATCATCAATTTCCCATATTCCATATTGAAGGGGCTTCTGCCTCCATTCCACCATTTAGTTTGATGTGTTGTTAGATTATTAGACATATCTTAAAAAAAATTAATTTTTATCCAATCAAAAGAAAAAATATTATTATATAAAGCCAAAGTAAATCTACAAAGTGCCAATAGGTTGCTGCTACTTCAATGGAAATACTTGTTCTAGTTTTTGTACGAAAAAAAATAGTTTGTATTGCCATTATCAGCAAAGCAATAATACCGCCCAAAACGTGAACAATGTGTAACCCAAATACTACATACAAAAATTGTCCAGCACCCGCTACACCCCTAAATTGTATGCCGCTGTCCCAAAGCTGTTGAAACCCTAAGAGCTGCAACACTACAAAAACAATTCCCAGTACAGATGTTACTCCTAATAATTGTCGGTACTTATTTAATACTCCTTTTTTAAAAGAACTTACGGCCATTTGAATAGTGATACTACTAATCAAAATAGCACCAGTGGAAAACCAAAATAATTGCGGCATTTTTATTTCCTGCCAGCTTGCTTGGTTACTTTTAATAATATACGCACTTGTCAACCCAGCAAACATCATAACTATGCTTGCCATAGCCACCCACATAATAAACTTAAGTGGATGAATTTTTTTTTGTTGCTGTACACTCACCATTCCCATTTCACAATTTTAATATTACACTTTATCTCCTAACAAAGCTAAAAGAACTATGGGCAAATAGATATAGCTGCTAAACATAACTCTCCTCGCTGATATAATTTCCATATCTCTATATAATCTGATGCATTGCCACAGCATAAAAAAATTTGCACCTGTTACTATTATTAAACTTATTAATCCGCTCATTTCAATAAAGTAGGGCAGTACACCAACCGGAATCAACAGCAGTGCATAAATTATAGTTTGCAGTGCCGTAAACTTTGTTGGTCCTTTTTGGCTTGGTAAAAGTTTAAATCCTGCTTTGCTATAATCTTGATGTGCCATCCAAGCTATTGCCCAAAAATGTGGGAATTGCCAAAAAAATTGCAAAGCAAATAAAACCCAACCACCTGTTGAAAGTTTGTCCTCGCCGGCTGACCAACCAATTAAACAAGGAAGTGCTCCCGGAAAAGCCCCAACTAAAACAGCAATAGAGTTTACTTTCTTTAAAGGCGTGTAAATAAAAGCGTATAAAAATAAACTGAATGCTGCCAAGCCTGCTGCTAGCCAATTAAAAAAATATCCCAACATTAATACACCCACTATTCCGGTAATAATTGCAAAAATCCATCCTTCCAGCTCTGACATTCTTCCTGATGCAATGGGACGTGTTGCCGTCCTTTTCATCATTTTATCTGTCTCTTTTTCTACTATTTGATTAATAGCATTGGCACTTCCTGTAACCAATAATCCTCCAATAGCTAATAGTATCGCCATTTGTAAAGGACTTTCATAATTGACATTTAGCGACGGCGTTAATAAAAAACTTACAACGCTAGAAAATACTACCATGATGCTAAGCGAGGGCTTAACTAACTTCAAGTAATCTTTTAGCTTGGCTCCTATATGTAAAGAACTATTTTTTTTATTGCTTACACTTTCCTGCATATTCAATTCTTGTCTTCTACTTTCTTTATACTTTATTAATGATCTTTCGTTTCGTCTGGTCCAATTGGCTCTGTTTGTGGAATAAATGAACGCCCATTTTTACTGTAATCATACGGCCAACGATGTACTTCCGGAATTTCACCAGGCCAGTTTCCGTGTCCCGGATTAATAGGCGTTGTCCACTCCAATGTGTTGGAATCCCATGGATTTGGTGTGCGTACTTTTCTTCCTTTAAAAATGGAATAAAAGAAATTGAAGACAAACATTAATTGCATTGCAAATACAATGATAGAAACGATTGTAATTATCTTGTTTAAATCCTCGAATTTATTGAACGAATGCCATCCTCTTAAATCAAGATAACGACGTGGTACACCCGCCAATCCCTCGTAGTGCATTGGCCAAAAAATAAGATAAGCGCCCAAGAAAGTAATCCAAAAATGTATGTATCCCAACGTATTATTTAAATAACGACCATACATTTTCGGGAACCAATGATAAATTCCTGCAAACATTCCAAACATAGAAGCCACTCCCATTACAATATGAAAATGCGCTACTACAAATTTTGTATCGTGCAAATGAATATCAATAGTAGAATTTCCCAAAAATAATCCGGTTAATCCACCAGAAATAAATAGACTTACAAAGCCAATAGCAAACAACATTCCTGGAGTAAATCGAATGTTTCCTCGCCATAATGTAGTTAGCCAGTTAAATACTTTAATGGCGGAAGGAACCGCAATCAACAATGTCAACAATACAAAGAAGGATCCAAGAAAAGGATTTAATCCAGTAACAAACATATGATGCGCCCAAACCAAAAAGGCTAAAATAGCAATAGAGAACAATGACGCAATCATGGCCATGTAACCAAAAATTGGTTTTCGCGAATTGACACTTAATATTTCTGACACCATTCCCATAGCTGGCAATAGAATAATATAAACTTCTGGGTGACCTAAAAACCAAAATAAATGTTGAAACAAAATAGCACTTCCGCCTTCGTTAGGTAAAATTTCGCCACCAATTACGATATCGCTTAAAAAAAAGCTGGTGCCTAAGTTTCTATCAAATAACAAAAGTATTGCTCCAGAAAGAAGAACCGGAAAAGAAAGTACACCAAGAATTGCAGTAAACAAAATTGCCCACATTGTCAATGGTAATTTTGTCATACTCATTCCTTTTGTGCGCATATTAAGAATGGTAGCTATATAATTCAACCCGCCTAATAAAGACGACACGATAAAAAAGGCCATACTTATCAACCAAAGATCCATTCCAATTTTAGATCCATCGCCAGCTTGTCCCAATGCACTTAATGGTGGATAAACCGTCCATCCGCCTGCCGCAGGACCGGTATGAACAAATAAAGAAGAAAACATTATGATACTTGCCAAAAAGAAAAACCAATAGGAAAGCATATTCAAAAATGGTGAAGCCATATCTCTTGCACCAATTTGTAGAGGAATTAATAAGTTGGCAAATGTTCCGCTCAGTCCAGCTGTTAAAACGAAAAAAACTAATACAGTTCCGTGAATGGTTATTAACGCATAATAAAATTCGGGTTGAATAACGCCGCCTTTCGCTCCCTTGCCAAAAAATGTTTCAAGAATGGGAAAAGTTTGTTCTGGAAATCCTAATTGCAAACGAAATAATACAGAAAATAATCCACCAATAATAGCCCAAACAATTCCGGTAATTAAAAACTGCTTACCAATTGTTTTATGATCTTGGCTAAAAACATATTTGGAAATAAAAGTTTCGTGATGGGCATGATGCTCACCGTGAGATTCTGTTTCCAAACCGTGTAAAATTGTTTCGTTGCTCATACTTCTATTATTAGAACACTACTAAAGTGTATCAAAAAAATTATTTCTTTTCGCCTGTTACAGCCGCAATTACTGATTTATTTTCAGGGTCTTTTTCAGGAAAAACACTAAAATATTTTGGTTTTTTGGAAGCCATCCATAAATCATATTCTTCTTGTTCTTCTACAACTATGAGTCCTCTCATGCTGAAGTGACCTCTACCGCACATTTGATCGCAAGAAAGCTCAAACACAAATTCAGGATCGCCTGTTTCCAGTCTCATCTGCTTTGTTGTTTTAATTGGAGTAAACCAAATAGTGGTAGGTGTACCTGGCACAGCATCCATTTTCATACGAAAATGAGCAAGTCCCACATTGTGAATTACATCTTGAGCACCAATGATAAATTTTACAGGCTTGTTTACCACTAAATGCATTTCTTGATTTAGTACAATATCATCGTGGTTTGCTGCATCTTCCCATAGCTGACCCAATGGATTTTCTTTTGCGGCATTAATGTTTTTGTAATATTTTTTCCCTAGTTCGTTATCCTTACCCGGATAGCGAAAAATCCATTCAAATTGTTTTCCTGTTACCTCTACTTGTGCTACGTTTTTTGGAGCATCGCCGGTAATTCTATACCAATAAAAAAGTCCATACCCAACCATTACTGTTAGTACAATGGCTGGAATTACAGTCCAGATAATTTCTAACTGATTATTGTGTGGGTAAAAATGTACTTCTCTTTTTTCTGACTCTTGATATTTGAAAGAAAACCAAAACAACAGCGATTGGGTAATGACAAAAACAATGCCTGTAATGATAATGGTAATTTTTAACATGTTATCAATGTCAAGCCCGTGATCGGATGCGGAAGATCCAAACTTTAATATTTTACTTGCAAGTTTTTCATTGCAATAATAAACGCCGATCAATCCGGCAACAAGAAAAACTAATAACAGGAGAGCATTAATGCGGTTGTTTTGTTTTCTAGATTTTTCTTCGCCCCGTAACACAGCTACATATTCGCTGGCTTTTGCAATTTGAAATGTAATTAAAAAACCAAACACCAAAATCGCTATAATAAAAATAGTCTGCATATACTTAAGTTCGTTTTTGAGGTTTTACAAATTGAATTGCTCTCCTCTTTTCAATTTTTTTTACGTGTGATGTATAACACTTTCTTTGAAAAATGGATGATACTTTGGCACCATCGGATGTTTTGCCAAGGATCGTCCGGTTACAAACATGATTAATCCTACAAAACCAAGCCCGATACCCAAATCATAAAGCATAGCGGGTACATGATTTTTCGAAGTACCGGGATGCACCATTTGGAAAAAATCGAGCCAATGACCAAAAATGATTAATACGGCTAACAACGTAATCGTCATATAATTTCTTTTTGCATCTCTTTTCATTAACAAAAGTAGCGGCGCTAAAAAGTTAATGATCAGGTTTAAAAAGAAAATAGTTTTATATACTCCATGAACGCGTGGTTGAAAATAAATTGTTTCTTCCGGCTGATTACTGTACCAAATCAACATATACTGGCTAAACCATAAATAGGTCCAAAAAACAGAGAAGGCAAACATAAATTTTCCTAAATCATGCAAGTGTTCTTGGTTGGTATATTCAAGATATCCTTTGTTTTTTAAATACACTACAAAAATTGCAATCAACGCCATACCCGAAACAAAAGTGCTTGCAAAAGTGTACCAACTATACATGGTGCTATACCAATGCGCATCAATGCTCATCAACCAAAGCCACGGAATAGTTGACATAACCGTTAAAGCAAACACAACCATAAACAATGCCGCCCATACTGTGTTTTTCCAAACAAATTTTTTGTTCTCTGCTACACTCAAAACTCCTTTGTCTGTATCTATAGAAAGTGTTCTTATTTTTTTACCCAGTACCCACCATAAAAAAATTGTAAGAACGGTCCACACTAGAAAAAAATTCTTATTTAAGAATACACTTTTATGATTTAAGATTGGGTCGTGTTTTACATGTTCGGCATCGGTCCAATGATAAATAGCGTGATCGCCACCAAATACAATAGCTAATAAAATTGCTCCGCAGATAATTCCTATAACCGGAACAGCCGATGCAATTGCTTCGGGCACTCTTCTAAAACTAATAGCCCATCCGCCCCACGCCAATATGGTAGTGCAAATGAAAAACATGGCTGCATTGACAACTAGTAAAAAGAAAACACTGTTTTGTAATAAGCTAGCCCAAAAACGAGAACGCACGTGTTCATCCGCTGAAGTGCCATGTGATATGTAAAGCAATAAAGTAGAAATTAATCCAACTCCAATGAGGGCATAA
The DNA here is from genome assembly GCA_004322425.1 of Chitinophagaceae bacterium. GTDB lineage: Bacteria > Bacteroidota > Bacteroidia > Chitinophagales > Chitinophagaceae > VBAS01. The sequence goes on from SCVJ01000046.1 coordinate 30,808, forward strand.
GACCACCACTTATAATTTTTAGGTATGGTAAATTGTTCGCGAATTGACATCAGTTATTTTTTAAATTCTTCAAAATATTATTTTTCTACTTTACGGTTTCACCTGTTTTCGACAACCTTTGTTTCTCTTTAATATAATGTACAATCATCCATCTTTGTTTAGTACTTAATTGAGAAGCATAAGATCCCATCATATTTTTTCCATATGTCATTGAATGAAACATGGTACCCTCCGCCATATTTGCAGTAACCGGATCTTTAAGTAAATTACGAGGTGCAGATGGGAAAGGTCCATCGCCGTCTTTCCACAGTGGTCCGTTTCCATCGAGCTTGTCGCCATGGCAAATACCACAATTCACTAAAAACAACCTTGTTGCTTCTATATAATCCTTTGCATCTAAAGTAGGTAATGGATTTTTTACATTCTTGGAAAGTACATAACCAATTGAATCATTTTTATACGGATAACTGCTCAAATCACCACGGGCAACTGTTCCAGCAACCGGTGTTGAATTATAGTTAACCCCTTTCTCATGAAGGTTGTCTACCGATGCATAGGTTTCGTAAGCACGGCTGTACACCATGTCGGGCATGTATGCTGTTCCTGGCTCTCTTTTATCGCTACTGCAACGTAGTACTGTAATTACGATAATAAAAAAACTAAATATGATTGCACTTTTTTTCATCCTTACTTTTTTTTGTTGCATTATGCAACAAGTTCTGTTTTGGTTTTTTCAAAAATTTTTGTCTCTTTATCATAACGACCCAACCACCATTCGGTTTCTTTGTGCTCTACGGTTACATCTTTTGCACCAACACTTTGTAGAAAAGAAATCATTTCTTCGTCGTTTGATTTTGCAGTGCATCCTAATGCCATAATAAATAAATCGTCTGTGGATCTTAGATTAAAGTGATCTTTTTTTACAAATGGTGCCACTTGGCACAAGTAACAAAACGTAAGTACCATACCCACAGCAGAAAAAAGTACCGTCAACTCAAACATAATTGGTATCCATGCTGGTAGAGAAAAGAAAGGCTTACCGCCAAAATTCAATGGCCAATCGGTAGTTAACGCCCAAGTAATAAATCCAAGCGCTGTAGTTGTACCCATGATGCCATAAATAAATCCAGCTGTATGTAAACTTGTATCTCTAAGTCCCATTGCTTTATCGAGCCCGTGAATAGGAAATGGAGTAAATACATCGTGGATTTTATAGCCAGCCTTTCTTACTTCTTTTACTGCCGGAAATAATACCGCCTCATCATCAAAACTTCCTACTATGAATTTTTTTACCGCCATATTATTAATTCTAATTTCTTTTTAATTTTTTTACTACGCCCCGTGATCGTGTGCATGTTCTTTTGCAAACCCTTCCGACTCTTGTCCTTCTAGCTTGTCCATCTTCTTTTTATAATTATCACCGCTTCGTTTTAAAATATGTTTAATTTCTGCTAAAGCAATTACCGGAAAATATTTTGCAAAAAGAAAATAACAAGTAAAGAAAAGTCCGAAAGTGCCCATGTAAAATCCAATTTCCCAAATAGTGGGGCGGTAATAAGTACTCCACGATGATGGCAAGTAATCTCTGTAAATACTGGTAACAATAATTACAAATCGTTCAAACCACATACCAATATTTACCAAAATTGACATGAAGAAGGTTACCGTAACATTCCTCCGCATTTTACTGCTCCAAAATATTTGTGGCGACAAGACATTACATCCCATCATTATCCAATAACTCCATCCGTACGGACTATTTAAATTCAAACGATTCTCCATAAAGGCGAATCCCTCGTAAGCATTGGCGCCATACCAAGACATAAATAATTCGGTGAGATAGGCAATACCTACAATAGACCCTGTAAGAATAATTACTTTATTCATTACTTCTATATGCTCAATGGTAATATATTGTTCTAAACTCAATACTTTTCTAGTAATCACCAGCAAGGTTTGCACCATGGCAAATCCTGAAAAAATAGCTCCCGCAACAAAATAAGGCGGGAAAATGGTGGTATGCCAACCCGGTACTACCGAAGTTGCGAAGTCGAAGGATACAATTGTATGTACCGATAATACTAATGGCGTACTTAATCCCGCAAGTACGAGCGCCAACGCTTCGTGGCGTTGCCAGTGTTTTGTACTCCCCGTCCATCCGAAGGCTGTAATTCCATAAAACAGTTTGCGCCATTTTTTCTTTGCACGATCGCGAAGTGTAGCCAAGTCGGGTATTAAGCCACTATACCAAAATAAAAGTGATACTGTAAAATAAGTTGAAATAGCAAACACATCCCAAAGTAGTGGTGAGTTAAAATTCACCCATAATGGACCGCGAGTATTTGGATATGGTAATGTAAAAAATGCGTCCCACACTCTACCCATGTGAAAAATAGGAAATTGTCCCGCACACATTACGGCAAAAATTGTCATCGCTTCTGCAGCACGGTTTACTCCCGTTCTCCAACCCTGTCTGAATAATAAAAGAATGGCTGAAATCAAAGTTCCGGCGTGACCAATACCAATCCACCAAACGAAATTGGTTATATCCCAACCCCAACCAATTGTTTTATTTAAGTTCCATTGACCAATTCCATAAACAACTTCCATTGTAACGGAAACAGCTCCAAAAATTAAAAAGACTAGCGAAATGGAGAAACCAATCCACCAAGCTTTAGTTGGTTTTGATTCCACAGGACGACAGATATCTTCAGTAATCTGATGATACTCTTTATTGCCATCTACCAGTGGTGGTCTAACTTGTGATTCGTATCTAAGTAATCCCATAATTTATACTTTTCATTGCAGCTTCTAACTGCTGTCTCTTTATTTAAAATCAAGTTCTATTTTCTATTCAACAAAAATTAATGCGTCGCTTCTTCGTGATGTTCTACCTCAGGTAATTCATCCGTATTTCTAATTTTTGCCAAATAGTTTACATTCGGTAATGTATGAACCTGTTCAATTACATAAAATAACCGTTGCTTGTGTTCTTCTCTTGTTTTTGTAATTCTACTTTCCTTGTCGTGCACATTTCCAAAAACTATTGCCTCCGTTGGACAAGCAGTCATACAAGCTGTTTTAGCATCGCCGTCGGCTAAAACTCTTCCTTCTTTTTTAGCAATTAATTTTCCTTCTTGCACACGCTGAATACAGAATGAACATTTTTCAATAACTCCACGACTACGTACGGTTACATCAGGATTTAACACCATTCTTGTTAAGTCATCATTCATCTGATGTACAACCGGATCTAATACCCCTACTAATTTTTGATCCTGATTGTTTGGAAAACTGTCGGCTCCCATATAGTCGGCCCAATTAAATCGACGTACTTTATAAGGACAGTTATTGGCGCAATAGCGAGTTCCAATACAGCGATTATACGCCATTTGATTGATTCCCTCAGTACTGTGATTGGTTGCTGCCACCGGACAAACATTTTCGCAAGGCGCATTATCGCAATGCTGACACATCATCGGTTGAAATACAACAGATTTTAAGTCATCCGCATTTTCTTTATCGCTTACAAAATATCGATCGATGCGTATCCAATGCATATCGTGATAACGAACTACTTCACTTTTTCCAACAACTGGTACATTATTTTCAGCATGACATGCAATTACACAAGCACCACAAGCAACACAACTATTCATGTCAACACTCATTCCCCATTTCAGCCCAGGTTGTTCGTGTGAAGAATAAAGAGTTCCTTCTTTGCTATAATCTCCGGTTAGAGGTGCATAGTTTTTAGCTAAATCGTCTCTGTATTTTTTGAATTGATTGGGATCACTTTTAAAATTTGCTAAACTAGTTTCTTTTACAACTTCTGTTCTATCCTCGTACGAATTATGGATTTGTGTTTGAGCAATTTTATACTTTTTCCCCGTATTTGAAATGGAAACATTTTTTGAAAAATAATCAGTAGAAGTTCCATTAAACGAACTGAAAATTGATGCATTCTTTCCAACTCCTTCTACTACTTTTCCAAGACTTTTTGTTCTACCATAACCAACCGCCACAGCAATTGTATGTGCATTCATTCCTGGTAAAATAAGAACAGGAAGTTCTATTTCTTTATTTCCTGATGTAATTTTTACAACTGGTTTTTCCGGAAAGTATTCGTATTTATTGATTTCTTTTTCAGTGCCGTTGGCAAGATTAACGCCTAATAATTCTTTTGCCATCGACATAGACATTAAAGCATAATTGTCCCAGGTAGCTTTTGTAATAGGATCGGGTAACTCTTGAAGCCAAGGGTTTCCAGCTTGTTTTCCTGTGCCTATTGAAACTTTTTGATACAAAACCAATTCAATGTTTCCGTTCGGTTTTGAATTAGAAATAGAAGTAGCCGCTGAAGTAATGGAATTACTATTAAAAGCTTTTGTAGTAGAATTAGTTGTAGCTGTTTCCAACACGCCACTTTGCAAGGCTGCGTCAAACGCTATACTTGAACCTATTTTGGAAATCCAATATTCTTTAAAATAAGTTTCGTAATCTTTTTCACTGCCGCTCCATTTTAATAATGAAGTTTGAAAAGGTCTAGTTTTAAATAACGGATGAATGGTAGGCTGAATAAAACAAATATGATTCGACTTTGGTTCGGCATCACCCCAACTTTCTAGATAATGATGTGCGGGAACTAAATAAGTACACAGCTCACTTGTTTCATCTAATTTTTCAGAAAATGAAATGGCGATTTTGGTTTTCTTTATAGCTGCCGAAAATTTATCTGCAGCATGATAATCGTAGGCAGGATTGGCTCCGTAAATCATCACAGCATCCACCTCGCCAGATTCCATATCGGCAACCAGCTTATTAATATCTGCATCAATTCCTTGGCGGCAATTTAATGTAGTTGACCAGTCAATTGTAGTTCCGTATGATTCGAGTAAAGAGTTAATTCCGTTGACAACTGTTTGAATATTTTTATCGTTACTTCCGCTAACTACTAATGTATGTTTACTATTTGCTTTTAGCTCAGAAGCAATTTTATCGATTGCAGTTTGTAATTTTTTGTCGATTGATGGTGCAGTAGAATTTCCACCCAATGCCGCGTATAATGCAAGAACAACGGCTCCAGTTTCAGAAGGACGATGTGTTAAACGCACATCGGCACTAGCTCCAGTAGTGCTTAAAAAACTTTCAAATTGATAATGCTTACTCATTTCGAATGAAGCATCTTTCAATTTTCTATTTTGTACATATTGACGAGAAAATTCAACAGGACTTAGCCAAGTACCCAAAAAATCGGCACCAAAACTTACAATCACTTTCGCATTGGAAAAGTTATAAGAAGGAATTGATTTTTTTCCAAAACACATTTCGTTTGCCAATAAAATTCCTGTAAACGAATCTGCATCATATTGCACGTGTTTCAATCCGGGATATTTTGCAATAATATCTTTTGTAGAAGGAGAAGTGATTGTGCTTGTTAACAACACAGGATTTTTTACACCAGACATCGCTGCAATAATCATTTGATCTAATTGCTCAAATGTTGGTATTTCTTCAAATTTATCTCCTACTTTTCTTTTAGGGTGTGTTAATCTATTGGTATCATATAAATCAAGAACCGATGCTTGTGCTCTTGCAGTAGTTCCGCCTTTTGTAAATGAACTAAGTGTATTCCCTTCAATCTTAATGGGACGGCCGTCTCTTACTTTTGCTACAATTGGAACAACATCACCATCTTGAACATAAGTAGTGGCATAATATTTAGCAACACCAGGCACCATTTCAGCCGGTTTGTTTCCAAACGGAATGGCTTGTTTTACAGGAACTTTACATCCTGCAGCTAATGAAGCTGCAGCAGTACTAAATCCAAGATATTTTAAAAAATCGCGGCGAGGGGTTGCTGCATCCAACCATCCTTTATCATTTTTTTCTTCAAAAGGAAGTTCTTCTTGAAATTCATTTTGAATGCGTTGCTCATATTCTTCTTTCCCAGAAAATTCGCCAAACCCTTGCCAATACTTGTTCTCGCTCATTTATACAAATTTGAAAGTTTGATAATCTTTTTGGTTCAAAATCAATTCAACGCTTAACAATGTAATTTATACCCCTTTTTTAATAATGACATTTTTGACACTCCAACCCACCAATATCTTTCACCGTTACACTATCCATTTTCCCCGATTTTAAATCATTATGGAATTTTTCATAAATGCTATAAAACTTATTTCCTGTTCCTTTTTCTTCGTCGTAAAAATTAACTTTTGTATCACGATGGCAGTTTATACACCAGCTCATACTAAGTTCGCTAAACTGAAACACTTCATCCATTTTGGTAATTTCTCCATGGCAAGTTTGACACTGAACATTTCCTGCTTTAATGTGTTGCGAATGATTGAAATAAACGTGATCGGGTAGATTATGAATTTTTACCCAAGAAATAGGTTGTGCTTTTGAAGGATCCCAAGCAGCTGGATTTTTTGGATCAAACCTCGCATATTTATGAAGTTTAGCAATTTCGGCTGTTCCATTTATTTCCTTTCCTTCTTCGTCAAATAGTTTTGGGCCTTTTTCATACGAAGTGATAGCCTTGTGGCAATTCATACACACGTTGGTACTTGGAATAGTTGCATGCTTGCTTTCCATCGCATTGCCATGGCAATAAAGACAGTTAATCTGATTTATTCCTGCGTGTACTTTATGCGAATAAAAAATGGGTTGATGAGGTTGGTACTCCTTTTGACGACCAAAACCAATGGCACCCTTAGTTACATAAAAACCACCTACTACAAAAAATGCAATAGCTACTACGGAAATATATATTTTGTTTTTGTAAAACGGAGTGGGTTCAGGACGAAGAACCCCTTCCACATCATCGCTCAATTTCTTAAGATTACTATTTACTTGCATTAAAATCATAGCAATTACGGCCATGATTAATGAAATAATGCCAAATAAAATTGCATTTCTACCATCTGTTTCTTCATTGGGTTCACTCGAGGTTGCAGTTGTTGTGCCACCACCAGGCCCCTTTTGAAAAGTTGTATTTACATAAGAAGCAATAGCCACTAATTCGGGCTCCGTAATATCGCTAAATGACTGCATGATGGAACCAAACTGTGCTTTTAGTCCTTTTGTGTATGCATCGTGCTCCATGTAAGCCGGCGGGTTTTTAACCCATTTAAGCAACTCTTTTGTATCGGTCCATTTCCCATTTTCTCTTTCTTGAAATCCTCCCAAAGCCGGTCCTGTAGTGTTTTTAAACACATTATGACAAGATGCACATTTTGAATTAAATAAAATTTTTCCATCCTGTGCAGAAAGATCAATATTTAGTACAGCAATAAAAACAAAAAAACAGAGAGATAATTTTTGATAAATGTATTTTTCTGAAATCATAGAAGCGGTTGATCTGAAAAATGTGGATAAAGTGCAATTAGTCGGCAAAAGTAATACAGGAATTGAATAAAAACACATAAAATTTAATTTATTTTTCACCCTTTTCCAGCCTATGTTTCATTGACTTTTTTATACTCATTAATTTTGATCCTGTTTTGATGTCACTCTTTTGTAAACAAATGTATTTCAACGAAAATTGAAGTAAACTTCATAGTCTTTTACCGATTTTTGCTTTTTATTAAACCAAATTATGTTTGACAAATTAAAACAAAAGTGGAAAGTCGGCTCTTTTCAACTAACGCTTATTCTAATCACTTTTGCTATCGGTGGCTCTTGTACAGGTTGGGCAGCAAAAGCATTAATGAATCAACTTTCAATCTCCCAAGATTGGTTGTGGGGAGCGGTATATTGTATTTTACTTACTCTAATTTGGCCAATGATGGTTATACTAGTAAGCTTCCCTTTGGGTCAGTTTCGTTTTTTTACAAATTACACTCGAAGACTAGCAGAAAAAATGGGACTTCTTAAAAAGAAAAGCTGACCTTACTTTAGTTTCAAGATAGTGGTTTCGGCTACAATAAATCCAAAGCTTGCCCATTGATTTCCGCGAACAATTTTTTCAAAAACTTCTTTTGCTTTTTGAACTTCTCCGTTTATGAGGTAGTAATTTCCTAATCCAAAGCTAAGTGTAGCATTACTGAGCGCTACTTGAGATTTTGTTTTTTCAAAAAATAGACTGTCATTTTTATTTCGATAAAGCAATAAAATGTCGAGATAATCTTTGTTCTCAATCAATTCTATATCAGCATTAAGTTTACTAAGTTGTTTTTGGGCATCTTTTCTAAAAAATTTATTATTAATTCCCAATTGCCGCAATGTATTGTAGTACCAATAAAATGTGGCGACATACATATCGTTATTGGTAGAAACTTTCAAACATTTTTTATATGCCTTAAGCGCACTCTCATAATCGCCTTTTAAATAATGAGCCAATCCCAAATGATACCAAATATTAGATTGAAGTGTGCTTGTTGGAATATTTTTTTCATTCGGCATTCCGTCTGGCTCTATTTCATCAGTTTTAGCATTAATAAGTTGAGCCGCTTTTTCAAAATCACTAATTGCTTTGTCAAAACATCGCACTGTTAAATATCGATGTCCACGATGGCGGAAAAACCTAGCGTCGTTTGGATGTAATTTTATTCCTTCCGAAAAAATAGAAATAGCTTGTAAATAGTTTCCCAAATAGGCGGTTCTTCGTCCATACCAAATAATGGCATCCGCATCAGCCGGATCTTTTACCAAATTTTCTTTTGCCAAAAACAAGTTATGCTCCAATTTTTGTTTCACAGTTTCTGAAAACTGCGGAAGTATTATCGGTGCACATGGAGATTGCGCCAATAACATTTCGCTAATCTTAAATAATAAAAGCAGAGAAATTATTGGTTTCATTGTAGAAAGTTAGTTAGATTCTATATTTGTTGAATGAAGAAATTAGCAATTTTTGCATCAGGAACAGGAACTAATACTGCTAAAATAATTGAACATTTTAAAGAAAACAAAACGAGTATTGTTGCGTTAGTTGTCAGTAATAAATCGTCTGCCGGAGTTTTGAAGATTGCAGAAGTCAATCACATTCCCACTTTAATTCTTCAGAAAGAAATTTTTTTTCAAGGCAATGGTTATGTCAATGAATTAAAATCGGCAGGTATTGATATTATTGTTTTAGCCGGATTTTTATGGCAACTTCCTGTTTCTTTAATTCGGGCTTTTCCAAAAAAAATTATCAATATCCATCCTGCTTTATTGCCAAAATTTGGCGGAAAAGGAATGTACGGCAATCATGTACACGAAGCTGTGTTGGCATCTGGAGAAAAAGAAAGTGGCATTTCAATTCATTTTGTGGATGAACAATATGATCGCGGACAAATAATTATGCAAGCTAAATGTTCGATTAACAAGAACGACGATGTTCATTCTCTTGCTAATAAAATTCATCAACTTGAGCATCGCCATTTTTCACCCACAATTGAAGTGTTTTCAACACTTTAGTTTTTTATTTACATTTTCTTTTGTTAATTGCCCCATTGAAAAAATTATCTACTCATATTATTCCAATACTTGTCGTTCTCATTATTTTTCCGTTTGTTTCTATAAACGCTCAATATTTTAAATTAAAAGGAATTGTTTACGACAGCGCAAGAGTCTATCCATTGCAAGCTGTAAGTGTTTTAACCATTTCGGGAAAAGGAACGATGACCGATGCCAACGGTCGTTACGAAATTGAAGTAAAGGAAACAGATTCTATTTGGTTTAGCTATTTAAATAAACCAACTAAAAAATATGCCGTGGCAAAGATTTTCGACTCACAACATTTTGATATTGCCTTGCATGTAAATATTCCAGTGTTAAAAGAAATTATTTTACGCCCGAGAAATTACCGATTCGATTCGTTGCAAAATAGAATTGATTATGCCAAAGTTTTTAACTGGGAAAAACCAAAGCTAAACCCCAATTTAGGTTCGGGACAGTTGGGAACTGCTGTTGGCTTTGACTTACAGGAAATTATTCGCATGTTTCAATTTAGAAAAAACAAAAGCATGGAATTATTTCAAGAGCGCTTATTACAACAAGAAAGAGAAAAATTTATTACCTACCGATTTAATAAAGCGCTTGTTTTTCGCTTAACAAATTTAATTGGCGAGGAAAGAGATTTGTTTATGAACCGTTGCCGCCCCACTTATGAATTTTGTATTGCCGCCAATGATTATGAGTTTCACTCGTATATCAAAGTATGTTTTGAAAGAATGAAAATGGGTACTATTACAATTGATAAACAGTTCAAGTAGTTATAATTTTTTTGTTCCCTCCATTTAGTTTTTCTAATTTCCTCCTTCAAATAAATTAATAGTACATGGCTCGTCTTTTTTTATTCCTCTTGTTTTCACTTTGTTGTAACTATGGTTTTACTCAGTCAGGTGAACGAGTTAAAAAAATTCATTCAAAGGCAATTTTAGTAGATGCGCATAATGATATACTTACCACTATTGCAACCGACAGCTTAAATATTGAAACCAATCTTTTAGGAAAAACACATTCCGATATTTATCGCTTTGCTCAAGGTGGTGTGGATGTTCAAATTTTTTCAATTTGGTGCGATGGTAAAATGCAAAATCCTTATCAATGGGCCAATCGAGAAATAGATTCGTTGTATGCCGTTGCTTTTCGTAATCCACAACAAATGCAAATTGCTTATTCGCCCAACGATATTAAAAAAATTGTTAGTCAAAATAAATTGGCAGCCATAATGGGAATGGAAGGAGGCCACATGATGGAAGACGATTTAAACAAACTGGATAGTTTATACAAAAGAGGTGTTCGGTACATGACATTAACTTGGAACAATTCAACTTCTTGGGCTTCTTCTGCTTTGGATGAAACAACAAATCGTGATTCGACAAAACAAAAAGGATTAACCAATTTTGGTAAACAAATAGTTTCTCGAATGAATGAATTGGGTATGATGGTGGATTTAAGTCATGTGGGTGAACAAACATTTTGGGATGCTATCAACACAACATCAAAACCAGTCATTGTTTCGCATAGCTGTGTTCATGCTCTTTGTCCCGTGTTTAGAAATTTGAAAGACGAGCAAATAAAAGCTGTGGGAAAAAATGGTGGCGTAATTTGTTTAAACTTTTATTCCGGTTTTTTGGATAGCAATTTTAATAAACGCAATGCGGCTTTTAACGAACGCCATAAAGCAGAAAGAGATTCAATAATGAAAACCGTTACTGATTCATATTTCGCCAGCGATTATATGTTTAAAAAATACGCAGCTGAAGTTCAAGAATTACGAGCTCCGCTTTCGTTGATGTTGGATCATTTGGATTATCTTGTAAAACTTGCTGGTATCAATCATGTAGGCCTTGGTAGCGACTTTGATGGCATTAGCTCTACACCTCAATCTTTAGACGGTGTGCAAGATTTTCCAAATTTTACTGAAGCATTATTCAAAAGAGGTTATAGTAAAAAAAGTATTAGAAAAATATTGGGAGGCAATATACTTCGCGTATTTGCAGCTAACAGTAAATAGTAAGAAATAGATTTTAGAGTGTCTCTGCCGACCAACTCATTCCTCCATCTTTTTCGTCTTTTACAACAATGCCCAATCGTAGTAATTGATTTCGAATCTTATCGGAGGTCGCAAAATCTTTTTTTCCTTTTGCTTGTTTTCGGATGTCGATGAGTAATTCCATCACACCTTTCAGTGTTTCATTGTCGGTTTGTGTAAAATTTTTCAACCCCAGTAGATCGACAATAAAAATTTTGAATTGTTTTTTCAAAACTTCATAGGTTTCAGAACTTAAAGCTTCTGGTAAAATTGTTTTGTCTTTTATGCCATTAATTACCGGCACTATTTCAAAAAGGTTCGCTAATACTTTAGCTGTATTAAAATCGTCATTCATAAAATCATCCAACTCACTTACTAGTTTTATGACTTTTACATTCAACTCTTCATCAGCTGCAATACTATTTGTACATTGTATTTTTTGTAAATTTTCGAAAGCATCCAGCAATCGCCTTAATCCTTTTTCTGCGGCTTGTAATGCTTCATTACTAAAATCAAGTGTGCTTCGATATTGCGTTTGTAAAATAAAAAATCGAACCACCATCGGATGATACGCTTTCTCCAACGTAGGATGATTACCACTGAAAAGTTGAGTGAGTGGAATTACATTATTGTAACTCTTCCCCATCTTTTTTCCGTTGATGGTTATCATATTATTGTGCATCCAATAACTAACGGGCGACACATGATTGCAAATAGTGCTCTGGGCCATTTCGCTTTCGTGATGCGGAAACATTAAGTCCATTCCACCACCATGAATATCAAATTGTTTGCCCAAATATTTTGTAGCCATGGCAGAGCATTCAATATGCCAACCCGGAAATCCAACACCCCACGGACTTTTCCAACGCATAATATGTTCGGGAGCGGCAGCTTTCCATAATGCGAAATCTACTTTGTCATTTTTTTCTTCTTGTCCCTCTAACTCTCTTGTTGTTTCGAGTAAATCATCAATCACCCGTCCACTTAATTTTCCATAATCGTATTCTGCGGCATATTTTTTTACATTAAAATAAACAGAACCATTTTTTTCGTAGGCATAACCGGCTTGAATTATTTGCTCAATCATTCCTATTTGCTCTACAATATGCCCTGTTGCTGTTGGCTCAATGGACGGCGGGATGGTATTGAATTGCTCCATCGCCCAATGAAATAAATTGGTATACTTCTGTACCAACTCCATCGGTTCCAATTTTTCTAGGGTTGCTTTTTTTGAAATTTTATCTTCGGCTTCGCGTCCTTCTTCTTCAAAATGACCGGCATCAGTAATATTTCTAACATACCGAACTTTATATCCTAAATAGTTCAAATAACGATTAACAACATCAAACGTAATATACGGGCGAGCATGCCCCAAATGGCTTTCTCCGCTTACTGTAGGGCCGCAAACATACAACCCCACATGACCCGGTGTTAGCGATTTAAAAAGTTCTTTTTTTCTGCTATACGAATTATAAATTTTTAATTTACTCATACACGTAGTATGTTTCAAAAGTAATCATTCCCGATTATTTATTTGTATATCAGATGATAGCATATAATGATCACTATAATTATTTATCACGCGACGAAACTGGTTTATGGATAAACTTTTTTCAACAAAAATATAATCAATGCGAAGTGTGGGAGATAACCCATTAAATGTTCTTCCAATGCCCATTCCTTTTTTTAGAAAAGCATCTTGCATATCTCCCCTGATTGTAAAATAAGTATAGGAATTGGGGATGTCGTTCAAATCACCGCACATAATTTTAGGGAAAGGGCTGTCGTCCAAAATTTTTCGAACCACATCCGCTTGTGTACTTCGGTACTTAATTGCTTTTTTTAATTTGGAGAGAATAGTTTTTGAATGTACAAACAAACTATCTTCTGCTTTGGTTATTTCGTTAATCGCTTCATAATCTTTTTTTTGAAATTGTACCGATTGTAAATGAGTAGTAAAAACACGAATTGTTTCATTTTTTATTTTAAGATCCACATAGATTAATGCTTCGGGAACAGATGGTCTGGAATAGCGAACTTTTCCAGAATCGACAATCGGGTATCGGGAAAAGATAGCCGAGCCAACATATTGTTGTTGCTTGCTTGCGTCGTATGAAAAATAAAAATAAGGATAACCCATTTTTTTCAGCTCCTTAATATTGTGGTAATAGTTGGAGTCGGTAGAATAAAAAAACTCTTGTAAACAAAGTACATCCGCATTTTGTTCTTTGAGCTGTTGCAACATTTTCAGTCTTACTTGGCTTTTTTTATTGTTGTTTCGTCGCCATTCCCTAAATCTTGCCACATTCCAACTGACAATACGAATTGAAGAACTCGATTTTACCGAATTTGACTTTTCATTAAACTGAACCCCAATAAAAATGCCAATACTTTTATACCCAATTAATAAAACAATCAACGGCAACCAAACAAGTTTTGGTTTTGTAATCAACCACCAAAACACAAACCCAATTTGAATTGCAATTAAAATAGGGAAACCAATTCCTAATATTGAAAGCATCCACCAGTTCTCGGGGTTGAAATAAGGTGCTATACACGATAGAAAAAAAAGTACAGCCGTAAATAGATTAATTGCAACGCTTGCCTTTTTGGCTATTTTTCTGATTAGGGATGGCACCAATCGAAGTTACGAATCTTCGTTAGCTTTTTTCATGTCAGTTGCCGGATGAAACAAATTATTAATCCAAGCAAAAAAACTATTCATGCCAATACTCCAATCAAATCCTCTTTTTAAAAAGAAAGCAAAAAAGAAACCGGTAATTCCACCGGCAACATCTGCAATAAATAATCCGCTTGACCAATGAACTGTTATTTCAATAAGAACATAAACATCAGTTATTATCCAAAATGATATTCCGCCTTTTATCATAGCGAATATTTTTTCATTGCTCGCAAGTACTGTTGTTGCTATTGCAATAGCCATAATTCCCGCCGATGCGCCAGAAATATTAGTTTGAGTTATGGAAATGGCAGGTATTAAATTTATTAAAATAATTGCTGCAGCACCGCCCAATGCTCCATAAATAAAAAGTGGAATGATTTTTTTATGATTCGTTACTCTTTGAAAAAAGTAACCAAATACTCCTAGCCAAATAATATTACCGAAGAGTTCCCAACTTTCAGCATGATAAAACATATGCGTAACGAGTGTCCACGGCTTTTTTAAAAATTCATTTGCCTGTAATGGCAGCACAACATTGCTCTGAATGTCATTTAGAAAATGTATGAACGCATTTTCTTTGCTAAATGTGAATAGATAAAAAACATAAACAAACGATTGTAACAAAAAAACAACAAATAGAATTACAATGAGTACCAACAATGTACTTCTTTGCAAATCTGGTTGTTGATTAAATTTGTTTTGATGTGATGTAGAATTCATTTCAAATAGTATTACCCAAACTTTCTAAGACTGAAATTAGCAACCTTAATAAAACGTATCTCTTTTTGTTTTATTCCATAGGTACACTGTTATTATGCCGGCTAAAGCACCACCCAAATGTGCCCAATGCGCTACATTGTCGCCACTAACTTTGGCAACTCCACTAAATAAATCTATGGCAGCAAATCCGATTACTGCCCATTTTGCTTTTACAGGAATGGGAATAAACATTAAGTATAATTCTGTGTTGGGAAATAAAAATGCAAAGGCAGCAAAAAGTCCCATGATGGCTCCTGAAGCTCCAACGGCAACCACAAAGTCTCCCATTATTTGTTGAGCAAAAGCCGCGGCAATTCCACATAAAAGATAAAATAATAAAAATCGCTTGGGACCCCAATAATTTTCTAAAATTTTCCCAAACATCCACAAGCTAAACATATTAAAAAATAAATGCCCCAAGCTCCCATGCATAAACATGTGTGTGACAAATTGAAAAGGCATAAATTCTTCCATCTTCCAATTCACTAGGCCTCCGTAAGCCATTAATTGAATTTGTTGCTGCTCCAAAATAATTTGTCCTAAAAAAATTATCACATTTATTATCAATAAATTTTTTACAACGGGAGGAAAATTATCAGGTCTTGTATAATAAAAATTGCTCATGCGGTAAATGTAATTTTATTTTTTTAGTTTTAATTGAACAACGTTTTCAATATGCTGCGTATGCGGAAACATGTCCACGGGTTGTATTTTTGAAACATAATATTTTTCATCCAATAAGTTTATATCTCTTGCTTGTGTAGCAGGGTTGCAGCTGACATAAACCACAATCGGTGCGGCAATCTCCAATATTTTTTGTACTAATTTTTCGTGCATGCCTGCTCGTGGCGGATCGGTTATTATAACATCAGGCATTCCGTGTTGATTAAAAAAATCTTCCTTACAAATGTCAATTACATCACCATCAAAAAATTCGGCATGCGAAATTTTATTGAGTATTGCATTTTCTTTCGCATCGTTAATAGCTATTGGCAGTTGCTCCACTCCAATAATTTTTCTTGCTCCCTTGCTAATAAAAATTCCTATGCTTCCTGTTCCACAATACAGATCGTAAACGATTTCGTTTCCTGTTAACTCAGCAAACTCCATTGTAATATTATAAAGTTTTTCTGCCTGTTTAGTATTGGTTTGAAAAAAAGATTGTGGACCTATTTTGAAAATAAATTCATTACCCCTAACACGGTCTTTCATTTTTTCAATCACAAACCCTTTGCCACTGTACACTATTGGCTTTAAATCATGAATACTATCGTTAAACTTTTTATTAATAGTATATAAAAGCGTAGTAATACCTGGCACCGTTTCCAATAAATGCTTTAATAATTTATTGCATTTTTCCATATCGTCTTCGCCCAACACAATATTAACCATCACTTCGCCGGTGGTACAAATGCGAACCAGTGTGTTTCTTAAAAATCCTGTGTGTGATTTATAGTCATAAAAAGAAAATCCCTCTTGGCGAGCAAATGAAGCAATTGTGTTTCTAATAGCATTAGTGGGTTCGGCCTGCAACCAACACTTTTCAATTTCTACTACCTTATCAAACCATCCTTTCGCATGAAACCCCGCCGCACCCATATTTTCAATTGTATTATCGTCGGGAGGCAACTCAAAATACTCTTTGCTACTAAAAGTATATTCTAATTTATTGCGATAAAATTCTGTTGTTTCTGCTCCTGCAATTGGCAAGATTTCTGGCAAAAGTATTTTACCAATTCTTTTCAATGTTTCTTCTACCTGCTTTTGTTTAAAAATTAATTGCTGTGAGTAAGGAAGCATTTGCCATTGACAACCACCACAAACTCCAAAATGTTTGCAGCAAGGCGTAACTCTTTCTTTTGCATACGAATGAAAATGAACAGGGTAGCCCTCTGCCCAGTCTTTTTTACTTTTTGTCAATCGTACATCCACGATATCACCTGGAACTACTCTTTCAATAAACACAACTTTTCCATCTACTCGAGCAATGCTTTTTCCTTCGCCGGCATAATTTTCTACTTCTATTTTTTCTAATATTCTTATTTTGTCTTTTCTTTTCACGCCGCAAAGCTAAGCGTTCATTTAAATTGTATTTAATTAATTCCTTTTTAACTTCTCGGCAGCATTGCTGATGACGATTTTAAATATCTTTACCGCACAACATTTATTCTAATGAAGCAATTTTTATTTTTTACTTTTTTTCTAATTTCGGGGTTACAGTTATGGTCCCAAAATGAATCGTTTGAGTTGACGGTGACTTTCAAACCTTTTCAAAAACAATATATCTATCTCGGCTATTATTCCGGAAAGCAGAAACCAATTGTCGATTCAGTTTTATTGGATGAAAACGGTGTGGGTGTTTTTAAAAAAGATAGAAAAATAGAAAAGGGTGTTTACCTCATTGGCTTCCCCAACAAATCGGGTTATTTTGAAATACTGATTGATAAAGAACAAAAATTTTCTGTATTTGCAGACAGTAGCAATATTCTTAATTCATTAAAATTTAAAAATTCACCCGACAACGAACTGTTTATTGAGTACCAAAAATTTACTGCGGTTAAAGGAAAAGAAATTGAATTTGCAAAACTGAATTTATCCAAAGCAACAACAAAAGCTGATTCTCTTCATTGGATTAAAACAGCAGAAAAAAGCAGTGAAGAAATTCACATTAACAGAGAATCCATCGTTACCAAAAACCCCGATGCCACTATAACGGCTTTATTGAATGCTATGAAAATGCCCGTTGTCCCTCCATCTCCAACGGGTAAATACGATTCTGTTTTTGCTTACAAATATTATAAGTCGCATTTTTGGGACAATACTTATTTTTTTGATGAACGATTGGTACGCACTTCTTTTTTTGAAGAAAAGTTGGATCAATATTTTGAACAACTCATTTATCCCGATCCTGATTCTGTTATAAAAGAAATAGATTGGATGTTGGGCTACGCCAGTATCAATGATGAAATGCAAAAATTTTTACTCATAAAATTTGTCAACCGGTATTTGAACATTAAGTTTATGTGGGAAGACCGTGTATTTGTTCATTTATTTGAAAAATATTTTTCCCAAAAAGAATATTCGTGGCTCACAGAAAAAGGAAAGAAAACTATTTTCGATCGTGCCTATAGTATGATGGCAAACTTGTTTGGATCGCAGGCAAGCAATATTGAACTTCCGGATAGTACTGGCAAGTTACAATCCCTTTTCTCCATTCAAAATCCGTACATAGTTGTCGTTTTTTGGGACCCCGCCTGTGGCCACTGTAAGGAAACATTGCCAAAAATGGATTCGATATACAAAGTAAAATGGCGAAATGACTCTTTAAAAATTTATGCCATAGCCAAGGAAACCGATGGAAGTAAAAAAGATTGGATACGATTTATTAATGATCATCAACTAAAAGATTGGACACATGTTTATTACTCCAAAGCTGAAAATGATGAGCGAGTAAACAATAATATTCCGAGCTATTTTCAATTGTACGATATACAAACAGTTCCAACTTTGTATTTACTGGATAAAGACAAACGCATTCTTGCAAAAAAAATTCCTTTTGAACAAATAGATGAAGTATTGCAGTATAAATTAAAAAGCAACAAGTAATAGTTGTAATGAAATACGATCCAACTACAATGAATTATTTAAAAAATTACACAGCAATAAAAAACCCATCAGTAAGATGGGTTTATAAATTTATTTTGTATCGTATTAATCAAAGTTTCTACTTTGTCCAGCACTTACCACTTGCGCATTATGAACTATTTTTTCTTTGCGCCCTTGGTTATTCGGTCCCTGAACAACAAAAGCTATAATTCTACACTTGTTTAAATTATACCCACTTGTATTAATGGAAAAAGTTTTTTCATAAGTAACTCCTTTAACTTGTTTGTCGGTAGGAATATTTTCACCAAAAAGATCCAATCCCGTTGCCCTTAAAACTGCATTGTGAACATATCCGCTAATGGGATTTGGCAATCCAAAATATCCATAATTTACTTGAGGATAAACAAGATCGTCTTCTACTAAATAAGTTATCAATTTTAAATTGGCACTTGTTGAAACATCAAATTTTACTTTGGTTGTTACATTAACCGTATTTCCACTAATGGATGTTACTAAAGCCAAACCCAGGGGTGCTCTACGATTGGTAAACTGCTCGTTTAGTTGTGCTGTGTTTTCGTTCCATTTAATATCACGATCAACCCAAGCGGATGGGTAACCCGTTACACTAAATGAATTTGCCAAAGCTGCGTGCGATGAAAATGTATATGGATCACTACTTGGACCATGATTAGCAATAACAATACAATTAGGATGTCCTGCATTTACATAATTTTCTAAAGCAACACCTACTCGAGGGCAATGACCGCACCAAGTACCGGTATAATCTTCAACAACTATTTTTTGTGAAAAAGGAGAAGGGCCTGGATCAACAGCAGTTAATGTTATTTCGGGAGAAGTAACACCAGACTTTGTTGCTTTGACTCTATACGTTCCTGCGGTTGAAGTCCAAAATGTTGAACGAGAATAAGAACCAGCGTCAATATAAATAGTGCTGGAAGAAGTAACATCGGTACCACTTTGGTCTTTTACGGTAAAAGAAGTTTCTTCCCAACCATCTGCAAAAATCTGTGCTTTACTTAGCGTAACAGCAAGTGTATTGGCAGGAGGTGGAGGAGGAGGCGGAGTAACGGATCCACCAGAAGTACTTTTTTTGGTACAAGCTCCAATAATTAGAACTGTACACAATAAACTTCCTACTGCTATTGAATTAAATATTTTCATACATTTAATTTTTAAGAAATTTAGAATTGGTTTAAGTCTTAAAACTAATCTATTTTTTGGAAATTCTATTTTTTCGGCAAATACCCCGAAATTTACCTCTATAATTACAGGAGAATGAAAAAAATTTATTGTTTAACCCTCTGTATTTGTGCTGCTTATTTTATGTCAGCGCAGGGTGCATTGCCCGATGTAAAAATAAAGTCGTTAAAAGGTGAGGAAGTTTTATTTAGCTCATTGGGCGCCAAAAGCGATACTGCTATAATTGTAAGCTTGTGGGCTACTTGGTGCGTACCTTGTATTTTAGAATTAGAAACCATCAAAGAACTATATGATGAAAAACAAAAAGAAGTACCGTTTAAATTAATTGCTATTTCCATTGATGACTCCAGAACAGCACAACGTGTAAAACCATTTGTAATAGGCAAAGGTTGGCCATTTGATATTTATCTTGATATTAATAGTGATTTGAAAAGAGCATTGAATATTAATGATGTACCCCATATTCTAATCATTAAAAATGGAAAAATTGTTTACCAGCACAACGGCTACGTAGCTGGAAACGAAGAAGAACTTTTTCAAAAATTGAAAGAACTTTAAACTATGGCCTACATGAAGAAATTCTATCTTTTACTTTTTACAACTTCCGTTTGCGTATTGGGGTTTGGACAAAAAACTACAGGAAATTTTAATGGAAGTTTTGAAACCTATAATCAGATATATAGAAAGGATTTAAAAATTGGAGCGGTTTTGCCACCCGATCGTGTTGGCTCCAATAATTATTTAAAATTGGATTATAACTATAGCCAGTTTACAGTTGGGGTTCAATTGGAAGCCTATTTGCCCTCTACACAGGGTTATCCATTTATTGCTAATGACAATAAAATTGCTAACAAATATTTTAAATACACTGCAACAAATTTTTCTTTGCAAGTAGGAGATTTTTATGAGCAATTTGGTAGCGGACTTGTTTTTCGTTCTTGGGAAAATAGACAAATAGGAATTAACAATTCAATCGAAGGTGCAAATTTTCAAATAACACCACTTCCATTTATTAAGTTAAAAACTATTTACGGAAGACAGCGAAATAATTTTAATTACAACAACAGTAATATCCGTGCTATCGATGCTGAAATTGATTTTTCAAAAATCAATGCAATCAATTCTCCAACAAAAGTAGTAGCTGGTTTTAGTTATGTAAGCCGATATGAGCCATACACGGGACCTATACAAAATTTTCCTGCTACTGTAAAAGCAACTTCAACTCGATTGGATTTGAGTGGCGCCAATACTTCGTTTTCTGTAGAATACGTTCACAAAAAAAGGGATCCCCACGCAGCTAATAATTTTGTTGGAACTCCCGGTAAGGCATTATTATCCAATTTCACGTTTACGCAAAATAATTTTGGTGCTACTGCAACATTCAGAGCAATGTCAAATATGGATTTCAGAAGTGAACGGGAAGCTACAGGAAGCGCTAGTTTAATGAATTATATTCCAGCATTAACCAAGCAGCACGATTATTTAACAACTAATATTTATGTTTATAATGCTCAACGACAAGCAGAAGTTGGCGGGCAAACAGATTGGTTTTTATATGCCCCAAAAGGTTCTTCTCTTGGTGGCAAATACGGTTCAAATTTTTCAATGAACTTTTCTCATTATCGTGGTTTAAAAAATGCTAGTAATATTTTTAGCGTTGGCAACAAAGAATATTTTCACGATTTTAATTTAGAATGGAAAAAGAAACTCACTGAAAATCTGTCTTTCATTTTAGTGTACCAAAATGTTTTCTACAACCGATTGGTTATTGAAGGCGAACCACTGCCCGATGTAAAAGCAAATACAATTGTTTTGAATTCGATTTATAAATATGCAAAGAAAAAAACTTTTCGTTTCGAACTCCAACATTTAGCCACCCAACAAGATAAAGGTAATTGGGTAGCCCTTCTTACAGAGTTTTCTTTTGCACCAAAGTTTACTTTTTACTGGAACGATTTATATAATTACGGAACCACAAATACACATTATCAAACTGTGGGTGGAAGTTATTCAAAATCGGGAACGCGCCTAGGATTAAGTTACGGAAGGCAACGTGCTGGCTTGTTTTGTGTAGGTGGTGTTTGCCGCTATGTTCCTGCGTCAAGCGGATTTACGGTTATGCTCAATACTACTCTTCATAATAAACAATAGTTAGTGGCCATAAAAACCGATGTAATCTACATATTGAGAGGTATTGGAAGATAAATAAGGTTGAAAATAGCTTCGGGGGAGTGGAAATATACATTCAAAATCTTGTAGATATTATGCTAGCAAAAAAATAGTCCGCACTAACCGAATACGCATTGTATGCGAAAAGGCAAGAAACATTAGAAGTATGAGGTTGGCAAACGTTTCTGTCATCCCTACAATAAAGACAGGCATAAGTATTATTACGAACTAAAAAGACAGCAACAAAGAAAAATCAAAAACAAGAACAAAAGTTGAACACGTACTTGGTTTTATGCCTGCCAGTAGGTATGGAACAAAGCATAATGGATTATTATACGCTCAACTGTAACAGTACGAGCAACGGGAATAATGGGACTTATAAACATAACCTATAATTTATTTGGGTACGAACAAACCGTAAGCCTATCAATTTAATAGCCTGACAGATATAGATAGAAAATTTATACCCCGGTAAGAAAAAGATATTGTATTTTCAGAAAACAGATTACAAAAAATCGTTTAACGGGTTCTGTGATTTTTATTTTAATCTTTACTAATGAATTTTAGAACCCCACTTATCATAATTTATTCAGAGATATTAGCCCGATTCATTATCTCTGCTGAGCAACAAAACCCTTTTATGTATTGTCATGTATAAAACTATTTTCTATGAAAAAATTTCTTCAATTAACATCAGGTATTATCATAGTGTGTTTTTTTTGTGCAAGCGGTTGCGGAAAAGAATGTGAAGAACCGTTTGATATAAAGCAATCCGGATTAACCTGTATTTTTAAAAATTCTGCTGGCTTATATTTATATGCGCAACTAAATCCACTGTATAATAAAGACAGCCTGACAATTCATGATGAAATCGGGAATAGATATTCAGCACCCCCTTATATCGCACTAATTCCAAATACGTCATCTGGCTATTGGGAATTTGATTTCGGGCCACTATATAATTCACAAACAGACTCAGAATCTTTTAACAGAGAAATTTGTAAAAATTTTATTATCCACTACAAGTATAACGAAACAGATACTATCAAAACCTGCTATAAAGCAAATAAAACAGAATGTGGGACTGTTTTTAGTTCATTGAAGGTTTTTCATAAAGGAGTATTATTAAAAGAAGTGAATAATCACTTTTTAGCCACTGTAACCATTACCAAAAATTAGACGTATGAAAAAAATTCTTCTTCTCCAGCTGTTACTGGGATTAATGCTTAATTGCTTTTCCCAAACCTATCAGATTATTGACAATGATGCAGACGACAGGGATACAACAGAATTAGAATCCCTTCCTTGGTTTGGCAACAATCAATACCTGAATAATTTATTGGATAGTATGGGCTATCCATCATCAGCAGACAGAATTGTTGGGTCCGATAGGGTTAAATACCGTGTGCCAATAAAGTTTTGGGTTTATAGGAGGTCTGATGGTACAGGCGGACCCAATTTGCAAAATCTTCAAACCTATATAGACAATTTAAACCGGATATATAACACTGACAATAACACATGGATTGGTTTTTATCTGCTTTGTGATATTGGATTTATTAATGATAACAAATGGTTTGATATACAGGGAGATGGTGAGGCATGGAACCTTATTCAAAATAACAAGTCAAGCGGATGTATTAATATTCATATTGTGGGCAGCTATGAGCAAGCCGCAGGTATCCATATCCGAGCAAGATTTTTTGGGCGTGATGGAATTGTTCTAAATTTTGGAGCAACTGTTGCAAATGCAAACACTACAATAGCACATGAAGTGGGACACTATTTTGAACTTGACCACACTCATCAGTACTCAAACAGAGGTAAATGCAGAAAAGAGGCAATTGATAGAAATAGAACATGGCCTTTTATTATGTTTTGCCCTTTCGGTGGTGGTGGGCCAATTAGTCAAAAAATTTGTGAAGCTACAGGGGACCTTTTAGAAGATACACCTGCCGACCCTGATTTATCAAACAACAGATTTAACAATCTCAGTGCATGTACATTTAATGCTCTTGGAGATTATAATAATTCCAGAGACCCATGGAATGACACATATGTAGCTCCACCGGCAGGTTCTCAACAACCTAACTCCAGAAATGTTATGAGTTATAATCGTGACAGAGATTGCCGGATAGTTTTTTCAAGGCTTCAAATAGCCGTGATGTTATATTCCATAGAAAGAGGGAAAAGTAAAAACAATAAAAGTTCATGGAAAGATGAAGGAGCGGAATACGATGAATACGAAATGGATAATTTCAGGGAAGTGGCAATAACCAGGAACATCTCTATAAATGAAATTCAGGAAAGAAACTTTCACCAGCAGTATGAAGAGGTGGGTGCAGTATGGACACAATGCGATGTTGATTGGGTAAGATTTGTAGCACCATGCAACAGTAATTTCGACGTATTTACTTTTGCTATGCCAAATAGAACAAATGCCGATACTCGGCTAACATTATTTGACAACAATTCGGTACAGTTGGCTCAAAACGATGATATATCTCCCACCAATCAGTTTTCAAGGATTCAATTTAATTTTATCGCTGGCAGTGAATATTTTATTCGAATTGAAAACATGAGTAATTTAACAACAGGATATTATGCTCTACAAATTGGGCAATTTTCAATTATTGGTAACGCTACATTGTGTACATCGGGTTCTTATTCTGTTCAAAATATGCCGACTTGTGCTACAGTAACTTGGAGTTCTATTCCTGCAGGTATAGTATCTTTTAATCCAACTGGCCCGACACCAAACTCATCAACTAAATTAACAAAAATAAACAATGGCACAGCTTTGTTAATTGCAACAGTTGCATATTCCAACTCCCCCATTAACTATACATATGAAAAATATATTGGAGTGGGGGTTCCAATTATAAAAGGTTGGTTTAATAGTCCAACAAATTCAAATGAGCCCTTAGCGGCATCGTCAAGTTTTGAATTTATTTGGAATGATGCCTGTTATACAAAAATGATTAGTACGAATATGGACATAACCGCAAACACCACAGTAACATGGCAAGATGCCGGAAATTCTGGTGGGGTTACCTGGTATCAAAATGGTAATAATTTGAATTTTTATTTTTCTAACCTATACCAATGGGCTTATTTCAGGGTAATTGCAACAAATTCCTGCGGTTCTCAAAGCTGGCTATACCGGTTTAGGTCAGTATATGAAAATTGTGAAGGGGGAGGTCCCTCTTTACGTGTAACACTTTCACCCAACCCTGTAACAAGCATTATTAATATAACATTAATTGACAGAAGGGATATGAAAAAACAAAAGGAAATAGTTGAAATACGTATGCTTGATAAGATGGGGAATATCAAACAAAAATGGAGTTATAGTAAAGGAAGCGGTACTCAGACCCGGCAAGTAAATGTCAATAGCTTACCAGCAGACATTTACAACATTATGGTTTTTGATGGCATGAATTGGGCTACTGAAAAATTCATTAAACAATAATAAGATGTTGCCATATTTTTTAATGGCTGTTCATTAACTGAGCAGCCATTAATTTTGTCACTGACGAAGGGTTGCTTACAACATTCGGTTTAGCAATAATATATCCTGTCTTTTTGTTCGCCATCAACATTAGTCCAGGCCTGCCTATTACTGTTGAGCTTTTGTTGCTGTCTTCATAATTAGTAATTCTATTTGGCTTTGGCGCGTACCTCAAGCTGATGTTTTTCAAATGCCCTTACTTCGGCAATACTCAAACCGTTTACAGAAATATTATTGAGCGGTCGTTTCACTTTTAGGGGCTGCGCTCAATACTTCTTTTCATAAATAGTTACAACGCTTTCACTACAGCAGCAATCACAGTCGGTTTGCCCAATGTGTAGTAATGTAATACAGGAACTGAAGCTTCTTTTAATTCTTTAGATTGAGTCAAGAGCCACTCTGCTCCTACTATTTCTACAGCAGCATCGTCTTTACATTTTAAAACAGCAGCAGAAAGATCGGAAGGAATATCTACATGAAAAGTACGGGGTATTACAGATAATTGTTTTTTTGAAGTAATCGGTTTCAGCCCCGGAATAATGGGAACAGTAATGCCAGCATCGCGACACGCTTTTTCAAATGCAAAGAATTTTTTATTATCAAAAAACATTTGCGTTACAATATAATCAGAACCGGCATCGACTTTCTTTTTCAAATGCATCAAATCGATTTCCATATTGGGCGCTTCAAAATGTTTTTCGGGATACCCGGCTACGCCAATGCAAAATGTTGTTCCGTTATTTCCCTTCAACTCTTCTTCTAAATAGGTTCCATGATTTAAATTAACAACCTGTTGTAAAAGA
>SCVJ01000289.1 GCA_004322425.1 Chitinophagaceae bacterium
CGGCACTGGACGCCGGTGTCGTGGACCGGCTGCTGTCGCGCCTGGGCGCCGGGCGGGAGGTCGACCCGGTGCCCTCCTACGACGAGGCGCGGCTGTCGGCGGAGCTCGCCCGGCTGGCCGAGGGCTTCGACCGGGACGCCCGTGAGGGCGCCGTGCGGTTCACCCCCGAGGGCGTGCCGGTCGAGGCCCGGCCGATCACCGGACGGGCGCTCGACGTCGAGGGAGCGGTCGCCGCGCTGCGCTCCTCGTACCTCTCCCAGCGGGTCGAGGTGCCGGTCGACGTCGACGAGGTCTCCACGACGGACGAGGACGTACGGGAGGCGCGCGACGAGATCGCCATCCCCGCACTGGCGGCGCCGATCACGGTGGACGTCGAGGGCGACGAGCTCGTCGTGGAGCCGCTCGACATCGCCAAGTCGCTCTCGCTGGAGGCGGTCGACGGGGAGATCACCCCGGTCATCCGCGAGGACGACCTGCACGAGCGGGTCGAGGGCAAGCTGCGGATGGTCGGCACACCGGCCGTCGACGCGACGTTCGACGTCTCCTCGGGCACGCCCGTGGTGGTGCCGTCGAAGACGGGGATGTCGGTGTCGGCGGCGGATCTCGCGGACGCCGTGCTGGAGGTGCTCACCGACGACGCCCCGCGCACCGCCACAGCCGATCTCTCGGTGTCGCAGCCGCGGGTGTCGACCGAGACCGCCCGCGGGCTCGGCGTGAAGGAGGTCATCGGCACGTTCACCTCGCGGCACCCCTGCTGCGCGCCCCGGGTGACCAACATCCACCGGATCGCGGACATCGTCGACGGCTACGTGCTGCGACCGGGCGACCAGTTCGACCTGAACGGCTTCGTCGGACCGCGCGACGAGGCGCGCGGCTTCAAGCCGGCGCCGATGATCCTCGACGGGGAGTTCCGCAACAGCGTCGGCGGCGGGGTGTCGCAGTTCGCGACGACGATCTTCAACGCGGTCTTCTTCAGCGGGCTGAAGGACATCACGCACACCCCGCACAGCTACTACATCAGCCGCTACCCGCCGGGGCGCGAGGCGACGGTGTCCTACCCCCTGCCGGACCTGATCTTCGAGAACGACAGCCCGCACGGCGTCTACATCGACACCTCCTACACCGACCGCTCGATCACGGTGACGTTCTGGGGGACCAAGCGCTTCGACGAGGTCCGCTCGGTGACAGGGCCGCGTACCCGGCTGAAGGACTTCGGCACGCAGTACGTCGACCGGCCCGACTGCACCGCCACCTCGGGGGAGAAGGGCTTCGACATCGTCGTCACCCGGGTGTTCGTCGACGGCGGTC
>SCVJ01000144.1 GCA_004322425.1 Chitinophagaceae bacterium
ACCAGCGCCCGCAGCCGGTCGGCCTGCTCGGCCGACAGCTCCTCGTCGGTGACCTGCCGCTCCACGAGCTGCAGCAGCGACTCGGCCTGGGCGCGCACGCCGTCCTCGTCGCCGGCGTTGGCCGCCTCGGTGATGCCGAGCACGACCTCGCGCCGCTCGGCCCCGGGGTCGACGGAGCACCCCGTCAGCAGCAGCGCGGCCACCGGCAGCGCCAGCAGCGTGCGTCGGGCCGTCACGCCGCCGGGGAGGACGTCGAGGCGGGGGACGGGGCGGAGCCGGACTGGGCTGCGGCCGGCGACGGCGAGCTCTGCGAACCGGCCGGGGAGATCTCCAGGATCGGCGAGGGCTCCTCGCTCGGCGACGGCTCCTCCACCGGCAGCTCCTCCGTCGGAGAGGGCTCCGGCGTGGGCGAGGGCTCCTCGGTCGGGGACGGCTCCTCCGTCGGCGAGGGCTCCTCGGTCGGGGACGGCTCCTGCGTCGGCGACGGAGTCGGCTCCGGGTCCAGGAGGTCGGCGTCCTCCGCGATGCGCAGGGCGATCGCCCGCAGCGCCTCGCCCTTCTCACGCGACAGCTCGTTCTGCACGACCTGCCGGCGGATGGTCGACAGCAGCTCGTCGACGGCCTCGCGGACGGCGTCGGCGTCACCGTCGTTCGCCGCCAGCGTGATGCTCTCCACGTCGCCGCGGAGCTCGGCGCGGGGCTCGGCGGAGGAGCACCCGGTCAGGACGAGCGCAACGGCAGGGACCAGCCAGAGGGGCCTCACGCGTCCACCTCGTCCTGCAGCTGCTCCAGGTAGGTCTTCAGCGGCTCCTCGATCCCGGGGTCGACGGCCGGCAGCGGTCCGGTGGTGCCGCGGTCCTGGGAGAGGTAGAGGGCGCCGGCGACGCCGAGCGCGACCAGCGCGAGCAGCAGCAGCGCCAGCGGCCACGGGCTGCGGCGCGGGACCGTGCGCACGGCCGGAGCGGGGGCGGCAGCGACCGGGCTGACCCGGGTC
>SCVJ01000058.1 GCA_004322425.1 Chitinophagaceae bacterium
CTAATCCCATAGATATTACTTCTGATAAAATGAACTAACTTTCGTTGTTATTTTGTTAAAAAAAAGAAAAAAGGGGAAATTGAGTTTGTTTCTAGTCTTAACTTACGTTAATTGTTGTAGTTACTGTTGGTGATAGTGCGGTTGGATTATCAACTGATTCCCAGACAAACACTGTTGCAGTGTATGTTCCAGAAGCTGATGGTATCCATGACAATGCTGGGCTAAATGACTGTCCAGCAGTCAGTGTACCTGTAATCCATGCTAGTGAGACTGTGACTCCACTTTCATCCTGAACTTGTACCAAGTATGCAAACTTTTGATCTCTGTCCTGGCCGTTTGATAGATCGGCTGCAATCTGTACCTGCTGGTCAACACTAACAGATGTTAGTGAGTTGCCAAACGCATCAACCACTCTAGCGTTTGATGCTGGTGCTCTTTCAAGCGGTGGTACTATAGTGCCGATTATTGAAGTTCCAGTGACATCAAGTTCGTCTGCTTTTGTGTATGGTGCAGGTAGTGTATTGTCCTTGTACTGTGCGGTGATTGTGTCACCTTCTGAGACTCGGAGTCTGTGGCCGGATGATTCGTCAGTTGTGGTAAAGTATACCGTTCCTTCGAATATTCCAGTTGCCTCGTTTGTCTCAGATACAGTTAGGTCAATGCCTCCAGCGTCAGAATCTGACCAAACCTGGGATTTGAAGTTATCCACGGATTCTGGGTTAAGATTCATGTCTGGATCAACTACGCGTACTACACCTGTTCCGGATGCTGGGTAGCTTGCCTCAAGCCAGCTAACCTCGCCAATATTCCATCTTATCAATGCAGAACCGACTACTGTCTCATCCTCGTTAAACTCGAATGATACAGTTAGACCGTCGTTGTCAGTTGAAGACAGCTTGCCATCAGTTGGTCCGCTACCTGTTGCGGTATTGGATGCTGTGATGTCGTTGCCGTTAGAGTCACCAGTTGTGGAGTCCCCATCGGCATTGTGCTTGAAGCCTGCCAATATTACTTCGCCTGTGAAGATACCTGTATCAGGTCCTGTCTCAACAAGCTTGTACTGGCTTAGCTTTGCCTGTCTTGTCTGAACGATAATCTTGTCATCGGATGTGTTGCCAATGTCGTCGATTAGGTTTGAGTCAAAGTTGTGATCTGGTGCAACTATAGTGATAAAGACCTTGTCAGTCCATGTGTAGACTTTTTGGTCTAGCTCAACTGTTGCGCCAAAGTTGGATGTGAATAATATGAGGTTAATGTCTTGAGATTCCTCACCTACAAAGTTAGCACCTGATGGACCCCAGTCAGTGTACTCGAGTTTGATCTTTTCACCCCTGTCTAGTTTCTGTGTGTTTAGAGTGTTTGGAATCTCGATGACTACTTGGAATATTCCAGTACTGTCACCTGTCTCTCTAAAGCTAGATGGTTCTGGATCAAATTTGGCTGCATCTGTACTTGAGCCTCGGATTGATGCCTTGTCACCCATTGTGATTGTTGCTGCATCAGAGTCCCACTCGATCAAGTCAAGGTCGTATGTCTCTGCTGCATCATTATCACGGTCAAAGTCTGGCTCAATTAGGGTCAAGATCATATCTGAACCTATAATGTAGACAGACTTGTCTGACTGTAGGACACCGTTTCTTAGGTCAAATGTAGCTGAATCAGTTACAGTGTTGGCGTTTCCTGATGCATCGGTTTGGTCATTGTATTCTACTGTGATGATATCACCTTGTAGGATGCAGTGGCGACCGTTGTCAGTGCTGTTTACTGCAAACTGTCCAGTTGCTGCTGTACCAGATGTGGTCATCGCAAAGAACCTGTCATTTTCGTTCTTTGTAGTACCGCCATCAAGTTGAGTATACTGGGTTGTAGTGGTTGGACACTTTGTGCTCAACGGACCATCAGTGTATCTGAGGGTAAAGTCAAGCTCAAAGATTCCTGCATCTGGTGCAATCTCTTTGATTGGACCTAGCTCTCTTGTCTGTTTATCAACAGCTGTACGAGTTAGTTTTCCAGCACTATTAACTGGAGCTGGAGTTGCACCTGATGTGATAACACCAGTGTTAGCTACAGCACCACCTGCTGTTGCAAGTAATGCAACAGAAGTGCCACGTTGAATCTCAATCTTCACTGGACCATAGTTTAGGTCAGTGCTACCTGAGGTTACGTTTGCTGCAATTGTGTTAGAACCTGTTGGGTTTGTGTTATAGTCCGCATCGTTTACTCGGATGTGGATTGTAACATCACCGCTGTTAAGAGTTTCAGTCTTGTCATTTAGTATTCCATCAGTTGAGATGCCAGTCTCATGTATTGGGAATAGTGATCTTGTTGTAGTGCCTGACGTTGGCGTCTTGCCTGTCGGTACTGCACTAGCAATATCACCTATTGTACCCCAAGGTACAGGATAGACTGTTCTGTCAAGTGAGATAGTACCTGTGTTAGCTCTAACGCCTGCCGTGTCTCCTACTTCGACGATTTCGCCGGATGCATCTCTATAGTCGAGATAGTCGACTGCGAGATCCTTGCCGGTTGTTGATTTAATCACGCCGTTGGCACCTGCTGCCACTCCTGTTCTAGCACAATACTGAGATGGTACTATGAAGGAGCCCTTGAAGATACCAGAGTTGACACCTGTTTCAACTAGGGTAAATCCAGATGCTGCAAGTCCGTCTGAGTCACCTGAAGCTGGAGTTGAGGCACATGTTACTGCAGGAGATGAACCTCCCACTACTGAAGACTTTAGCCAGAGTTCGTCATCAAATGTAATGTCAAGTACACGACCAAAGGCCTCGCCTCTGCTGTTTGCACCAAAGCCGATTGTACCGACTTGGTCAAACGCAGGATCACCAGTTGCTGTAGATGATGTAACAACAGTAAAGATGTCAATTACTTCTGTATCGACGTTGAGATCCTGGTCAGTGAGTGTTATAGTTACAGTGTCTGCAACCTTGTAGTTATCAAAGTCAAATGATACAACACCAGAGTGTGTCGGTGCATCTTGCTGGTCTGCAACTGGTGTTACAGAACCATCGCCTGCCAAGTCATTATAATCAACTCTGACACCATCTTCATCTGTCAAGTCCTC
>SCVJ01000047.1 GCA_004322425.1 Chitinophagaceae bacterium
CGAATTTTCTGCTTCTTTGACAAAAATAATCTCGTAGTTATCGGACATGGATTTCAAAAGAAAACTGAAAAGACACCTCACAAAGAACTTGATCGAGCCTTACGAATTAAAAAAGAATATTATGAAGAAAAGCAAAAACTTAACAAGCCTTGACCAATTCATTGAAAAAGAATTTGGCGCTGTAGGTACAAAAAAAAGAGACAAATTAGATGCTGAATATGAAGCGTTTAAATTAGGTGTTTTATTACAACAGGCAAGACAAGAACGTGGTTTGACTCAGGAACAAGTAGCCGAATTGTCCGGGACAAATAAATCTTACATTTCTAAACTTGAAAAAGATTTAAAGGATGTTCGCTTCTCGACATTGTATCGAATAATTACCGAAGGACTCGGCGGACATCTAAAAATTTCTATACGCTTATAACAAGACACCACACTACTGCTAACAGCAACTACACTCCATTTTTTGCGTTTTAAAGCTCAAATGTGTAACTTGACATAGCAAAAAACCCCAATTATCGTTGATAATCAGGGTTTTAGTTTATTTATATGTAGAAAAGATGCGGAGAGTTAGGGATTCGAACCCCAGGACCTGTTACAGTCAACAGTTTTCAAGACTGCCGCAATCGACCGCTCTGCCAACTCTCCGGCGCAAAAGTATGTTTCCATTCTTTGACCTCCAAAACATTTAACTAATTTTCTAAAATATTTCTGCTTACTATTCTTGATTGCTTGATTCAAAATGTACTTCTTACTTTTCCATGATTGATATTCCACTTTTTATTAATATCTTACCAATTCAAACCTATTTGTTATGCTAACAGTAGCAACTATCATCGCTCGCAAAGGAGCATCGGCTGTAGCCGTTTCACCCGATACAAAAGTGGTGGATGCTTTGCGTACGATGTCCGAAAAAAATATTGGGTCTATATTGGTGATGGACGGAGGAGAATATCTGGGCATTTTTACCGAAAGAGATTATGCACGTAAAATTGTACTCAAAGGGAAAAGTTCGCTCAACACACATATTTCTGAAATAATGAGAACTGATTTACCATCGGTAAGTACGGCCGACTCTGTAGCTTATTGTATGCAATTAATGACGGATAAAAACATTCGCTATTTAACTGTTTTTGAAAAAGA
This sequence comes from Chitinophagaceae bacterium, assembly GCA_004322425.1. Classification (GTDB taxonomy): domain Bacteria; phylum Bacteroidota; class Bacteroidia; order Chitinophagales; family Chitinophagaceae; genus VBAS01. The sequence goes on from SCVJ01000047.1 coordinate 1,144, forward strand.
AAGATTGATTGGCATTGTAAGTATGAGCGATGTGGTAAAAGAAACAATTTTATCTCAACAAGAAACAATCGACTATCTGGATAGCTATATTCATTCAAAATAATGTGGCCCCTTTTTTTAGTTAGTAAAAAAAATCTTCTACTTCTATTTGCATCGCTTATTGCAAATTCTTGCGTTTTTGCACAACCTAAACAAAGAACTATGACAACTGAAACGGCTAATTTTGGTACAGGTTGTTTTTGGTGTACCGAAGCCATTTTTAAAGAATTAAACGGAGTTGTTTCTGTTCAGTCGGGATATGCTGGAGGGCTAACTAAAAATCCTACGTACAAAGAAGTTTGCTCTGGCACCACAGGACACGCAGAATGTGTACAAATTGTATACCATCCTACTGTCATCACCTATGTTGAATTATTGGAAGTGTTCTGGCAAGTGCACGATCCTACAACTTTAAATCGGCAAGGAGGAGATTACGGCACTCAATATAGAAGTGTAATCTTTTATGGAAATACGGAACAAAAAAAATTAGCTGAACTGTATAAATCAAAACTAATTGAAAGTAATGCTTTCGAAAATATGATTGTTACTGAAATTGCTCCATTAACAATTTTCTATAAAGCAGAAAACTATCACCAGGATTATTTTTTATTGAACAAAAATAAGAACCCCTATTGTTCAATTGTCATTCAACCCAAATTAGAAAAATTTAAAAAAGTGTTTCAAAGCAAATTAAAAAAAGGCTAACCAATTTTTATATTAGTTTAATATTGCTTTCTACTCAAAACGCCAACCATGAATAAGAAAATAATCATTTGCTTGTCCTTGTTTTTTTATTTTTCACAGTTAACATCCCTCGCCCAATTTACACAACAAGACAGTTTACGAGGGAGTTTAAATGCGGAACGAGATTGGTGGGATGTAACTTGCTACAACATTGGCCTACACCCCGACTTTACAACAAAAACTATTGAAGGAAAAAACGAGATACAATTTTTGGTGGTAAAACCCGGTAAAAAAATGCAGATTGATTTGCAAGCACCAATGGTCATCAATCGTGTGTTTTGGAAAAATAATGTAACACTCCCTTTTATCAGAAACGGAAATGTTTATTACATCGAATTTCCGGAAATGCTAAAAATAAATTCACTGGAAAAAATTACAATTGCTTTTGAAGGGAACCCAACAATTGCAAAAAATCCACCGTGGGATGGAGGATGGATTTTTACAAAAGATAAGTTGGGAAGACCTTGGATGAGTGTTGCCTGTCAAGGTTTGGGGGCCAGTGTATGGTATCCTTGCAAAGATCATCAAAGTGATGAACCCGATAGTGCTTTTATTAATATTACAATTCCCGATACCTTAGTTGCCGTCGCCAACGGACGCTTTATAGGGAAAAAAAGTTACGCTTCCGGAGAAACAACTTATAAATGGAAAGTCGTAAACCCTATCAACAATTATAATATCATTCCTTCTATCGGAAAATATACTACCTGGCACGAAAATTTTGACGGAGAGAAGGGAAATTTAGATTGTGATTATTGGGTGTTGGATTATAATCTTGAAAAAGCAAAACAACAATTTACGCAAGCTTCAATGACCTTAAAAGCATTCGAGCATTGGTTTGGTCCATACCCTTTTTACGAAGATGGATTTAAATTAGTCGAATCTCCACATTTGGGAATGGAACATCAAAGTGCTGTAGCTTACGGAAATAAATATTTAAATGGATATTTAGGACGTGACTTATCCGGCACAGGATGGGGATTGAAATGGGATTTTATTATTGTTCACGAAAGCGGACACGAATGGTTTGGAAATAATATTACCAGCAAGGATATTGCCGACATGTGGTTGCACGAAGGATTTACAAATTACTCAGAAACACTTTTTACCGATTATCATTTTGGCAAAAAAGCCGGAAACGAATATTGCATTGGTACCCGTAGAGGAATTAGAAATGAAACAACTATCATTGGCAACTATGGAGTGAACAATGAAGGCAGCGGTGATATGTATTCCAAGGGTGGAAGTTTATTACATTTAATTAGGCAGCTTGTTGGAGATGATGAAAAATTTAGGCAAATCTTAAGAGGACTTAATAAAACTTTTTATCATCAAACAGTAACTACACAAACTGTTGAAAATTATATTTCTAAAAATTCAGGCATTTCTCTTTCAAAAATATTCGACCAATATTTAAGAACTACCAATATTCCTATTTTGGAATATAAAATTCAAGCCGGAATGTTATCCTATCGATGGACTAATTGCGTGAAGGATTTTGATCTTCCTTTAAAATTAGAAAGCAGTGAAACATGGATTCATCCTACTCAACAATGGCAAGAACAGCCACTAACAACTGATGTAGAAGTATTACAAATTGATAACAATTTTTATATAACTGCGAAAAAAGTTGCGAGTTAATTTTTCAAAGTCCTTATTAACTTTACCAAATGAGTACGATTCGGAAGCAAAGTATTATTTCATCTGTTCTGATTTATGTCGGCTTTGCATTCGGTGCTTTGAATACTTATCTTTTTACACGAGAAGGAGGATTTACGAAAGAACAATACGGGCTTACCGGTGCTTTCTTGGCATTCGGAACGGTGCTGATGTCTTTAGCTAATTTCGGAATGCCCTCTTATGTAAACAAATTTTCGCCCTACTATAAAGATTACTTATCGAAAAAAAAAAATGACCAACCTACATTAGCTTTATCGATTTCCATAATTGGGTACATTATTTTGTGCCTGTTCGGAATTTTGTTTAAACCTGTAGTAGCATCAGTTTTTGATAACTCGCCACAAATAATTCAGTACTACAATTGGCTTTTTGTTTTTACGTTAGGACTTACACTTTTTTCTGTATTAGAATCTTTGGCTTGGCATCATCATCTGTCTGTTTTTTCAAACTATTTAAAAGAAGTTCAGTATCGAATTTTAGTCACCGTACTTTTTGTACTACTTAGCGTTGGAGTAATTCCTGATTTTGATTTCTTCGTTAAAACATTTTCATTTCTTTATCTTTTCTTAACCGCTTGTTTGCTTTTTTATTTATTACAAAAAAATAAAATTCAATTCACTTTTTCTATCAGTAAGGTTACTAAAAGAATGTTACGTAAAATAATTACGCTTTCTTCTTTTATTTGGAGTGGCAGTGTGATTGGCGCTATTGCTAATATGGCTGATGTAATTATCATTATGGCTATTTTGCCCGACGGATTAGCTATAGCCGGCCTTTACACCTTTGCCCAATATCTCGGCAGTGTAATTCAAGTACCGCAAAGAAGCATTATTGCAGCATCCGTTGCACACTTATCACAAGCTTGGAAAGATAAAGACCATTCAAAAATCAATCGCATTTATCATCGTTCCTCATTGAATCAATTAATTTTTTCTGTAGCCGTTTTTTGTTTAATTTGTCTCAACTACAAAGACGCCATCATCACCTTGAACTTGCAACAAGAATACTTGACAACTTTTGTACTTTTTTTATTAGTAGGATTAGTAAAAATTATTGATATGGGAACAGGCGTCAGTGGTCAAATTATTAGCACTTCAACTTTTTGGCGTTTCGATTTTCTTACAGGAATATTATTGCTATTCATTACTCTCCCGCTATCATGGATGCTCACTATTCAATATGGATTTATAGGACCAGCCATTGCCAATTTAATTGGTTATAGTGTTTATAATTTTATTCGCTATGTTTTTTTGTTGAAAAAATTAAAAATGCAACCCTTTACTGCGGCTAGTTTGTACAGTTTATTATTAGCTGCCGTCTGCTTTTTTGTTTGTTATTTTCTTTTCAATGATAAACAAGGTGTAATGTGGTTGGTAATGCGTAGCATTTTATTTATAGTTGGCTTTGGAGTAGGTGTAATTTATTTCAAGTTAACCCCCGATCTCATTCCGGTTTGGAATACAATAAAGCAAAAATATTTTTGGAAAAAGTAATTTAGATCATTTCGACTTTTCTATTCGCCCTACTCCAATAAATCGTCGTAACCAATAAGGATCAAATAAATCGCTAATCATTACTCCGCCGCTAACAGCAGCATGAACAAATTTATTATTTTGAAGATAAACACCAACATGAGAAACGCCTCTTCGTGTATTGAAAAATATTAAATCGCCTTCATTCAATTCTGTACGAGAAATTTTTTTTGAATACTTAAACTGCTCTTTTGTTGTCCGTGGCAACTTTACAGCATAAACGGTATCGAAAAGAAACTGGACAAATGCTGAACAATCAATACACGATTTTGATTCTCCTCCATAACAATATCGCGTTCCGAACCAAGAATCAACAAATGAAAACATTTTATTATTGTTGATTTGCTCCGCTTCAGTATTCAAAAGAATTGCATATTTTATCTGTAAAGAATTAAAACTTTCTGTTTCCATTGATAATGAACTTGCCTGGAAATTGTTTTTTTCAATTGGAGTTATACTCGCCGCTTCAGAGTCAATGAGTTTTATCTCAGAAACAATTAAAGGATGTTGGATGGAAGCAGAAATGTTTTCCAAAAATCGACTACTCTCCTTTTCAGGAATATTTTTTTGCTCTAAAGTTGTGATAACACTTGACGATTTAAAAACTGGTTTAAACATTGAGCAACTATTCAGCAGCGCAATAATTGGGAAAAACAAAATTGTAATTCTACGCATTAACCATTTTTTAAGAGAAACGAAAATATATAATATTTTTTTGCACTGTGAATAGAAATAGTGGGAAATATGCAAAAGATTCTTCAAGTTCTCGTTTATTTGCAGGCAAGTCTTTTTACATTTATTTTATCGTTTGAATCGCTATGAAATTTTCGCATCTTCACGTACACACCCAGTTTTCATTGCTCGATGGAGCAGCTTCCATTCAAAAATTATATAAAAAGGCAATTGAAGATAAAATGCCTGCGTTGGCAATTTCTGATCATGGAAATATGTTCGGTGTTTTTGAATTTGTTGCAGAAGCATATAAACATACAGATGAAAATGGAAACCTAAAAGTAAAGCCCATTGTGGGTTGCGAATTTTACATTACAAAGGATCGACATCGCAAATCGTTTACAAAAGAGGAAAAAGATCCTCGGCATCATCAAATATTATTAGCAAAAAACGAAATAGGATATCGCAATTTAATTAAGCTTACCTCCTTGGGTTTTATTGAAGGATTGTATAGCAAATATCCCCGCATTGATAAAGAACTTATTCTACAATATCACGAAGGTTTAATAGCAACTACCTGCTGTTTGGGGGCATTAGTGCCGCAATTAATATTGAAAAAAAGTGAATCGGAAGCAGAAAAAGAATTTCAATGGTGGCTTGAACTTTTCGGAGAAGACTATTACGTGGAGTTACAGCGCCACGGCATGAAAGACCAAGACACAGTAAATGAAGTGTTGCTAAAATTTGCACTGAAACACAATGTCAAAATTATTGCCAGCAATGATTCTCATTATGTGGATGTAGAAGATTTTACAGCACACGATATTTTACTTTGTATCAATACGGGAGAAAAGCAAGCTACACCGCCTCTTCGTGAATTTTCCGATGATGATGTTCATTCCAAAGGGAAACGATTTGCTTTTCCAAACGATCAATTTTATTTTAAAAAAACAGAGGAAATGATTCAGGTTTTTAAAGACCTGCCTCAAGCCATCGACAATACCAATGAAATAGTTGATAAAATTTCTCTGCTCGATTTAAAAAAAGATATTCTGTTACCGGCTTTTCCTATTCCGACAGAATTTGAACTACATCAAAAATCAGAATCGATTGGAAAATCTGTTATTGCACCAGATGCACTAAACCAATGGGAATATTTAAAACATATTACTTACGAAGGAGCTAAGAAGCGATATAGCGAATTATCAACTGAAATAATAGAGCGAATTGATTTTGAATTGTTCACCATAAAAACGATGGGATTTGCCGGCTACTTTTTAATTGTATCCGATTTTATAAAAGCAGGGCGAGATATGAATGTTTTCGTTGGCCCCGGCCGAGGTTCAGTTGCCGGAAGTGTGGTGGCGTATTGCATCAACATTACCAATATTGATCCCATAAAATACAATTTACTTTTTGAGCGGTTCTTAAATCCTGATAGGAAATCGATGCCGGATATCGATACTGATTTTGACGACATAGGAAGACAAAAAGTTATTGACTATGTTGTTAAAAAATATGGGAAGAATCAAGTGGCGCAGATAATCACGTATGGCACCATGGCGGCCAAAATGAGTATCAAAGATGTAGCGAGGGTGATGGATTTACCCTTGGCCGATTCAAATATATTGTCAAAATTGGTACCGGATAGAGCGGGTATTGAATTAAAAAGGGTGTTGCATGCACCGTTGACAATTGAAGAAAGTCGCAAAAAAAGTAATAGTTCAACTGGAGAAAAATCTTTGGAAGAAAAAGATGGACTTCTTCAAGATGATTTAGAAAAGGTAAAAAAAATTCGGGAAATCTATAAAAGCAAAAGTCTTGAGAGTAAAGTTTTGCATGAAGCTGAAATTTTAGAAGGATCTGTGCGCAATAAAGGCATTCATGCATCAGCCATCATTATTGCTCCCAGAGATTTAACGGAATTAATTCCGATTTCTACTGCCAAAGATTCCCCCTTATGGATAACGCAAATTGACGGAAATTTAATTGAAAGTGCCGGCATCTTGAAAATGGACTTTTTAGGGTTAAACACTTTGACCATTATCAAAGACGCACTGACGCTAATTAAAAAAAATCATGGTGTAACTGTTGACATCGAGACCATTCCGCTGAATGATGAAAAAACATTTCAACTTTTTCAACAAGGTGCCACTATTGGAACATTTCAATTTGAAAGCCCTGGAATGCAAAAAGAATTGCGAGAATTAAAACCCGATAAATTTGAAGACCTGATTGCCATGAATGCTTTATATCGTCCGGGACCAATGGCATACATCCCTTCCTATATTGCACGAAAACATGGGCGTGAAGTAGTTACCTACGACCTCCCGGAAATGGAAGAGCATTTAAAAGAAACGTATGGTATTACAGTGTACCAAGAGCAAGTAATGTTGTTGGCACAAAAACTTGCCAATTTTAGCAAGGGCGATGCCGATGTGTTGAGAAAGGCGATGGGTAAAAAGCAAAAATCGGTGTTGGATAAAATGAAGGGGCAATTTATTTCTGGAGGTTCCGAAAAAGGATTCGGGAGTTTTACGCTCGAAAAAATTTGGAAAGACTGGGAAGCCTTTGCAGAATACGCGTTCAACAAGTCGCACGCTACCTGCTATGCATTTGTAGCCTATCAAACTGCCTATCTTAAAAAAAATTATCCCAACGAGTATATGTCTTCCGTATTAAATCAAGCCGGCAGTATTGAAAAGCTGACTTTTTATATGGATGAATGCAAAAGAATGGGTATAAAAGTTTTGGGACCCGATATTAATGAATCTGACAAAGGATTTGCAGTAAACACAAAAGGCGAAATTAGATTTGGATTAAATAGTTTAAAGGGTGCAGGAGAAGCAGCCGTTGAAAATATTATTAACGAACGAGAGAAAAATAATTTGTACAAAGATATTTTCGATTTTATTGAACGCGTAAATCAACGAAGTGTAAATAAAAGAACATTGGAGAGTTTGATTTATGCAGGAGCCTTCGATTGTTTTAAAGAACATCATCGTGCTCAATTTTTTGAAACAACAGCAGAAGATACAAAATCCGGAATGGAAAAAATTATTGCATTTGGCAATGCCATGCAATCAAGTACTACGGCCACTTCTAATACATTGTTTGGAGATTTACCTTCATCATTGTTAGTAAAAAAACCGTTGCTTACACAATGCTTGCCGTGGCCTTTAACAGTTCAATTAGAACACGAAAAAGAAGTAGCAGGAATTTATTTAAGTGGCCATCCCTTGGATCATTTTAAATTCGAAATAGAAAACTATGGCATTACTCCGCTAACTAATTTTAATGAACTGAAAGAGTCAATGAAAATTAATCCCACGGTCAAGGGATTGATTCGTTTAGCGGGATTAAGTGTAGATGCGCAACATCGTGTTTCAAAGAAAGGAAACAAATACGGCTCCTTAATTATTGAAGATTTTTCGGGTAAATCAGAACTTTTTATTCATGGAGACGATTACATAAGATTTATGCCTTTTATTCAAAAAGGAAATAGTCTTTTTATAAGTGGGCAATTTACGCAACGATATAAAACAACCGATTACGAATTTAAGGTTCGGCATATTACAACCCTCGAATCGGTGAAACGAATGTTAACCAAGCAAGTTTCGATTACCACAAGTCCAGAAAATATTTCGGAAGAATTGATTGATTTTTTAGTCAAGAATATGAATTCTTTTCCTGGAAAAGCATCGCTGCAATTAATTTTACAAGACCGAAAAAACAACCTGAAAATCAATCTACAATCTTCTGATGCCTGCTTAGAAATGAATGATGAATTGATTGACTATTTGTATTCCAACCCTGCCATTAATATTCATATAAAATCAGATTGAAGAAGACAAATACACATCCAATAACTATTTAAGCACATTTTACAACTACCATTTTCATCAAACTAATTTTACCGTATTTTCGCACCCTTCCCTTAAAAAATAAACAATTTCAAAATGGCAAAAGAATTTACAGATGCAAATTTTCAGACAGAAGTATTGAGTTCCGATAAATTAACCGTGGTTGATTTCTGGGCAGAGTGGTGTGGTCCTTGTCGTGCCATTGCACCGGTTATTGACGAGCTTTCTAATGAATACGCAGGCAAAGTGAATATTGGAAAAGTGAATGTAGATAATAATCCTTCCATTAGCATGAATTATGGAATTACATCTATTCCTGCAATTTTGTTTTTTAAAGGTGGGCAGGTTGTAGATAAATTAGTGGGAGCACAACCCAAAGGAAATTTTATAAAAAAGATAGAAATGCATAGCTAAGTTTCTACTTTAAAAAAGTAAACCCCGTTTCGAAAAGAGACGGGGTTTTTTATTTTTGTACAATTACTTCAAAGCTATGCTACTGCTACTTCTTTTGGGTTATGCTTGTGTCGGAAAAAAGTTGTAAACAAAACAGCTACTACCAAAGCATACGCTGCAAACGAAATCCAAATGTTTTGCCACTGCAAGCTTTTATCTTCATTTGTAAAATAGGTTGCAATTGCCACTCCACTTATTTTGCTACCTAACCAAGCACCAAAACCATTAGTCATCATCATAAAAATTCCTTGAGCACTAGCCCTTATTTCTGGTTTAACTTGAGTATCAATAAATAAAGAACCAGATATATTGAAGAAGTCGAAAGCCATTCCATAAACAATACAAGACAAAATTATCATCCATAAGCCACCTGCAGGATCGCCATAAGCAAACAAAGCAAAACGAAGAACCCACGCTATCATACTAAATAGCATGACTTGCTTTATGCCAAATCTTTTCAGAAAAAAAGGAATTGCCAAAATAAATAGCGTCTCCGAAATTTGAGAAATAGACATAATAATTGCAGGATACCTTACAGTTATTGTGTCTTTATAGGAATCTACTTTAGCAAAGTCATGAAGAAAGGTATCTCCATATGCATTTGTTAGTTGTAAAGCTGCACCTAAAAGCATCGCAAAAATAAAAAACAAGGCAATTTTAGAACTTTTAAAAAGCTTAAAAGCACTTAATCCTAAAGTATTAACCCAAGATTTATTTTCAACATTTTTTCCTTCTGGTGGGCATTTTGGTAAGGTGAATGCATATAATCCAAATAGTAAAGAAGCAATAGAGGCTACATAAAATTGTTTGGGCGAAGTTTCAAGATGAAGCAAGCTTACAACCCACATGGCAGCAATAAATCCGATTGTACCCCAAACTCGGATTGGCGGAAAATCTATTAATATGTTTTTCCCATTTTTTACAAGTGAGGTGTAAGAAACAGTATTAGCTAGTGATATTGTGGGCATATAAAAAAGCATGTACAATAATAGAACCCAGAAAAAAGTATCAGGATCATTTACATCGGGAATGTAAAAAAGTATAACCGCCCCAACAAGATGACAAATACCCAAAAGTCGCTCAGCATTAATCCATCTATCAGCAATGATGCCAATAATTGTGGGCATAAAAATGGCTGAAATACCCATTGTCGAAAAGATAGCGCCGAATTCAGCACCGCCCCATTGCTTGTTTTGGAACCAATAAGCGCCAATTGTAATGAGCCATGCACCCCAAATAAAAAATTCAAAAAAGCTGAGAATTGTTAGCCTAAACTTGATTGTCATGAACTTGATATTTTAATTAGTAAAATAATGAATGCGAAAGATAAGGGTTTTTAGCTGCCAGAAAACCTGAATTGCAATTACAGATGCCTATTCTTGATTTGCAAATGAAGAAAAAACATTTTTTTCTTTATGTACATTTTATTTTGTAGAATTGTACTCATAAATTTACGCTAAAACTTTATTGATAACCCAAAACTACACTGCTTTGAAAAAATTTACAATTCTGGCAATTACGTTAACTTTTTTATTAAGCATCGCTAACGTAAGTGTCGCTCAGCAAAAGCCAACACAAAATACTACTAACAGTGCCTTGCAACGTTGCGGTACTACAGAATGGGTTAACAACATGATTGCTAGTTATCCCGGCTTCAATGCACAATATGAAGCAAGTGAAAGAATGTTGGGAGAAGCAATCAATCGCTATCTCGAACAACAACGTGTAAATCCAAATAGGGTTAATGCACCAATGGTGATCCCAATTGTATTTCACGTGGTACTTGCCAATCAAGCAGCGGTTCCCGATGCAATGATTATGAATCAGCTAATGGTTTTAAACCGTGATTTTGCCGGCACCAATGCAGATAGTACAAATATTAGCTATGCTCCACAATTTCAAGCAGTACGTGGCCATTCCGATATTCAGTTTTGTTTAGCACAACGTACGCCAACGAATACGCCTACAAACGGAATTAACAGAGTAACATCTGCAACCGTTTCTACAGGTTCATCTGCAAACGATCCTATTAAATCAACAGCAGCAGGTGGTGCAGATGCTTGGGATCCTAATAAATACTTTAACGTTTGGGTGGGTAATTTTTCTGGTGGCGGATTATTGGGTTATGCAAGTTTCCCAATTGGATCTCCTGAAAACCCTGGTGGAAATATTACACAACAAGGAATAGTTGTTTTAGGAGCAAGTCTTCCCGGAGGAACTGCTGCACCTTATAATTTAGGCAGAACTGCAGTACACGAAGCTGGTCACTTTTTTTGGTTAAGACATATTACCGGTGATGCAGCATGTGGAAATGATTTCCCAACAACGCCTACATTAGACGATACTCCCTTACAAAGTAATTTAACAAGTGGCTGCCCTTCCGGAGCACAAGCAACAGGTTGTACTTCTCCAACTCCTCCTGGCAGAATGTATCAAAACTATATGGACTACACTAATGATGCTTGTTATTCCATGTTTACTAACGGACAGAATACAAGAGCTTATCAAGCGATTAATACATTTAGACCAAGTTTATTAACTTCCAATGGATGTATTCCACCTATTTTATCAAATGATAATGCAAGCATTTTTGCGGTGGTTACTCCCACTAACAACTTTGTTACTTGTGATCCAACCATTCCGTTAACCGTTACGCTACGTAACTCAGGATTAAATGCACTTACTTCGGTAACTATTACGGTTAAACGCAATGCAACTACAATACAAACATTAGCTTGGACAGGAAACTTGGCTTCTTTAGCTTCCACCAATGTTGTTTTAAATCCAGTACCACTGGTGATGGGAATAAATACAGTCGAAGTATGTACTTCACTCCCCAATGGTGTAGCTGATACAGATCCTTCTGATGATTGTAAAACTGTTACGGGTTCAAGAGGTGGTGGATCTCCATTACCATTAGTTGAAGGATTTGAAAATGCTACTTTCCCTCCTACAGGATGGTTAATAGAACAAAATCCTCCTGATGCGTATACTTGGACAAGAAACCTAACAGGTGTTGCACATGGTGGAACCGGAAAGGCATTTATAAATCACTATAATTATGGTGGCAGTGGACAAACAGATGATTTAAAAACAGCCAATTATTCAATAGGAACAGCCGACTCCATGTGGGTAAGCTTCTGGGGCGCTTATAGAGGTTATCCCGGTTTCCCGTTTGAAATGTTCCAAGTGCTTGCTTCAAGGGATTGCGGTCAAACATTCCAAACCGTATATAGTGTACGAAATGATACAGCCTTTGTAGCACCTACTGGTTCACCAATAACTACAACAGCTAACTACTTCCCTGCTGCTTTAGATCATTGGGTACAAAAATCGGTTGACATTTCAAACTATATAGCTTCTGGAAATGTTCAATTGAAGTTTAGAGGTATCAATAATTTTGGTAATAACTTTTTCCTTGATGATATAAATCTAGATAAAAAGATTTTCTTCAACAACGATGCTGGTGTTATTACTATTAACAGACCTTTTACTAATATTTGTGTAAGCAGTGAAGCACCGGTTGCTACGATTAAGAATTTTGGAAAAATTCCATTAACATCTGTGAAAATTAATTTCCAAGTGGATGGTGTTGGACCAATTATCACTTTCAACTGGACTGGTAATTTGGTGAGAAACCAAACTGCAACTGTTACATTGCCGGTGGCAACTTATGGTGCAGTAGGAAATCACACTATTCGTATTTTCACATCCGATCCTAATAACGTTCCGGATGAAGATCCATCGAATGATGCAATGACAAAAGCGGTTATTGTAAATCAGGTTTATGATTTAGTCGGAAGTGTTACTGAAGAGTTTACGAGTGCTACGTTCCCTCCTACCAATTGGGCAATTACAAATCCAAATGCCGATATGACTTGGGCACGTAATGCAGCAGTGGGTAAAAAGAATCCGGGTTCTGCATGGTTTAATGACTTTATTAATAATACAATTGATAGAACGGATGATTTGGGAATGCCTAATTATAAGTATTCCAATATTGACTCTATTTTCTTAACGTATAATCTTTCTACAATTACAAAAACTTTCCCTGGTACAACCGGAGTAAGATTGGATACACTTACAGTTCTACTTTCTAAAGACTGCGGTAACACCTTCACTACTGTTTCTAAAAAGTGGGGTGAAGAATTACAATCTGTAAATGATCCAAACTTCCAAATTTCATTGAACAACTTTGTTCCGCTTAGCAATCAGTGGAAAATGGATTCAGTAAATCTGGGTAGATGGTTAGGTGCTACTGAACCATTGTTTAAGTTATTGTTCCGTTTCAGTGGTAATTTTGAAAACAATTTCTACTTAGATGATGTTAATGTAAGAACTGAAGTACTTCCAGCAAGATTAAAAGCAGAAGGACAGATAGTTTTACCAAATCCATTTAAGAATTCATTTGGAGTTTGGCACTATCAAATGCCTAAAAATCTTCGCTATGTTACAGTGTACAATGCAGCTGGACAAAGAGTTTGGAGCAAGCAATTCAATGGTAATGCAGAAAAAATGATTACTGTTGATTTGGCCAATCGTTCCGCAGGATTGTATAGCGTTCATCTTGGTTACGAAGACAGCAATAGAGATCTTGTAATTCCAATTGTGAAATACTAAATTAACTTTTGATATTTTATAACCCCGGCTAATAGTCGGGGTTATTTTTTTGAATTAACTTTACCGCTCAATTACACGAATGAATACCGTTCTTAATTTTTCCAAATCCATATCCAAAGAATTACAACAGATAAAAGAAAAAGTATTTGCATCGGAGAGAATTACCGAAGAAGAATGTTTATTACTTTTTAAAGAAGCAGACTTACCTTTTTTAGGAGTGTTAGCCAATCACATAAATGAAGTTCGACATCAAAACAAGGTTTATTTCAATCGCAATTTTCATATCGAACCTACTAATGTCTGTATTTTCAGTTGCAATTTTTGCAGCTATAGTAAATTATACGCTCAACGGGAAGACGGTTGGGAACTTTCCACTGAACAAATGTTAGATATTGTAAAAAAATACGATGATCAACCTGTTACCGAAGTACATATTGTAGGTGGTGTGCATCCCAAATTGACTATTGAATTTTTTGCCGACTTACTTCGAAAAATAAAAAAACATCGTCCCCATTTACATATCAAAGGGTTTACAGCCGTAGAACTAGATTATATGTTTCGAAAAGCAAAAATGACGATTGCTGAAGGACTTTCTTTTTTACAACAAGCCGGACTTGATTCACTACCCGGTGGCGGTGCAGAAATTTTTCACTCAGAAATTAGAGAAAAAATTTGCGATGATAAAGTGGATGCAGAAGGTTGGTTGCAGATTCACGAAACGGCACACTCTTTAAATATGCATAGTAATGCAACCATGTTATACGGGCATATTGAATCCTATCGTCATCGGGTAGATCATATGAGACAATTAAGAACGTTACAAGACAAAACAAAAGGGTTTAATACATTTATTCCATTAAAATTCAGGAACAAAGACAACGATATGCATACCGTGGATGAATCCACCATTGTAGAGGATATGAAAATGTATGCAGTTGCTAGAATTTTTTTGGACAACTTCCCACATATAAAAGCGTACTGGCCCATGTTGGGTAGACAACAAGCACAGCTTTCTCTATCTTTTGGTGTTAATGATATGGATGGCACCATTGATGATACCACAAAAATTTATTCAATGGCGGGTGCAGAAGAACAACATCCATCAATGACGACTGATGAATTAGTCACACTTATTAAACAAGCCAACCGCCACCCAATTGAAAGAGATACATTATATGGTATAGTAAAAGATTATTCAAACTAATTAATCCATTGAGCAAAAATGCAAAAACAGAAAACTATTTTTTTACTGAGTTTGCTGGTTGCAATATTTTGGAATTCCACTCACCTTATTAATGTTTATAAAATAGCTGCTATAGGTGCTTTGTTTGAATTTCTTTGGCTGCCAATGTTAATTCTACTCTTTACAATGCCGGTAATTTCTTTTGTGCTGTGGAGGAAAGTGAAGTTTAACTTTCGTTCACTTTTATTTTATGCACATCTTATTTCAATTGTAACAGTAGCTCAAATGATGCTTTCAAAATAATGCCTCTTTGCGGTTTCGGGTTTGGTGTTTGTGCCATCTATTTCTTGTAGTCAATCGGAAAATATCCTTCCCACTTCCAAGGTGTAAAAGTATCTCCAATTAATGTTTCTAGTAGTTCTTTAAAAATGAATTCTCCATTTGCACTATTAGTAATAATGATTATTGAAATTCCTTTGTCTATGAAATTTATATTATAATTTCTCCAAGCATCATCGTGTCCTCCTTTAAAAAATGCTCTGCCATATTTGCATTTCAAAAGTCCCCACCCAAGTCCATAAGATAAATTTATTGCCCTATTTTCAGTTGTTGTTTCTTCAGTAATTGGTGGAAATTGTGTTTTTGAATGTATTTCAATTTGTGGTGTAATCATTTCTTTGAATATTTGTTTATCCAATCCTTTTTGTTGCATTAAATATTCAATAAAC
This sequence comes from Chitinophagaceae bacterium, assembly GCA_004322425.1. Taxonomy (GTDB): domain Bacteria; phylum Bacteroidota; class Bacteroidia; order Chitinophagales; family Chitinophagaceae; genus VBAS01. The sequence continues at coordinate 16,658 of SCVJ01000047.1, forward strand.
CGAGTATAGTCTGAAATGGTTGTAACCAAAGAGGCACCAGCAACAGGTGTAGTTCGCTTTTTCCTTGGGTTGAGTGTATTGTCTGCAAGGTGTCCAGTTGCAAAATTATCATCAAATCTGTCATACCATATATAACCTGTTTTTGCCATCCCAATTGGCTTGAACACTTTTTCAATAGCTAATTCTTCAACATTTTTCTTTGTTATTTCTTCTATAACTAATTGCAAAAGTTTGATGCCTTCTCCCGAATAAGCGTATTTTTTCCCTGGTGTAAAATAAATCTTCATTACTCCAATTGTGTCTTGGACTCCTGTTGTTGGGTGAATCCATCTAACATTTGGAAACCCTGTTGTATGGCTTAAACACATTCTTGCTGTCATTAATTTCCATCTGTCGTCAGATTTTAGGTCAGAGAAATATTCATATTCCGAAATTGGTTTACTCAAATATTTATAAAGAGGCTTGTCTAAATCAATTGTTTTTTCCTGGACCAATTTCATAGTTAAGTAACCAAAAACTGCCTTGCTAAAAGATGCTGCATACAAAACAGTTGAAGTATCTATAAACTCATTTTTTTCTTTATTTTTAAATCCATAAGTTTTTATGTAGGCTTGTTGGTTTTTATTGAGTATCGACATGCTCAGCCCTTGAACATTTGCTTTATCCATTAAAAGATTTATCGTTTTGTCAATTTCTACAGCAGAAATTTTGCTTCCATCAAGTCTTGTAATTTGTTGATTTTGTCCAAATGTCAAGTTGAAAGAAAGAAGTAGTCCAAGTAAGATTTTTAGTTTCATGCTAATTTCTGCAGTGTCGTTTTTTGGCATAACAACTAACATTCCGGTAAACTCAATGGAACATTAATTGCTAATCCCCCGTCGGCTGTTTCTTTATATTTATTATCCATATCTTTTGCCGTATCCCACATAGTCTTTACAACAGCATCCAACGATACTATCGCAAAATCGGGACTGCTTTGCAATGCTAATTGCGATGCAGTAATGGCTTTTATGGCACCCATGGTATTTCTTTCAATACAAGGAATTTGCACTAGTCCTCCAATAGGATCACAAGTTAAACCGAGATGGTGCTCCATGGCAATTTCGGCGGCCATCAATACTTGGCGCTGAGTTCCACCCATACATTCCGTCAATGCTGCCGCTGCCATAGAAGAAGAAACTCCTATTTCAGCTTGACATCCACCCATTGCTGCAGACAAGGTCGCTCCTTTTTTAAATATGCTTCCAATTTCAGAAGCAGTAAGCAAAAACTGAACAATTTTTTCGTCTTTATTGCCATTGCAAAAGCAAATAAAATATTGAAGTACTGCAGGAACAACACCAGCTGCACCGTTAGTTGGCGCAGTTACCACTCTACCAAATGATGCATTTTCTTCATTAACTGCAAGCGCAAAACAACTTACCCAATCTAAAGTATATTTAAAATCGTTACCCCCGTTTTTAATTGAATCAACCCAAGAATTGTAATCGTTATATTGATTGGCTCCGATCAACTTTTTGTTTAAATCAAATGCACGTCGTTTCACATCCAGTCCGCCAGGTAAAATACCGCTGATATGACAACCTCTATAAATACAATCTTTCATTTCGTTCCAAATATGTAAAACACCCTTTATAGTTTCCTTTTCAGACCTCCAAGCATTTTCATTTTCCATAACAACTTCAGAAACCGAAAACCCAGTTTTCATACACCAATGCAGCAAATCTTCAGATTTATTAATAGGGAAAGGCAAATTTTTATTTTGATTATTATTACTACCCTCTCCTTCTTTTATTACAAACCCTCCACCCACAGAATAATAAGTTTCTGCTATAGAATTACCATTACTCAATTCTGCAAGAAATGTTATTCCGTTAGGATGAAAGGGCAATGATTCTGAAAAAAGAAATTCAATGTCTTCTCTTGGATCAAAATCAATTTCGTGCAAACCCGCCAACACAATTTTTTTCATCAAATTGATGTCCGCAATTTTAGGTCGCACATGAGAAACTTCAATAGTTACAGGATCTGCACCACTTAATCCTAATTGTACCGCAATGTCTGTTCCATGTCCCTTTCCGGTTTTAGCTAACGAACCAAAAAGCAACACTTTTACAGACTTAGTAAGTTGTAAATATTTTTTATCGGAAAGCGATTCGATGAATCGTTGCGCAGCACGCCATGGCCCCAACGTATGAGAACTGGAAGGTCCAATACCGATTTTAAAAATATCAAAAACTGAAATAGATTCGTTTGCCAAACTCAATAATTTAATTTATACAATCATTTATTTCTTAGAAAGTAATTCTTTATACCGCTGTTCATTTCTTTCCCATTTATGAAGAGAGGAAAAAATAGTTATAAAGGTAATAATCAAAATAGCAGCCACTATCAACACGATAATAAAACTTGGGTTGCTATTTACAACCATTGCTGCCCGCTTGTGCCAGCCAGTTGCCATATTCAAAAAAATAAACCCTACCATAACCAAACTCAAGGTTACTCCAAAGCGCCAATTGCCAAAAATGGTTTTCTTTTTCTCCCTATTTTGCTCCCAATAATGTACAAACTTTAATTCTTCTTCAGTAAGCATATCTACAAAATTACATAGACTTTTAAAGCTTTTAACATCGAAATAAAATAATTATATTGCAGTAAATGAACTTATTGTGGGGCTAAAAATACCATCTCTTCTTGCTCAGTATCTGACCACCTATAAACATTTGAATATTACAGGGATCGGAATATTTGTTATCAATGAAAAAGTTAGCTTATCACAAATATTATTCATTCAGGATTACAATACCGTTGCAGATAAAGAATTAATTAACTTCCTTTCTTCTCAAACTGGAAAAATGAAAAGTCTTTGTGCTGCAGATTTTAATTCGCATGTAGATTTAATAAATCAATTTCTGAATATCGGCAAACCCTTTTTTTTTACAGGTATTGGCCATTTGGTAAAAATCAAATCGGGACAAATAAATTTTACTCAAATTAACACTGAGGTTGTTCACAAAAAAAATACTATACAAAGTGAAACTGGGTTTGAAGATTTAATTTTTCTGAAAAGAAAAATCATGATCCACGGATCTAAATCATTGATGTGGTTAATTATTATTCTAGTTCTTGGAATTGGAATTTGGGGTGGGTTAGAATTCTATGCAAAAAGAAAAATACAAAATGAGCAAAAAGAAAAATCAATTAAAGAAATAACTACTCCTACTTATGCAAAACCAAATACACCTTCAACAATCGAACAAGATTCTATGGGAATAAGGAATCGAACGTATCGTTTTATTATCGAAGAATCTACAAATCCAAGAGCTTTTATCCGATTTAACCTTCTTAAAAGCTATGGGTTAAATATTGAAATGTTTACCAAAGATTCAGTCCTTTTTAAACTCTATTTTCCCCTAAAAGTTGCTACAGCAGACACTTTAAGAATCAAAGACAGCCTTTCAGCTCTTTATGTAAATCCCATATTTACCAAGCCCGGAAAAGTCACTATTGAGTAAATATTTCAAAAAAGTCACCTTTTTTTTGAAATATATAAGAATTATTCCTAATATCGTTTTCCTATTTAAACCAACTGCCCGTTTACTCCTTTTTTATAATTGCCAGAAAATGATTATGGCAATTAAAATTCATCTTATGTAGTCTTTTATGTCTTGATTTTGTATTATGAAGATCACTCACTATTTCAAACCCTATTTGGAAGAGAAAGGTTATCTCGAACTTCCATCTATAGGAAAATTTACACTCAACAAGTTTGAGATAGGAAATATTGAGTTGCTTAACAATGGTCCAGAGTTTATTAGCAGCAAATCAAAATTACTCGATACTGATTTTATTAACTATTTATGTAAGGTAATGAAAAGTGAAATTCATGTCGTTCGTGCAGATGTTGAATCCTTTGCGTCACACGTCAACGAATTATTACTTCAAGGACTTGAGGTTGAAATTCCTGGTATCGGTTATTTATTATTCTCCAACCAACATCAACTGAAGTTTTCATTGCATTACAGTTACATCCCGGTACCTCGAAAAAGAATAAAACTAAGAAGTTTGAGATTTTTTTAAACTACAAATCACATTCGAAACATCCACTAAGTTTTTAGAAAGAGTATTACTCAAAAAAGAAATGAGGGCTTTACTTTTCATCAGTTGAGGTCCCGAGCGGATTCGAACCGCTGTGGGAGCTTTTGCAGAGCTCTGCCTAGCCACTCGGCCACAGGACCAATTTGATTTTTAAACGACGCGAAAATAAGATATTTTTGTTAATACTTTTTTAACTTAATTGTATAAAATATGAACCGAATTGCTGAATCAGAACTTATTCTTAATTCAAGGGGTGCCATTTATCATCTTGACTTAAGGCCTGAAGAAATTTCTAATACAATTCTATTAGTAGGCGATCCGGACCGCGTAAAAGAAGTTAGTAAACATTTTGACAGCATCGAATATCAAGTGCAACATCGAGAATTTATTACGCATACCGGTTATATTGGGAAAAAAAGATTATCGGTTACTTCCACAGGAATTGGTCCAGATAATATCGACATCGCTTTGAATGAATTGGACGCTTTAGTAAATATTGATTTTACTTCAAGAGAAATCAAACCAACACTTTCTTCACTAAATTTTATTCGTCTCGGAACTTCAGGCGCGCTTCAAGAAGATATTCCTGTAGATAGTTTTGTTGCCGGTACACACGGCTTGGGCATTGATAATTTATTGAATTTTTATCGTCTCGAGCACAACGAAGAAGAGAAACAATTGCTTCATTCCTTTGTTACATTTACACAATTACATGGAAAAGTTGGGCAACCTTATTTATCGAGTGCAAGTTCTTCTTTGTTAAAACATTTTGTGACTGATTTTTTTCAAGGTATCACTACAACCTGTCCCGGATTTTATGGCCCGCAAGGTAGAATTCTACGATTAGGCATTAGCAATCCAGAATTGATTAATCGATTGACTGAATTTCGATTCGGCCAACATAGGATTACAAATTTTGAAATGGAAACATCGGCTATTTATGGCCTGAGTAGACTTTTAGGGCATAATTGTCTTTCCTTAAACGCTGTAATTGCAAACAGAGTTCGAAAAGAATATTCAAAAGACGGGAAAGCTACTGTGGAAAAATTAATTAAAAAATCATTGGATATAATTACAGCATTTGTTTAAAAAATGAAAACTAACTTTTTTAAATACCAAGCTACAGGAAATGATTTTGTGATACTAGATAATAGAAAGGATGAGTATGATAATATTCAGGAAGAACAGATTCGAAAAATTTGTGAAAAAAAATTTGGAGTTGGGGCCGATGGTTTAATCTTGTTAAACACGAAAGTAGGTTTCGATTTTGAAATGAAATATTATAATGCGGATGGCAAAAGAGGGAGCTTGTGCGGTAATGGCAGCCGTTGTTTGATTAAATTTTATCATCATCTTGGATTTCATCAAGAATCTTATAAATTTTTAACCTCTGATGGAGAACACGAAGCCACTATTAGCGATGACGGAATCGTATCTCTAAAGATGAAAGATGTTGTAGCGTTAGCATCTCATCATGGCGATTTTATAGTAAACACGGGATCACCACATTATATTAAACTAGTTACAAAGTTGGAATCATTAAATGTTTATGAAAAAGGTAGAGCTATCCGCTACAGTAAAGAGTTTGAGCATCATGGGATTAATGTAAATTTTGTTGAACAGTTAGAAGAATCGGAGCTAATTTCAGTTAGAACATACGAACGAGGGGTTGAAAACGAAACACTGAGTTGCGGTACGGGTGTTACCGCCGCTGCTTTGGTTTGCTATCATAATGAAGCTGGCTTTAACGAAGTAAAAGTAAAAACATTGGGAGGATTACTGACCGTAGAATATGAAAGAATTGATGATGGATTTTACAAAAATATCTGGCTTTGTGGTCCTGCAGAAAAAGTATTTGAAGGATCCATTTCTGTTTAATCATTCATAATGAATCGATTCAATATCAGGGTTTATGGGATTCTCATCAATAAAGAAAATCAAATACTGTTAGCTGATGAATATATTAAAGGGGGGCAATACACTAAATTTCCTGGTGGCGGATTAGAGTACGGTGAAGGAACAAGAGATTGTTTGAAACGTGAACTGAAAGAAGAATTAGGTATTGAAACAGAAATTGGTGATCACATTTATACTACCGATTATTTTCAACCTTCCGCTTTTCATACAGACCATCAAATTATTTCAATTTATTATTTGATCAATTCCTTTGATAAAATTAAAGTACCAATTCAGCTAAACCCGTTTGACTTTGATGAACAACAAATAGAAAAAATTAAGAACACCGGAGCAGCAGAAACCTTTCGCTGGCTTGACTGGAGTGATTTTGCTGAAGAAAGTGTAACACTGCCCATTGATAAAATTGTTGCAACAATTCTTAAAAAAAGATTTAATTAATTCAAAGCATTGCATCTTTTTTCATTTCCATAGCTGCTTCTATGCCCAGGTATTTTTCAATTCGAAAATGGATCCAATAAATTAATGGTGTTAACAAAACAGCTACTAAGAATTTGTAACAATAATTGACAAGTCCAATGGCAATTACTTGTTGAATTGGCCAAGCTGTGCCTTGATTGGGTACTAATTTTGGATATAAATAAAATGCAATAGTCAGCACCACAAAACTGTCAATGAATTGCGAAACAATTGTTGAACCCGTTGTTCGAAGCCAAATATATTTCTCTCCTGTTTTCTTTTTAATCCGATGAAAAACCAAAACATCCAAAAATTGTCCAATCAAAAAAGCAATCATTGAAGCCAAAATAATTCCAAGTCCTTGGCCAAAAATTGCATTGTACGCAACATTCATATTTTCTACACCAGCCGTTTGCTTGCTTCCAATCCACCACTCATTGGGTGTAGTTTGCATGGCACCAAACAACATGGTAAATGCATATAAAATTACTCCAACTGCTAGCCAACTTAGAAATTTCACTCCTTTCCTTCCGTAATATTCGTTTGTGATGTCTGTCATTACAAATACCACAGGCCATAGCAATACTCCACAAGTAAGATTAAAGGAATATACGTCACCAAATAATTTTAAATTGATCGGCTCCCATCCCAAAGTTTTTTCCAACGAAAATATTTTCACACCCATGAATTCAGCCACTAGTGCATTAGCAATGAAAAATCCGGCAAGGATGATAAATAATCTAGTTGGCTTATGTTTAATGATATAGTTCACGATGGAGTTTGAGAATACTTCGATAAATTATTAAATAATCTGTGTCGACACTTTTATTTTGGCGTAAAATAGCATTATTTTGTTGCTAGCAATTAACAATTATGAAAGCACTTGTAAAAATCTTATTGCCTCATTTGACTGCTGTTTTAATTTTTCTATTAATTGCAGTAATATATTGTCATCCAGCTTTGGAAGGCAAAGTTTTGACACAACATGATATTACACATTGGAAAGGTTCTGTTCAACAGTCAGTCCTTTATAGCCAATCGCATGATCAATACCCCTTGTGGACGAACAGCGTGTTTAGTGGTATGCCTACTTTTCAAATTGGCTATCCGGCAAATAATATTGTACCATGGACCGCTCATGAAATTTTTACATTAGGATTACCAAAACCCATTCAATTTTTCTTTTTAGCCTGTATCTGTTTTTATTTTTTAAGCTTTGTACTTGGCGTAAGAACTTTACTTGGCGTATTAGGTTCGTTGGCCTTTGCATATGCGACTTACAATCCTGTAATTATTGCTGCTGGCCACGATACCAAAATGCTTTCAATTGCATACATGCCAGCTCTTTTGGCTTCACTTCTTCTTATCTATGAAAAAAAATATTGGTTGGGTGCCGGATTAACAGCTTTATTTTCTTCGATATTAATTTGTATGAACCATCCGCAAATTGCTTACTACTTTTTTATTGCAGTGTTTATTATGACTGTTTTCTTTATAATTAATTGGATACAAAAACGAGAGTGGCGCCATCTACTTGTTGCATTATCATTAACACTCATTGCCGGAACAATTGGTTTATTAAGCAATGCTGTGAGCATTCTTTCTACTTATGAATATCAAAAAGAAACAATTCGTGGAGGGGCTAATTTAATTAATGAAGCCGATAAAGAAAATAGGTCAAAGACTGGATTAGATAAAGATTATGCGTTCAGTTACAGTATGGGAATTACTGAACCTTTTGTAATGTTAGTTCCTCATTTATTTGGTGGAAGCAATGACCATTTAGAAATGTCAGAAGAAAAATCGAAAGCAATTGAAGTTGTGCGATCAATGCCACAGGACGCTCAGCAATTTTTATTTCAAAATTTTCCTTTCTTCTTTGGACAAACTGAATCAGGAGAATTATATGCCAGAACTTATTGGGGTGGACTTGGCGCTACTTCAGGCCCACCTTATATTGGAGCAGTAATATTCTTTCTTGCATTGGTTGGTTTCTTTGTAATTGACAAGAAACATAAATGGTGGATTTTAACAACACTTGTTGCAACAGTTGTTATGTCATGGGGTGGTTATTTTAAACAATTCAATGAACTGCTTTACGAATACCTCCCTTTATATAATAAATTCAGAGCGCCTTCAATGATTTTGGTTATTCCTCAATTGCTACTACCAGTTGCCGCAATACTCGGTGTTCATAAATTATTACATGTTGTAGATAAAACCAAAAATATAAAACAGTTTAACAAATCGTTACTGGCATTCTTAGCAGTTATACTTTTATTAATTGTTTTTTATTTTTCATTCGAATTCATCACAACAGATACAAAAGAACTTTTTAAGAATAAGGAATTACTAAGTCAACCACAAGTATTTGATTTAGTTAAACAATTTATAGATGGTTTAAAAGAAGATAGGAGAACGTTAATGCTCCAAGACATAATGCGCTCTATTGGATTTATTTCAATAGCCGTTTTCCTTCTATTCCTTTTTATTCACAATAAACTTAAGTCAACTGTTGTACTAGTTGGATTAATAATAATTGCCTTTGTAGATGTAATGTCAGTCAATAATTTATACCTAAATAAGAATAGCTTCAAGGATGAATTAGAAAATAATCAAAATTTCAATATTACTGCAGTTGACAAAGAAATACTTGCTGACACTAGCTTCTATCGAGTATATAATATTGCAGGTGATCAGTTTAGTGAAAATATCACTTCGTATAATTATAATTCTGTTGGTGGTTATCATGCCGCTAAACTCAGCCTTTACAAGGACTTAATCGAGCATCAAATTTCTAAAGGAAATGAAAAAGTATTGGATATGCTGAATACTAAATACTTAATTCGAAAAGATCAAAAAGGATTAACAGAAGCTTATCAAAGACGAGAAACAGCACTGGGAAATTGTTGGTTAGTAAACAATATTCAATTTGTAAAAGATGCTAATTTGGAAATGAATACATTGAATAATTTTACACCTAAAGACACAGCCATTGTTCAAGAATCATTTAAAAGTTTAATCCCTTTCGAAATCCAAACTGATACAGCTGCAAGTATTCAATTGATAAAAAACGATAATGATATAATTCGCTACCAGTTTAATTCATCCGGCAATCAATTTGCAGTATTTAGCGAAATTTTTTATAAAGGAGGTTGGAAAGCATTTGCTGACGGGAAAGAAATTCCAATAGTAAAAACGAATTATGCTTTAAGAGGACTTTCGTTGCCTGCAGGGAATTACAATATAGAATTTAGATTTGAACCACAAGGTTATTTTAAAGGAAAAAAAATGACATCTATTTTCTCTGTTTTACTTTTACTATTACTGAGCATTGGCATATTTCTTGAATTAAAAAAATATCGAAAAAGTATCTAATATTTTAAACCACTACTGAATTCGAGAAAAATACATCAATGACAAAACCTACTATCAGTGTTGTATTGCCCGTTTATAACAGTCAAAAATATATAGCCACTTCTATTCAATCTGTATTGAATCAAACTTTCGAAGATTTTGAATTAATTATTATCAATGATGGCTCTACAGATAATTCTGAAAATATCATTTTAACTTTTACAGATCTACGAATTGTCTATTTAAAAAACAAAACAAATCAAGGTCTCATAAATTCGTTGAACCAAGGAATTAAAATTGCACAGGGAAATTATGTTGCCCGAATGGACGCCGATGATATTTGTATCAAAGATCGTTTTGAAAAACAAACTCAATTTCTTGAAGACAATAAAACGGTAGCCGTTGTTGCTTCCACTGTACTTTTTCTAGTTGACGAACAAGTAAAAATTGGAAACTGGGATTTAGATAAAAAAACAATTCTTCCGTCGACTATTAGAAATAAAATGATTTTTGAAAATTGTATAGCGCATCCTTCAGTAATGATGAAAACATCTATTATCAAAAAAGTTTTATATAACCAATCTCAAAAAAATGTAGAAGATTATGATTTGTGGCTACGCCTTTTAAACCGAGGATTGACTATAGCAAAAATTGCAGAACCACTTTTGCTTTATCGTATGCATAGCAATTCCGTGACTACAGTTTCACTCAGAACTAAAAATACTTATTGGACACATTTTAAAATGAAGCAAAGATTTTTATCAGAAGAATTTTTTTCTGGAAGAATAAATAGCTTTACGATGCTCGTTGTGTTTGCAACTACAGTTGATCTTTTATTGGCAATAGCTAAAAAAATTAAAACTATATTCAAATAAAATGTACCGCCTTTTAGTACTAAAAAGAATTTTAGAAAATATTATCCTATTCCCATTTATTTTATTGGGACGGCTTTTTGCATTGATGAA
>SCVJ01000126.1 GCA_004322425.1 Chitinophagaceae bacterium
TGATCTCGGCACATCACCCCGCTCCAGCAGCGCCAGCAGCGACGAGGCTATGCCCGCCCCGCTCTGCTCGAACCGGACATGCGGGTGCGTGGCCAACCATGCCGTCGCGGGATTAGCAGCGAAGGGATCGGCTGACTGGGTCAGGATGATGACCTGCCCCACCGCCGGATGCGCCAGCAGCGTGCGCGCGGGATGATTGATCATCGGCTCCCCCGCCACCGGCACCAGCGGCTTGATCGCCACCCCTGCCGCTACGGCGAGAGGATCAGGCGTGGGCCGTGATCCGGCGAGCAGGATGGCGGTAATGGGCGCGGTCATATCCGCCCTCTAGCCAAGCACGGGCAGCACGGAAAGCGGCTTATTTCCCGCTCGCCACCGGCGCGACCTGCTTTTGCGCGAAGCGGTCCTGCTGGCCGACATGCAGCCCCTTATACTGCGCCAGCTTCGCACGAAACGCGGACAGTTCGGCGCCGGCCAGTTGCGCGGTGGTGGTGAATTTCACCGATAGCGGGTTGATCGTCCCGCCATTGCGATAGAGTTCATAATGGAGATGCGGACCGGTCGACAGGCCAGTGGAGCCGACATAGCCGATCACCTGCCCCCGGCGGACCCGCTGCCCCGGCGCAGCGGCAATGCGGCTCATATGGGCGTAGCCGGTGGCAAGACGGCCGCCATGCTGGATGCGGACATAATTCCCATGCCCGCCATGCCGCCCGGCAAAGGCGACAATGCCATCGGTCACGGCATAGATGGGCGATCCGTAACGCGCGGCGAAATCGATACCGGCGTGCATCCGCGTATAACCCAAGATCGGGTGCCGCCGCTGGCCATAGCCCGACGTCATGCGCCCCGCGACCGGCGAGGACAGCACGCCACGCCGTTCGCCCACGCCCGATGCCTCGAACCATTCGGTGCGGCCATCCTTTGTCCAGCGCAGCATGTC
>SCVJ01000290.1 GCA_004322425.1 Chitinophagaceae bacterium
GCTGCTGCCCGGCTGGAGGTCCGGCAGCATGATCTCGCCGAGGCCGGCGCGCGGGCCCGAGCCCATCCAGCGCAGGTCGTTGCAGATCTTGTTGAGGCCGACGGCGATCGTCTTGAGCTGGCCGCTCGCCTCGACCAGCCCGTCCCGGGCGCCCTGCGCCTCGAAGTGGTCGCGCGCCTCGGTGAGCGGCAGCCCGGTGGCGCGGGCCACCTCCTCGATCACCGCGGCGCTGAAGCCGGGCGGGGTGTTGATGCCGGTGCCGACGGCGGTGCCACCGAGCGGGAGCTCGGCCAGCCGCGGGAGCGACGCCTGCAGGCGCTCGATGCCGTAGCGGACCTGAGCGGCGTACCCGCCGAACTCCTGCCCCAGCGTCACGGGGGTGGCGTCCATGAGGTGGGTGCGGCCGGACTTCACGACGGTCGCGAACTCGTCCCGCTTGCGCTCGAGGGAGGCGGCGAGGTGCTCGAGCGCGGGCACGAGGTCGTTGACCACGGCTGACGTCGCGGCGATGTGGATGCTGCTGGGGAAGACGTCGTTGCTGGACTGGCTGGCGTTGACGTGGTCGTTGGGGTGGACCGGGCTGCCCAGCCGGTCGGTCGCGAGGGTGGCGAGCACCTCGTTGGTGTTCATGTTGCTGCTCGTGCCGGAGCCGGTCTGGAAGACGTCGACCGGGAAGTGCGCGTCGTGGTCCCCGGCGGCCACCTCGGCGGCGGCGTCCTGGATGGCCTGCGCCATGTCCTTGTCGAGCACCCCGAGGTCAGCGTTGACCTTGGCGGCGGCGGCCTTGATGCGGGCGAGCGCCTCGATGTGGGCGCGTTCCAGCCGCTGGCCGCTGACCGGGAAGTTCTCGACCGCCCGCTGGGTCTGGCTGCGGTACTTCGCGTCCTTCGGGACCCGCACCTCGCCCATCGTGTCGTGCTCGATGCGCCACTCCTGCGTCTGATCAGCCATGGGTGCCATCCTGCCAAGGCCTCTGACAGGCTGCGCGCGTGCCCCGGTCGAGC
>SCVJ01000057.1 GCA_004322425.1 Chitinophagaceae bacterium
CTTGTACTCGAGGTTCAGCGGGACGTCGCCGAAGGCGCGACCCTCGAGGCGGACGTACGCCCACTTGCGGTCGTCGAGCCACTGCACGTAGTCGGACGGGCCAATGTGGACGTTGCGGGCGCCCATGTCGTGCTCCATGTTGGAGGTCACGGCCTGGGTCTTGGAGATCTTCTTGGACTCCAGCCGGTCGCGCTCCAGCATGTTCTTGAAGTCCATGTTGCCGCCGACGTTGAGCTGGTAGGTGCGGTCCAGGATGACGCCGCGGTCCTCGAACAGCTTGGCCATGACGCGGTGCGTGATGGTCGCGCCGACCTGGCTCTTGATGTCGTCGCCGACGATCGGCACACCGGCGTCCTCGAACTTCTTCGCCCACTCCGGGGTGCCGGCGATGAAGACGGGGAGGGCGTTGACGAAGCCGACCTTGGCGTCGATGGCGCACTGCGCGTAGAAGCGCGCGGCGTCCTCGGAGCCGACCGGCAGGTAGCAGACCAGCACGTCGACCTCGGCGTCCTTGAGCGCCTGGACGACGTCCACCGGCTGCTCGTCGGACTCGTCGATCGTCATGCGGTAGTACTTGCCGAGGCCGTCGAGCGTCGGGCCGCGCTGGACCTCGACGTTGAGCGGCGGGACGTCGGCGATCTTGATGGTGTTGTTCTCGCTGGCGACGATGGCCTCGGAGAGGTCACGGCCGACCTTCTTGGCGTCGACGTCGAACGCGGCGACGAACTCGATGTCGCGGATGTGGTAGCCGCCGAGGTCGACGTGCATCAGGCCGGGGACGCGCGCGGACGGGTCGGCGTCGCGGTAGTACTCGACGCCCTGGACGAGCGACGCGGCGCAGTTGCCGACGCCGACGATGGCGACACGGACGGAACCCATCAGGGCGCTCCTCTTTCTTCTTGGCTGGTGACAGCGGGGGGTGGTGCAGGACTGTTCTTGCGCTCGGTCTCGATCAGCTCGGTGAGCCAGCGGACCTCGCGCTCGACCGACTCCAGCCCGTGCTCCTGCAGCTGGAGGGTGTACCGGTCGAGTCGTGAGCGGGTGCGGGCCAGCGAGGAGCGGACGCCCTCGCGGCGCTCCTCCAGGCGGGTGCGGCGACCTTCGAGGATGCGCACCCGCACCTCGGGGTCGGTCTGCCCGAAGAAGGCGAAGTGGACGCCGAAGGTCTCGTCCTCCCACGCCGACGGGCCCGCCTCGGCGAGCAGCTCGGCGAGCCGCTCCTTGCCGTCCGCGGTGAGCTTGTAGACGACCTTGCCGCGCCGTCCGGTGAGCGGCGGCGCGCCGGCCACGACGTCGGCGTCGCCCTCGTCCTCGGCGATGAAGCCGGCGTCCTTCATCCGGCGCAGCGTCGGGTAGAGCGAGCCGTAGGAGAACGCGCGGAAGGTGCCGAGCGTCGCCTTGAGCCGCTGGCGCAGCTCGTAGCCGTGCAGGGGGGCCTCGTGCAGCAGGCCGAGGATGGCGAGCTCGAGCACGGCTGGTCCCCCTCGTCCAGGTCGGTTGCGGATCTTCGTGTCGGCCCGATGTATCGCCGCGATACATCGGAGCGTACGTGCTCGTCCGGTCCGGTGCAAACGCGACCCGTCCCCGAGGTGTCGCGAGGGCGGACGCGC
>SCVJ01000063.1 GCA_004322425.1 Chitinophagaceae bacterium
CGACCAGATCTTTCACGGCCGCGCGGCCTTCGTATTCAGGCGGCAGGGTGATGCGGATCAGGCTGCGCTTGGCCGGGTCCATGGTGGTTTCGCGGAGCTGTCCCGGGTTCATTTCACCCAGGCCCTTGAAGCGGCCGACATCGACCTTCTTGCCTTTGAACTTGGTGGCTTCAAGCTCGGCCCGGTGCGCATCGTCGCGGGCATAGGCGCTCTCCTTGCCGGCGGTCAGGCGGTAGAGCGGGGGTTGGGCCAGGTAGAGGTGCCCGCGCCGGACGACTTCGGGCATTTCCTGGAAAAAGAAGGTCATCAGCAGGGTGGCGATATGGGCCCCGTCAACATCGGCATCGGTCATGATGATGATCCGGTCATACCGCAGGTTGTCAGGGTTGCAGTCCTTGCGGAAGCCGCAGCCCATCGCCAGGCCCAGGTCGGCGATTTCGCTGTTGGCGCGTATCTTGTCGGCGGTGGCGCTGGCGACGTTGAGGATCTTGCCGCGGATCGGCAGGATCGCCTGCGTCTTGCGATCACGCGCCTGCTTGGCGCTGCCGCCGGCGCTGTCGCCTTCGACGATGAACAGCTCGGTCTCGGCATCGCCTTCGCCGGTGCAGTCGGTCAGCTTGCCGGGCAGGCGCAGCTTGCGGGCGTTGGTCGCGGTCTTGCGCTTGACCTCGCGCTCCTGCTTGCGGCGCAGGCGCTCGTCCATTCGCTCAAGCACGTGACCGAGCAGGGCTTTCCCGCGCTCCATGTTGTCCGCCAGGAAGTGGTCGAAATGATCGCGTACGGCGTTTTCAACCATGCGCGCCGCTTCGGGACTGGTCAGGCGGTCCTTGGTCTGGCTCTGGAACTGGGGATCGCGGATGAAGACCGACAGCATGATCTCGCTGCCGGTGATCACGTCTTCGGGGACAATGTCCTTGGCCTTCTTCTGGCCCACCAGATCGGCAAAGGCGCGGATACCCTTGGTTAGCGCGGCGCGCAGGCCGGCCTCATGCGTGCCGCCGTCCGGCGTCGGGATGGTGTTGCAGTACCAGGAATAGGCCCCGTCGCTCCACAGCGGCCAGGCCACTGCCCATTCGACCCGACCTTGCTGGTCACCGGGAAAGTCCTGACTGCCCGAGAAGAACTGCGTCGTAACGCACTCGCGGGTGCCAAGCTGGTCCTTCAGGTGATCGGCCAGCCCGCCAGGGAACTGGAACACGGCTTCAGCCGGAACATCGTCGCTTGCCAGCGCGGGTGCGCATTTCCAGCGGATTTCGACCCCGGCAAAGAGATAGGCCTTCGACCGCACCAGCTTGAACAGGCGGCCTGGCTTGAACTTCGCGTCTTCGCCGAAAATCTCGGTATCGGGGACGAAGGTGACCGAGGTCCCGCGCCGGTTGGGCGTGCCGCCAAGGTGTTGCAGCGGCCCGGTTGACAGCCCGCGCGAGAATTCCTGCGCGTAAAGCTCCTTGTTCCGGGCCACTTCGATCCGCGTGAGGCTGGACAGCGCGTT
>SCVJ01000145.1 GCA_004322425.1 Chitinophagaceae bacterium
GTCGAGCCCGAGACGGTGTCGTCCGCCGAGGCGGTGATGCCGAAGGAGCCGTGCATCAGCATCAATGTGTCGCTGACGCGGCCCAAGTCGCGCGGGCGCGTCGAACTGGGCGAGGCGCTCGAACCGGTGATCAACCACCAGCTGCTCGGCGACCGCGCCGACGTCGACACACTGATCGGCGCGATGAAGCTGGTCGACCGCCTGTTCGCGATGCCCGCATTGAATGCGATCACGCTCGGCGACCGCTCGCCCGACCCGGTGCCCACCGACGATGCGGGGTGGGAGGCCTATGTTCGCGCCAAGACGATGATCACCTATCACCCCGTCGGCAGCTGCCGCATGGGGTCGGACGCCGGCTCGGTGGTCGACCCCGAATGCCGCGTGCGCGGCGTCGGGCGGCTGCGCGTCGTCGATGCCTCGATCATGCCGCAGATCACCAGCGGCAACACCAATGCCGCGACGATCATGATCGGCGAGAAAGCCGCCGAACTGATCCGCACCACCGCATGAGCGCAGCCGCCGCCTATGATTTTCAGCATATTGCGGTCGAGCGCCCAGCGCCGGGCGTCGTGCTGCTCACATTGAACCGTCCCGAGCGGATGAATGCGACCAACGATGTGCTGCATAGCGAGTTGGTGCGGCTGCCCGCCGCCATCGATGCCGATCCCGGCGCGCGCGCGGCGGTGGTGACCGGGGCGGGGCGCGCCTTTTGCGTCGGCGGCGACTGGGCCGACATCGCGGGCCAAGGCAATGACTACGCCAACAAGATCCGGATGATGCGCGAAACGTCGCAGATCTTGACCGGACTGATCGAGATGCGAAAGCCGCTCGTCTCCGCGATCAACGGTCCCGCAGCGGGGATCGGCCTCGCACTCGGGCTGCTCGCCGATATCTCGGTGGCCAATGAAGAGGCGAACCTGTCCGACGGGCATCTGCGTATCGGCCTCGCCGCGGGCGATCATGCCGCGATGGTCTGGCCGCTGCTCTGTTCGATGGCAAAGGCCAAGCGCTACCTGCTC
>SCVJ01000056.1 GCA_004322425.1 Chitinophagaceae bacterium
AGAAATTTCGAAGGTCATCAAGGACCAGATCGCCAATTTCGGCACCGAAGCGCAGGTTAGCGAAGTCGGTTCCGTGCTGACCGTGGGTGACGGCATCGCCCGCGTCCATGGCCTCGACAACGTCCAGGCGGGCGAAATGGTCGAATTCGCCAACGGGATTCAGGGCATGGCGCTGAACCTGGAAGCCGACAATGTCGGCGTCGTGATCTTTGGCTCGGACAGCGAGATCAAGGAAGGCGACACCGTCAAGCGCACCGGCACCATCGTCGACGTTCCCGTCGGCAAGGGTCTGCTGGGTCGCGTCGTGGATGGCCTCGGCAATCCCATCGACGGCAAGGGTCCGATCGTGTCCGACCAGCGTATGCGCGTCGAGCGCAAGGCGCCCGGCATCATCCCGCGCACCTCGGTCCATGAGCCCGTGCAGACCGGCCTCAAGGCCATCGACACGCTCGTCCCCGTCGGCCGTGGCCAGCGCGAACTGATCATCGGCGATCGCCAGACCGGCAAGACCGCCGTCGCGATCGACACGTTCATCAACCAGAAGGCCGCAAACGCTGGCGATGACGAGAGCAAGAAGCTCTACTGCATCTATGTCGCGATCGGCCAGAAGCGCTCGACCGTCGCGCAGATCGTCAAGCAGCTCGAAGAAAATGGCGCGATGGAATATTCCATCGTCGTCGCTGCGACCGCTTCGGAGCCCGCCCCGCTCCAGTATCTCGCGCCCTACACCGGCGTGACCATGGGCGAATATTTCCGCGACAATGGTATGCACGCGGTCATCGTCTATGACGATCTGTCCAAGCAGGCCGTGGCCTATCGCCAGATGTCGCTGCTGCTGCGTCGTCCTCCGGGCCGTGAAGCCTATCCGGGTGACGTGTTCTATCTGCACAGCCGCCTGCTGGAGCGCGCGGCCAAGATGAACAGCGACAATGGCTCCGGTTCGCTGACCGCGCTGCCGATCATCGAAACCCAGGCGGGCGACGTGTCGGCCTACATCCCGACCAACGTTATCTCGATCACCGATGGCCAGATCTTCCTGGAAACCAACCTCTTCTACCAGGGCATCCGTCCGGCCATCAACGTCGGTCTCTCGGTGTCGCGCGTCGGTTCCGCCGCGCAGACCAAGGCGATGAAGAAGGTGTCCGGCTCGATCAAGCTGGAGCTGGCCCAGTATCGCGAAATGGCGGCCTTTGCCCAGTTCGGGTCTGACCTTGACGCTTCGACCCAGAAGCTGCTGAACCGTGGTGCCCGCCTGACCGAGCTGCTCAAGCAGGCGCAATTCTCGCCCCTGCCCTTCGAAGAGCAGACCGCGTCGATCTTCGCTGGCACCAACGGCTATCTCGACAGCGTCGCTGTCAAGGACGTGACCCGTTACGAAGAGATGATGCTGGCCTATCTGCGCCACGATCATGCCGACGTACTGACCACGATCCGCGACACCAAGGATCTGGGCGACGACGCCAAGGGCAAGCTGAAGGCCGCGCTCGACAGCTTCGGCAAGACGTTCGCGTAACATAAGCCCTCTCCCTTGAGGGAGAGGGTTGGGTGAGGGTGTGCGACGCCGATGGGGCGGACCACCCTCTCCTAGTTCAACTAGGCGGCAAGCCGCCAAGTTTCACTACCTCTCCCTCAAGGGAGAGGGAAACACGGGATTGAGATGGCTAGCCTCAAAGAACTGAAGATCCGCATCGGGTCGGTCAAATCGACCCAGAAGATCACCA